>CAIKTR010000001.1 GCA_903830425.1 uncultured Opitutia bacterium
CGGCCGGCTGCTGCTCTGCGTCTGGCTCATCGCCGTGGCTAAATTCTGCGATGTCGGCGCGCTGCTCACCGGCCTCGCCATCGGCCGCCACCCGCTCGCCCCGCGCATCTCGCCCAAGAAAACCTGGGAGGGCGCGGTCGGAGGCGTGGCCCTGTCCATGGCCGTGGGCGCGCTCGTGGCCTGGCTCGGCCGCGGCCAGCTGCCCCCGCACCTGACGCCCCTGATCGGCGCCCTCCTCGCCGCCCCCATCGCCCTGGTCGCGATCGTCTCCGACCTCATCGAGTCCATCATCAAGCGCCGGGCCGACCTCAAGGATTCCGGCGCCGGCATCCCCGGCATCGGCGGGGTGTTCGACCTGAGCGACAGCCTGCTGCTCACCGCCCCGCTGGCGTACTTCCTCTTCGCCCTGCCGTAACCCGCCCGCCCCGCGGCGCACTCAGCCGCGCGCACCCAGCCGCTCCGTCCTAAGCCGTGGGGCATCAAGCCGCGCCAAACCCCAGCCGCAGCGCGCAGTTCCCTCCGAGGCCGCCGCCGCCCATCCCCCTTCCGTCGCCCCAGCGCAATTGTCACGTATTACGTGACAATTGCGCTCCTGCTCCCTCCGCCACAAGACGGGGCTAGACACCCTCCGGGGCCCCAACCGGGGCCGAGCCCAGATCGAGCCACGAAAGCCACGCCGAGCCCCGGCGGCGGCGAGCGATTTCATCTGTCATCCGGAGCCCGGTGCCGCGGTCAGCATCACCAACCACCCGCAAGCCACGTCGTGGCTCTGGGGCAATTGTCACGTATTACGTGACAATTGCGCTCCGCCCCGCCCGCGCTCCACGCTCGCTCGCCGCTTCGCCGTCCGCCCCGCCCGCCTCTCCGCCCCGCCCGCCGCTTCGCCGTCCGCTTCGCCCGCCGTCCGCTTCGCCCGCCGTCCGCCTCGCACGCCCTCCGCCCCTAGCGGAGCCCAAGGAGGCCCACGCGGCCCGGTCGTCCGGGGCACCCGGGGTGTCCAGGCGGGAGGAGTGTTTTTCCGGGAGTGGAGCCGCGCCTCCGCGCTTGCCCCGCCGCCCGGGGCTCCGACATAACTGCCGGCTTCGTGGCCGCCTCCCCCTCCACCTCCCGCAAGCGCGTCGTCCTCCTCGGTGCCACCGGCTCGATCGGGGAGAGCACCCTGCGCGTCATCGCCGCCCACCCGGACAAGCTCGAGCTGGTCGGCATCGCCGCGCGCGCCAACCACGTCCGGCTCGCCCAGATCGCCCGGGAGTTCGGCGTGCGGCACGTCGCCGTGTTTGAGCCCGCGGCCCACGCCGCGGCGCAGGCCGCCGGGGCCTTTCCGCCCGGCACCGCCCTGCACGGCGGGCTCGACGGCCTCGTCGCCCTGGCCCAGCTGCCGGAGGCGGAGGTCGTGCTGGTGGCGGTCGTCGGCACCACCGGGCTCGAGCCCGCGCTGGCCGCGCTCGCCGCCGGCAAGGACCTCGCCCTCGCCTCGAAGGAGCTGCTCGTGCTCGCCGGCAAGTTCATCATGGCCGCGGCGCGCCGGCACGGCGCCCAGCTCCTGCCCGTCGACAGCGAGCACAGCGCCGTGGCGCAGTGCCTCACGGGCCACGCGACGACCGACGTCCGCCGCATCGTGCTCACCGCCAGCGGCGGCGCGTTCCGCGACTGGCCGGCCGAGCGGCTCGCCCACGTCACCCCCGCCGACGCGCTCCGGCATCCCACCTGGGCGATGGGCCCGAAAATCACCGTCGACTGCGCCACCCTCGCCAACAAGGGCCTCGAGCTGATCGAGGCGCAATGGCTCTTCGGCCTCGCCGCCGCGCAATGCACCGCGGTGATCCACCCGGCCAGCCTCGTCCACGGCCTGGTCGAGTTCACCGACGGCACCATGCTCGCCCAGCTCTCGCCCCCGTCGATGACCTTCCCCATCCAGCACGCCCTGCTGCACCCCCGGCGCGCGCCCGGCGTCGAGTCGGCGCTCGATTTCACCCAGCTCCTGAACCTGGAGTTCCGGCCGGTCGACGAGGGCCGCTTCCCCTGCTACCGCCTCGCCCGGCAGGCCATGGCCGCCGGGGGCGTCGCGCCCGCCGTCTTTAATGCCGCCAACGAGGTCGCCGTGGCCGCCTTCCTCGCCGGCCACGTCCCGTTCCTTGCGATTCCCCGCATCATCGACCAGACTTTGCAGACCATGGATAATTTCGAACCGGAGACCCTCCCCGCCGTCCTCGCGGCCGATGCCGCCGCCCGGCGCACCGCCACCGCCCGGCTCGCGCCGGCCGCCTGACCCCGATGGCTCCCGAGGCTTTTTTCACGGTGTTTGCCGGGCTCTGGTCCGCGCTGCTGGTGGTGCTGTTCTTCGGCGCCTCGATCTTCGTGCACGAGCTCGGCCACTTTCTCGCCGCCCGCTGGCGCGGCGTGAAGGTCGAGCGCTTCTCCATCGGCTTCGGCCCGGCGATCGTCGCGTGGACCGGCCGGGACGGGGTGGAATACCGCCTGGCGTGGATTCCCCTCGGAGGCTACGTGCTCCTGCCCCAGCTCGCCGACCTCGGGGCCGTCGAGGGCAAGAGCCAGGTCGACGCCGCGGCCCTGCCCCCCATCAGCTACCTCAGCAAGCTGGTGGTGTTCGTGGCCGGCGCGGCCTTCAACCTCCTCTTCGCCTTCGGCCTCGCCTGCATCGTCTGGGTCGCGGGCCAGCCCGTGATCGCCGAGTGGAACACGACCCGGATCGGCAACCTCGCCCCCAGCATCCGGCTGGCCGACGGCACGACCGTCCCGAACCCCGCCCAGGAGGCCGGGCTCCGGCCGGGCGACCTGGTCCGCTCGATCGACGGCGTCCCGGTGAAAAACTTCGAGGAGATCTTCACCTCCATCTTTCTCGGCCGGGAACGGGCCGGGGACGGGCGCCGGCAGTCGCTTTTTGTGATCGAGCGGGCCGGCCAGACCCTGTCGCTGACGGTCTATCCGCGGCTGGTCGGCGAGGAGAAGGCCCGCAGCGCGGGGATTGAGCCGGCCCAGGACCTGACGGTGGAGACGGTGAGCCCGGGGTCCCCCGCCGAGGCCGCCGGGGTGCGGACCGGCGACCGCATCGTGGCCGTGGACGGGCGGGTGCTGTTCCAGCGGGTCGCGGTGAGCGAGCATCTCGCCCAGCACGCCACGCGCCCGGTCGAGTTCCTCCTGCAGCGCGGCGGCGCGGAGGTCCGCGTCCCGATCCAGCCGCGGCTGGTGCGCGACGAGGCCACCGGCCAGCCGGTCGCCCGCGTGGGCATCCGGTACCGGGACAGCATCCTCATCATCCACCCGTCGCCCTTCGCCCAGATCGGCGACAACCTCGCGGGCACGTTCCGCACGCTTGGCGCCCTGCTCAGCCCGTACTCGGACATCGGCCCGTCCAAGCTGACCGGCCCGATCGGCATCGCCCGCGAGCTGCACCGCCAGGCCCAGTGGGATTTCCGCCGGCTGCTGTGGTTCACCATCCTGATCAACGTCAACCTCGCCATCTTCAACCTGCTGCCGATCCCGGTCCTCGACGGCGGCCAGATCGTGTTCGCCTCGCTCGCCCGCCTGCGCGGCCGCGCCCTGCCGGTGAACGTCATCGTCACGACCCAGAGCGTCTTCATGGTGCTGCTGCTCTCGATGATCCTGTACGTGAGCTTCTTTGACGTGGCCCGCCTGCGGCGGGAAACCCGCGCCGAAGCCCCGGCCCGGGCCGCCGCCCCGGCCAAGCCCTGACCCGCGCCGCATGCCCTACTGCGCGTCCCGCTGCTCCACCGTGCGCCGGTCCACCACCGAGGTGATGGTCGGCGGCGTCGGCGTCGGCGGCACCCACCCCCTCCGGCTGCAGTCGATGACGACCAGCGACACCCAGGATGTCGCCGCCACCGTCCAGCAGTCCATCGCCCTCGCCGCGGCCGGCTGCGAAATCGTCCGGATCACCGCCCCCAACGTCGCCGCCGCCCGCTGCCTCGGGGCCATCCGCACCCAGTTCACCGCCGCCGGCTTCGGCCACGTGCCGCTCGTCGCCGACATCCACTTCCTCCCCAGCGCCGCCCTCGAGGCCGTCGAGCACGTCGAGAAGATCCGCATCAACCCCGGCAATTACGCCGACCAGAAGAAGTTCGCCGTCCGCGAGTACTCCGACGCCGACTACGGGACCGAGCTGCAGCGCCTCTACGACGCCTTCTCGCCCCTCGTGCAGCGGTGCCGGACGCTCGGCCGCGCGCTGCGCATCGGCACCAATCACGGCTCGCTCAGCGACCGGATCATGAACCGCTACGGCGACACCCCGCTGGGCATGGTCGAGAGCGCCCTCGAGTTCCTCCGCATCGCCGAGTCCCACGGCTACCGCCAGCTCATCCTGTCGATGAAGGCGTCCAACCCCAAGGTCATGATCCAGGCCTACCGCCTCCTCGTGCAGCGGATGGCGCGGGAGCACATGCACTACCCGCTGCACCTCGGCGTGACCGAGGCGGGCGACGGGGAGGACGGGCGCATCAAGAGCGCGATCGGCATCGGCTCGCTGCTGCTCGACGGCCTGGGCGACACCCTGCGCGTGTCGCTGACCGAGGACAGCGTGCACGAGCTGCCGGTCGCCCGGGCCATCGCCGACCGGGCGATGTCGCTGTGGCAGCGGCCGCCGGGGGCCGGGAGCCCGGAGGCGGGCGGGGACGGCATCGACCCCTATCAGTTTGCCCGGCGGGAGACGGCGACGCTGTCGCTGGGGCCGGGGCTCGCGGTGGGGCCGGCGCAGCCGCCGCGCGTGATCGTGCGGGCCGGGGCGGCGGTGGCCACGACGCTGGCCCAGCTGGCCGCGGGCCGGCTCACGGACACGCCGGCGGAGATCATTCTGGTCCAGGTGGCCGCCGCCGCGCAGCTGGCCGACCTGCCCGACCCGGGCGCGTCCGCCTACGCCCTGGAGCTGGCCCCGGCCCTTCCGCTCGCGGACTTGCCGCCCGTCGCCGCGTCACTCCGGCCCGGCACGCTCCTCATCCGCGCGTTCGGCCCGGACGAGGCCGCCCCGCTCACCGCGTTCCTCCAGTTCGCCCGCTCCCGGCAGCTCGTCCTCGCCGCGGCCCTGACGCCCGCCGGCCTCGCGGCCCTCGCGCCCACGCTCCGGCAACTGGGCGACGACCGGCTGGTGGTCACGCTGGCCGGCGGGTGGCAGCCGGCCGCCGGGGGCGACGGCCCCGGGCACGCGCTCGGCGCCTACCGGAGCCTCGCCCGGCACCTGCGCGCCCTGGGGTCCCGCGCGCCCCTCTGGATCCGCAACACCCCGGCGACCGCCGTGGCCGCCGGCCCCGACTTCCTTTCCCGACTGCTCGAGGCTTCCTTCCTCTCCGGCGCGCTGCTCTGCGACGGGCTCGGCGACCTCCTCAGCATCGAGACCGAGGCCGATCCAGTCCGCGCCACCCGCCTCGCCTACAATGTCCTGCAGGGCGCCGGGGCGCGCCTCTCCAAGACCGAGTTTGTCGCCTGCCCCAGCTGCGGGCGCACGCTGTTCGACCTCCAGACCACCACCCAGCGCATCCGCGCCCAGACCGGACACCTCAAGGGCGTGAAGATCGCCATCATGGGGTGCATCGTGAACGGCCCCGGCGAGATGGCGGACGCCGATTTCGGCTACGTCGGCGGGGCCCCCGGCAAAATCAACCTCTACGTCGGGAAAAACTGCGTCCAGTACAACCTCCCGCAGGCCGACGCCGACGCGCGGCTCGTCGCGCTCATCAAGGAATCCGGCAAATGGGTCGAACCCGCCGCCGCTTCCGCCTGAACGACCGCGGATCGCGCGTATTCCAGTTCTCAACACACCGTCACACCATCGTCACCGGTTTGTAACCTTGCAGCCGGCTTCCAAAGCCGCCTGCAGGTCGATTATCTGGACGGTCGGAGAGAAAAACAGCGCGGGCTTTTTTCTGAGCTAACTTTGCCACGAAGTGGCAACAAAAATAATCAACTAGTTATGCTCAACGCCTATGTGAGTAACTTGTCAGAAAGTTGCTCTTGAAATGCTTTTTTGGTTCACAGTTACTGCGCCCTCGTTCAGAACCTTCCTCCCGTCCGTTCGTTCTTTCTCCCGTCTCCGTTCGGCTTGTCTCCACAGCCACCCGCAACCGCCTCAGGTAGCCCATGGTCATCAATCGCTTAGAATTTTGGGGTTTGTCCCCTATTTTCGCGACGATCAGGCATTAATTTCGTTGCGGACTGGTCGTCTCAGGCAAGGCCCAGCCAGACGTGAAAAAGAGTGTCGGCGGCGCCCGTGTGAATAAACCCGCCTTTCCGACCGCTCCCATGCCCTCTTTGTCTCTGCCACCCAGTCTATGGGAAACCGTGAAATGCGACTTCAAGGAGTTGTTTCCGGAGGATGTTTTCCAGATGTGGTTTGAGCCGATGGTGTGCCTGGCGACCACGGAGGATGCCATGACGCTGGGGGTGCCCAACGATTTTGCGGCGATCTGGATCCACGATAACTACTTGGACCTCATCACCCAGCGCCTGCGCCTGACGGCCGGCCGGCTGGTCAATGTCACGCTGAAGAAGGCCGACTCCAACCGCTCCCCGTCCCCCGCCCACCGGGCCGCCGAGCCCGCCCCCAGCCGCACCCGCAGCACCGCGCGCCGCGCCGCCCGCTACGACGAACGCGGCCCGGCCGCCGGCACGCTCAACGTCCGCAACACGTTTGAGACGTTTGTGGTCGGCGCCAACAACCAGATGGCGCATGCCGCCGCCCTCGCAGTGGCCCAGGCCCCCGCGCAGGCCTACAACCCCCTCTTCATCTACGGCAACACCGGCCTGGGCAAAACCCACCTGATGCACGCCATCGGGCACGCCATCCTCCGCGCCAACCCCGACGCCCGCGTCGCCTACCTCTCGACCGAGAAGTTCACCAACGAGTTCATCCAGGCCCTGCAGGAAAACAGCCTCACCAAGTTCCGCCAGCGCTACCGCCACGTGGACGTGCTGCTGATCGACGACGTGCAGTTCCTCGCCGGCAAGGAGCGCATCCAGGAGGAGTTCTTCCACACCTTCAACGACCTCTTCGAGTCCGGCAAGCAGGTCGTCCTGTCCAGCGACCGCCGCGCCAGCGAGATCCAGAAACTCGAGGCCCGCCTCGTCTCCCGCTTCGAATGGGGCCTGCCGGCCGACATCCAGGCGCCCGACTTCGAGACCCGCGTCGCCATCCTGCGCACCAAGGCCGCCAGCCTGAAGTTCGACCTGCCCGAGCCGATCCTGAACTTCATCGCGCAGAACATCTCGAAGAACATCCGCCGCCTCGAGGGCGCCCTCATCAAGGTCGCCAGCTACTCCGCCCTCACCAGCAAGCCCCTCGACCTCGCGACCACCGAGATGCTCCTGCAGGACGTGCTGATGGAGCAGGCGCAGAACATCCTCACGATCGACACGATCCAGAAGCGCGTGGCCGACCATTTCCAGATCCGGCACAGCGACATGACCAGCAAGCGCCGGCCGAACAACATCGCCATCCCCCGCCAGATCGCGATGTACCTCACCCGGAACCTGACCAAACACTCGCTCCAGGAGATCGGCGACGCCTACGGCGGCCGCGACCACGGCACCGTCATCCACGCCTGCAAGGCCGTGGACAACATGATGGAGCAGGACTCGTCCACCCGCAGCAGCGTCGAGTTCCTCCGGGCGCAGCTGTCGAAGTAGCCTCCGGCCCCCGCCGGCCCGCTCCTGTCACGACCTGGGCCCGCGCCGGGCGCACCCCGCCCGCCCTGCGCCCAAGCGGTCGCGAGTTGAAACTTGCCGGTTTATCGTTGAACCTCCGCGCGGCTCGCGTTGGCCCGTTTCCTCCTTCAGCTCCGCCCAGCACCCTTCCCCTTTCCGCCCCCCTCTTTTCCCATGTCCCTCACACCCGAACAGCAACAGGCCGTCAGCCGCTGGGTCGCCGCCGGCGACAATCTCTCCGCCGTCCAGAAAAGGCTCCTCGAGGAATTCAAGGTCTCGATGACCTACCGCGACGTCCGCTTCCTCGTGGACGACCTGAATCTCGCGCTGAAGGATGCCGCGCCCAAAATTGACGCTTCCGACGTGACCAAGGCCCCGACGGCGAAACCCGCCGCCCCCGGCCAGGCGCCCGGCGCCGCCGCGGCCGCCGGTCCGGAGGACGAGGCCCTGGAGGATCTGCCCGAGGACCTTCCGCCCGGCGCCGCCCGCGTGACCGTCAACGTGGACAAGGTGACACTCATGCCCGGGGCGATCGCCAGCGGCAGCGTGACGTTCAGCGACGGCGTGTCGGCGCAGTGGATCGTGGACAACCAGGGCCGCCCGGGCTTCACCAAGGTCAGCCAGCCCGGCTACCGCCCCACCCCGGCCGACGGCCAGGCCTTCGTCCAGGAACTGAGCGCCGCCCTGCAGAAGCGGGGCTATTGACCGCGGGACGGGCCCCTCACCGCCCCGGCACTCCCGTGCGAACGCGGTCGCTCGGCTACCCGAGCAGTCGGAGGAACTCCGCCTCGGTCAGGACCGGCACGCCGAGCTCCTGCGCCTTGTCGAGTTTTGACCCCGCCGCCTCGCCGGCGAGCACGTAGCTGGTTTTCTTGCTCACGCTGCCGCTGACCTTGCCGCCGGCGGCCAGGATTTTCTGCTCCGCCGACTCGCGCGTGAGCGTCGGCAGCGTGCCGGTCAGCACCAGGGTCTTGCCCGTCAGCACCCCGGCCCGGGCCACCGTCCCCTGCGGCTCGATGCCGAGCTGGCGCAGCTTTGCCCGCAGCCGGAGTCCGGGGCCGCTGGCGAGAAACTCCCGCGTGCTCGCGGCGACCGCCGGCCCGAGGTCCGCCGGCACGCCGGCCAGCGGGCCGGCCTCCAGCACCGCCACCTCGGCCTCCAGCCGCGCGCACAGCTCCTTCCGCCGGGCCTTGTCCTCGTCGGACTTGGCCGGGTTCTTCCGCGACGCCGGGGCCTCGCGCTCGCGCTGCGCGAGGAGCTCCGCCCGCCGGAGCACGGCGCGCAGCAGGGGCGAGTCCGCCAGCTCGTCGAACGTCCGGTGCCGCCGGCCCAGTTCCCGCGCGGTGGTCTCGCCGACGTCCGGCACGCTCAGCGCATAAAGCCATTTTTCCAGCGGCAGGGCGCGTGCCGCCTCGCGGGCCGCGACGATCTTGGCGGCGTTTTTCTCGCCGAACACCCGCGGCTCCTCGGCCGTGCCGAGGTTCAGGGTGGCGAGGGTCTCGAGGGCCACGTCGTAGAGGTCCGGCGGATCCTGCACGTGGCCGAGCTCGACGAGCTTCGCCGCCACCACCCCGCCCACGCCGTCGATCGCCAGCGCCCGGCGGCTGCAGAAAAACCCGAGCCGCCCCGCCCGCTGCGCCCGGCAGTCGTAATTCTGGCACTTCCACGCCACGCCCTCGGCCTCCTCGGCCGCCACCACCACGCGGGCGATCCGGCCCGCGCACACCGGGCACTGCCCGCCCACCGCCGCCTGCAGGTCGAACACCGGCGCCCCGGCCGGGCGCTCGGCGGGGAACGACTGCAGGACCGCGGGGATGACTTCGCCCGCCTTTTCGATCTCCACCAGGTCGCCGACGCGGATGTCCTTGCGCCGGATC
Organism: uncultured Opitutia bacterium; assembly: GCA_903830425.1. GTDB lineage: Bacteria > Verrucomicrobiota > Verrucomicrobiia > Opitutales > Opitutaceae > Opi-474. The sequence continues at coordinate 9,549 of CAIKTR010000001.1, forward strand.
TCATCCTCGTTGTGCAGGGTCGCGCGGCTGATTGTGCTGCCCGCGAGCAGCACCGGCTCGAGCTCCGCCACCGGGCTGAGGATGCCGGTCTTGCCCACCTGGATGGTGATGGCCCGCAGGCGCGTGCGCGCGGTGTCGGGCTTGAACTTGTAGGCGATCGCCCAGCGCGGCGCCTTGTCGGTCGCGCCCGCCTCCCGCTGCTGGGCCACGTCGTCCAGCTTGATCACCGCGCCGTCCGTCCCATACGCAAAGCGGGACCGCAGGCGGTCGAGTTCGCCGACGGCCGCCCAGGCCGCCTCGATGCCGCGCACCGTCCAGTAGCGCTCGACCACCGGCAGGCCCCAGGCCCGCAGCCGGTGCTGCAGATCCGTCTGGGAAGCGACGATCGCGGGCTCGCAGTGGCCCAGGCTGTAGAGCACGAGGTCGAGCTTGCGCCGGGCGACCTCCGCGGGGTCCAGCAGCTTGAGCGTGCCGGCCGCCAGGTTGCGCGGGTTGGCATAGGGCTCCTCCCCGGCCGCGATCCGCTCCGCATTGATGCGCTCAAACTCCGCCGCCGTGAGGTAAATCTCGCCGCGGATCTCCACCGCCCGCGGCACGTCCCCGCCCGCCAGCTGCGGCGGCAGCGAGGGGATCGTCCGCACGTTGGCCGTCACGTCGTCCCCCCGGTCGCCCTGGCCGCGGGTCACCGCGCGCACGAACCGTCCGTCCTCGTAGGTCAGGCTCACCGCCAGCCCGTCGATCTTGGGCTCCACCGTGTAGCCCAGGTCGTCGGTGCCGAGCAGCCGCGCGAGCCGGGCGTGGAACGCCCGCAGCTCCTCCGCGTTGTAGGTGTTGTCGAGGCTGAGCATCTTCTGGCGGTGCGCGACCTCCCGGAACCCCGGCACGCGGTCGTCGCCCACGCGCTGGGTCGGGGAGTCCGGGCGGGCGAACTGCGGAAACTGCCGCTCCAGGTCCTCCAGTTCCCGCCGGTTGGCATCGTAGGCGAAGTCGGAGATTTCCGGCCGGGCCTGCTGGTAGTACAGCGCGTCGTCCCGGGCGACCTGCGCCCGCAACTCGGCGATCCGCTGTTGGGCTAGGTCCGGAGTCATGCGGGGGGCAGTGTCGCAGCTGCGACGGCTTTTTCAACCCGGCGCTTTCGCCCCAGCGGCCATTCCAGCAGCCGGCGATACCGCGGCCACCCCGCATAAAGCGCCGCGGCCAGCGCGGCGCCGAGGGTGTCCGCCACCCAGTCCGCCAGCTCGCAGGAGCGGCCCGGGGTGAAATACTGGTGCCACTCGTCCGAGGCCCCGTAGGCCGACGCGGCCAGCACCGCCCAGCCCGCGGCCCGCCAGCCGCGGCCGAGCCGGCAGACCAGCGTGGCAAGCAGGCCGTACGCGAGGAAGTGGGCGACCTTGTCGCTTTGCGCGATGTCCGGCCCGGCGAGGGTGGACCGGCACGAGGCGGAGAAGATGGCGAGGGCCCAGGCCAGCGGCCAGGCCCAGGCCCGGCGGGAAGTCACGGGGTCATGCGGCACAGCCTGTGAAAGCAACCGACTGCCCGGGCACGGCAATCCGAAACCGCGCGGCGCCGCCGCCGGGCGCGCCAACGCGCGGAACCGGGTCCTGAAAACGGGGCGGCGTGGGGCGCGGGAGCGAGCCGGTTGACCTGCCCGGATCGCGGCGTTGCAGGCGGGCGGACGGCCCCAGGTCGGAAGGTGCGAAAAACAACTTGCCTCTGCCAACCCGATCCCGCTTTGTGACCCCTCTTCTGTTCGGGCTGTAGCGTAGCCTGGTAGCGCGCTTGCATGGGGTGCAAGAGGTCGTGAGTTCGAATCTCACCAGCCCGACCATTTTCCCCGGGACGCAGGAGGGTACTGACTGCGTCTCGCCGCGACTAAGGGCTCCACGCCAACGGGGTTGCAGGTTTTCCTTTCAGACTGACGCCGACCAAATGCGACCCGCACTGGCCAGTTACGACCCAAGTTTGGACACGTTATTGGACACTGTCCTCAAGCAGTCATAATCCACATCCCCGCTGACCGGATGATCAGCCGGGCACAGGCGCAGCGGAGAGGACTTCCTGCCACAGAAGATATTATTGAGCTCATGCGAGATGCCCCCCGCCATCAGACCGAGACTCTCGACGTGCTGCTTGTCACGGTCTCGAAGCGCGGATGCCAGGCGTTCGGACTCCCGCCGCTGCAACTCCTCTATCTCGCTCCTGAAAAAATCGACCGTTTGCAGCAGTTCACCTTTCTGCCGTTCCAGTTCAGTTTCGCGTAAGCGCGATTCATGCAGAGCGGGCCGCAGTTGCTCATACGTTGGAGGATCTTCAGCAAAGTGCGGCGACAGCTCTTCACGATTACGAAGGACCTGGGCGGCTTTCTGGCGCAGTTCGGATTCCATTTGAACTAGGGAGGATTTCTCTGCGTTTTTGCCTTTAAGCCCTAGGCTCTCGCACGCTGCACTGATTTATATAGTGCGTATTAGTTACATACTCATGATTTATGTTGTGAGTACTTTTACTATACCTATTAAATCACTCTAATGAGTAATCACACTAAATCTAGGGTAACAATCTCGATTGATCTCGAACTACATTCCGACGCTGTGCGCTACGCCAAGAGTGTGCATCGCACCTCGTTTTCAGGTCTCGTAACAAAGCTGTTGCTCGCGGACATGGGGGGCAACCTCCCGAATTTCACCCCAACGAATGCTCCTCCCCCAACTGCCTCAATCTTCCGGGATCCTAGGGCTGGATTACCCATTCGTAATCCAGAAGGATACAGTTATCGAGAGATTCCCGATCAACACCCTGCTGCAGGGTAATGCGCATCCATGAACTCTGGCCACGGCCAAGTCCTACCCAGCTAATCTGACCAAAATAATGGAGCGCAAACGCAAACCGCGTCCCCTTGTTAAGGATCTTCCCGCCCAGGCTGAGATCGCGGAGTTCCCAGTGCCCCCTTTGAAGGAACTGCCTCCCTGCAAGTTTGGCTGTGCGGGGTGCTATTGCTGGCAAGAGGACCACAACCCTAATAATGCACCTAGGACTGGCGCGCGCGGTCGAGACGACTCCACTCCTCGGCGGAGCCGCAGGAATCCCACAGCGCCGAAGAGTTCCGCGAATCGTCCGTCCTAGAAATCGCCAGGCAAAAACCTGCCAATCAATCAGCGAACTACGCCACCGATTCGTGGAGCATGCGTGAGCTTAATATCGGAGTGCCGCATCAGTTCCATGACGACGCGGGGCGACGCTCCGCTCACAGTGAGATTAGGGCCAAAGGTCATGCGGAGTGAATGAAGGTCGGCCCGCCTCCCCTGCCCGTCCTCAAAAGTGATGCCCGCACGGACCAAGTCTTCCCAGATGGTCCGTATTCGTGGCATGGGGCCCTGAAAGACCGGC
>CAIKTR010000002.1 GCA_903830425.1 uncultured Opitutia bacterium
GCCCGCGCGGAAATACTTCGTGCTGGCCTCGAGCTTGTCCCGCAGTGCGGTGGTGCGCGTGATCAGGTCGAGCGTGGTGATTGACGCGGCAGCGATGACCGGCGCCAGCGTGTTGGAGAAGAGGTAGGGTCGCGAACGCTGACGCAGCAGGTCGATGATTTCCTTGCGGCCGCTGACATAGCCGCCGCTCGCGCCGCCCAGCGCCTTGCCGAGGGTGCCCGTAATCACGTCCACCCGGCCCAGCACGTCGCAGTGTTCGTGCGTGCCGCGGCCCGTTTTGCCCATGAACCCGACGGCGTGGCTGTCGTCCATCATGACGAGCGCGCCATATTGGTCGGCGAGGTCGCAGATCGCCTTCATGTTGGCGATGTAGCCGTCCATCGAGAATACGCCGTCGGTCGCGATCAGCTTGAAGCGGGCCTGGGCGGCGTCGGCTGCCTGCAGCTTGGCCTCGAGGTCCGCCATGTCGTTGTTCCGGTACCGGTGGCGCTGGGCCTTGCAGAGGCGGATGCCGTCGATGATCGAGGCGTGGTTCAGCTCGTCGCTGATCACCGCATCCTCGGGCCCGAGCAGGGTCTCGAACACGCCGCCGTTGGCGTCGAAGCAGGAGCCGTAGAGGATCGTGTCGTCGGTGCCGAGAAACGCGCTGAGCCGGGCCTCGAGATCCTTGTGGATCTGCTGGGTGCCGCAGATGAAGCGCACTGAGGCGAGGCCGTAGCCCCAGCGGTCGAGGGTGGCGTGCGCCGCCGCGATGATCTCGGGGTGGTCGGCCAGCCCGAGGTAGTTGTTGGCGCAGAAATTGAGCACCGACCGTCCGTCGGCGATGGTGAGGTGGGCGCGCTGCGGGGTGGTGATGACCCGCTCGCGCTTGTAGAGCCCCGCCGTCTCGATGCCGGCGAGGGTCTGCTGCAGGTGGGCGAGGTAGGCGGGCGTCATGGCTCAGCTCCAGCTCAGCACAATCTTGCCGCTCTTGCCCGAGCGCATCAGGTCGAAGCCCTGCTGGAACTCCGTGAAATGGAACCGGTGCGTGATGACCGGCGAGATATCGAGCCCGCTCTGGATCATGGCCGTCATCTTGTACCACGTCTCGTACATCTCGCGGCCGTAGATGCCCCGGATCGTCAGCATGTTGAAGACCACCTTGTTCCAGTCCACCGCCGCGGCGCCCGGCATGATGCCGAGGAGGGCGATGCGGCCGCCGTGCGCCATGTTGTCGATCATGTCGTTCAGCGCGCGCGGATTGCCGGACATCTCCAGGCCGATGTCGAAGCCCTCCTTCATGCCGATCTCGCGCTGCACGTCGGGCAGCTTTTCCCGGGAGATGTCGACGGTCCGCGTGGCGCCCATCTTCAGGGCGAGGGCGAGGCGGTCGGGATTCACGTCGGTGACGACGATCTTCCGCGCGCCGGCATGCCGCGCGATCGCGGCCGCCATGCAGCCGATCGGGCCCGCGCCGGTGATGAGCACATCCTCGCCCACGAGGTCGTACTGCAGGGTGGTGTGGGTGGCGTTGCCCAGCGGGTCGAAGCAGGAGAGCACGTCGAGCGGGATGGCGGGATCGACGTGGACGGCGTTGCTCGCCGGGATGCAGAGATACTCGGCGAACGCGCCCTGGCGGTTCACGCCCACGCCCTTGGTGTCCTTGCACAGGTGGCGGCGGCCGGCGAGGCAGTTGCGGCAGATGCCGCAGACGATGTGGCCCTCGCCATCGACCAGATCCCCGGGCTTGAAGCCCACCACGTTGCTCCCGACCTGCTCGATCTCGCCGACGAATTCATGGCCCACCACCATCGGGGCCGGGATGGTCTTCTCCGCCCAGGCGTCCCAGTTGTAGATGTGGACGTCGGTGCCGCAGATCGACGTTTTCTTGATCCGGATAAGGACGTCGTTGATGCCGGGCTGGGGCACCGGGACCTCGGTCAGCTGGAGCCCGGGGCCGGGCGTTAACTTGGCGATCGCGCGCATCGTGGGAGCAGGCATGGGAGGATGGACCGAGTGTGCCGACCCGGGGTCGCTCGGCAAACAGTTCCGCACGTTTCCGCGCGGATCCGGCGGGGTCGGGGACGCGGCGCCGGGCCTAGCTCAGTCCTCGCCGAGGTACCGGCGGAAGAACTCGTCGAAGCGCACGATCCGGTCGAGCCGCTGCCGGGGCTCGCCGCTGCGGCTGAGCTCGTGGGTGCCGCGCGGGTAGCGGGCATACTCGACCGGCCGGCCGAGCACCTTGAGGGAGCGGTAGAGCATCTCGCTCTGGATCACCCCGGTGCGCAGGTCGGCGTCGCCGTGCTTGATCAGCAGCGGGGTCGTGATCTGGTCCACAAAGGTCAGCGGGGAATTCGCCTCGAGCCGGGCGCGGACGTCCTTTTGCCACGGGTAGCCGCCGAAGTCGTAGGGGACCAGGCGCCAGGCATTGCCCTCGCCGAAGAACGTCACGAGGTCATAGACCCCGCGGACGGCGATGGCGGCCTTGAAGCGGTGGTCCTGGGTGACGACCCATGCGGTCAGGTAGCCGCCGTAGCTGCCGCCGGTGACGACCTGGCGGCTGGCATCGGCCCAGGGCTCCCGGGCGGCGAGGTCGGCCGCGGCGAGGACGTCGCCGCCGGGGCCGGGGCCCCAGTCCTGGTAGTTGGCGTGCTGGAAGGCATAACCGTAGCCGCCGGAGCCGCGCGGGTTGGCGTAAACCACGCCATAGCCCCGCGCCGCGAAGAACTGGAACTCGTGCCACATGCTGGCCTCGCCCGGGCCCCACATCGCCTGCGGCCCGCCGTGGATCTCGAGCAGCAGGGGGTATTTTTTCCCGGCCACGCACGTCGCCGGCTTGATCAGCCAGACGTCCACCACCAGGCCGTTGGGACGGGTGAGCGTGCGGTGCTCGGGGAGGCTGACGTGTTTGTCGCTCAGCCACTCCTGGTTGTGCGTCGTCAGGCGGCGCGGGGCCGTCGCGTCGGGCGCCGCGGTGTAGAGCTCGGAGGGGTTCGCCGCGAGGGTGAGGACGTAGGCGAGGCGGTCGCGGCCGAGATCGAAGGCGGCCACCCCCTGGTCAAAGCCGGTCAGTCGCTCCGGTGGCGCCAGCGGCTGGGCCGCGACGCGGTAGAGTGGGAAGCCGCCGTTGCTGGCGGCGGTGAAATAGATGTGGCGCGAATCGGCCGACCAGCGGGGGGCGCTGGCGCTGCGGTCGAGCGCGTCGGCGTACCAGGGCGCCGCGGCCCCGCCGAGACGCAGGCAGCCGACGCGGACCTGCGCGTAGACCGGGTTGACCGCGACCTGCTGGGCGAGAAACGCCACGAGGCGGCCGTCGGGCGAAAAGCGCGGTTCGCTGAAGCTCTCGCCGGCGTCCACCAGCAGCGCGGCGCGCCCGGTGCCGTCGGCCTGGACGAGCTCGAGGCTGTGGGCCAGCTCGCGGTCCGGGTGGCGGCCGTTGGCGGCATCGATGGCGAACACCAGCTGCCGGCCATCGGGGGACCACGCGGCGCGTCCGACCGAGCGGTAGCCGGGCGTGAGCGCCCGCGGGGCGGCGCCCTCGCGGGCCTCGACCACGTAGAGGTTGGCAAAGCTCGGCTGGGGCTCGAGGTCGGATTCGCCGAGGAAATTCAGCCGGTGGAGGACGCGCGGGTTGCCGTCGGCCTCGTTCTGCGCCAGCCACTCCCGCTGTTCCTGACGGGTGCCGTCCGGGCTGGCGGTCGGCCGTTTGACGTCCTTGGCCTTGTCGAACCAGTCGGCGGTGTCGCCCGGCGAGCGCTGCGGGCGCTCCTCGGCCCAGTCGGGCGGGGGCGGCGGGCCGGGGAGCTTGGCCCGCTCCCGGCGGACCTCGGTCAGGCTCAGGCTGGAGTTGAAGGCGAGTCGCTGGCCGTCGGGCGACCACTGGGGCTGGGCCGCGCCGGACTCGAGCTGGGTGAGGGCAAACGCCTCGCCGCCGTCGGCGAGCGGCAGGATCCAGAGCTGAGGCTTGGCCTTGTCCTTCCGGAGAAAGGCCACGCGGCGGCCGTCGGGGCTCCACTGCGGCGCGCTGGCGTCCGCCGTCCCGTGGGTGAGCTCACGGGGCGCGGAGCGTCCGTCCGTCGCCGCGAGCCACAGCTGGGTCTGGTAGCGGTATTCGCCCTTTTTGTCGGGCAGCTCGACCATGCTCTTGACCGTATAAATGACCTGCTGGCCGTCGGGGGAGAGCGCCGGGGCGTCGAGCTGCCGGAGCTTCAGCAGGTCGGAGGCGCGGATCAGCGGGTCGGCGGGGGCCGGGGCGGCGGCGGCGCGCAGCGGCGGCAGCGGGGCGAGGAGGGCGGCGGTCAGCAGGGCCAGGCGGGCAAGGCGACGCATATGGGTTTGCATCGTGGGCCGGTTGGCTGTCGTGTCGAAGCGATTTCCATGCAGAACCGCTTCTACACGGCCTTCGATGTCGAGACGTACGACGGCAACCGCAAGGCGGACTACCGCAGCCTGTTTCAGATCGACCGGGACCGCATCATCCACGCCCACGCTTTCCGGAAGCTGCAGTCGAAGACCCAGGTGTTCCTCTCCGGCGAGTACGACTTCTACCGCACCCGGCTGACGCACTCGATGGAGGTGGCCCAGATCGGCCGCTCCATCTGCCACTACCTGCGGTCGCGCGGGGGGCCGCTGAAGGAGGGTTTTTTCATCGATGGGGAACTGGTCGAGGCGATCTGCCTGGCGCACGACCTGGGGCACCCGCCCTTCGGCCACTCGGGGGAGCGCACGCTGCAGGAGCTGATGATCCCCTGGGGCGGCTTCGAGGGCAACGCGCAGACCCTGCGGCTGCTGACGGGCACGCTCTACCAGAACGAGACCACGGTGCACGGGATGCAGCCGACGCGCGCGCTGCTCGACGGCGTGCTCAAGTACAAGAAGCTCTTCCGCGAGTTTCCGCAGCCGCCGCGGAATCATTTTCTCTACGACCCCCAGGCGGCCGAGCGGGCGTTTGTGTTTGGGACGGCGAAGATCCCGCGCGGGCTGCACGCCGGGGAGAAGCTCAACGGCTTCAAGAGCGTCGAATGCCAGATCATGGACTGGGCGGACGACGCGGCCTATTCGCTCAACGACATCGTGGACGGGGTGAAGGCCGGGTTTCTGACCGAGGACCGGATCGAGCGCTGGGCGGCCGGCCAGCCGGTGGGCGCGCCGCAGCAGCAGCTGCTGGACGTGCTGTTCGACGCCATTCGCGGCGACCGGCTGGAGAGCGTGTTCGCCCAAAAGATCGGGGCGTTCATCTCGGCGTGCCGCCTGCGGGAGCGCGACAACTTCATGGCGGCCCAGACCAACCGTTACCGGTACGACCTCGTGGTGTCAGCCGAGGCGCAGGTCGAGGCGATGTTCTTCAAGCAGATGGCCAACGACATCATCTTCGAGAGTCCCCAGCTGCAGCAGATCGAGCACAAGGCACGTCGGGTGCTCTTCGACCTGTGGGCCTCCTGCTGGCACAACTACGTCGAGAAGGGCCCGCGCGTCATCAACATCCTGCCGGCGCGGGTCGGCCGCCTGATCGATGCCGCGCCGACGCCCGCGGGCAAGGCGCGCCAAATCTGCGATTTTCTCTCCGGGCTGACCGACGGCATGATCGTCCACACCTACCGCCGACTGTTCGACCCGCAGTTCGGCAGCATCCGCGACCTGTGATCAGGCCCGCGGGGCGGGCGGCAGGTGCCCGGCGTCCACCGCCTCCTGCACCATCCGCTCGGCGTAGACCCAGAGCTCGGCGCAGCCCTCCGCAATGTGGTGGTTGCGCGCCAGCACCCGGTCCTGGGTCACCCCGTGCCGCTGCCACGCCGAGCCCTCGGTGCGGCAGTTGAGCAGCATCGGCTGGAACCGGTCCACCGCGGTGGCGAACCGGGACTCGGCCGTCTGCTTGGCCTCGAACTCGTCCCAGAGCGCCCGAAAGCGGAGCGACTGGTCGGGGGGCAGCAGGCCGAAAATCCGGTCGGCCGCCCGGGCCTCGCGCTCGTGCTGGCCGGCCATGGCGGCCGTGTCGTAGGCGAAGGTGTCCCCGGCGTCGATCTCCACCAGGTCGTGGACGATGACCATCTGGAGGACGCGGAGCACATCCAGCGAGGGCGAGTTGGCGTGTTCGGCGAGAACGATGACGCAGAGGCAGAGGTGCCACGAGTGCTCGGCGTCGTTTTCCGCGCGCCGGCTCTGCGTGTTGATCGTCTGGCGGAAGATTTCCTTCAGCTTGTCCACCTCGAGGATGAACGCGATCTGGCGGGCGAGGCGGGCGGCGGGGGAGGAGTCATCCATGCCCCGACCCAAACGCCCCGGACACCGTCTGGCAATCCGCGGCTGCGCCGTCGCGCTCCGCCTGTTCCTCCCCTCATCGCCCCGTCCCTGCGCCGGTCGAGAGAGCTGTGCGCGGATCCCCATTGTCACGTATTACGTGACAAACCGCTAGGAGTGCGCGGCGCCCCTTCTCCAGCAATTGTCACGTATTACGTGACAATTGCCGGGTGGGGAAGGTGTTCAGGGGCGGACGGTGGCTGGTGGCAACAGGGCGGCGTTGGGGTGGAGGGAGGACAGGGGGAGGGGCGCGGGGCGGCGCTTGCCTCGTCGGGCGGGATTGGCACGGTGAATTTCATGCGCCCAGTCCCCCTGCTGCTCCTTGGCCTGCTTTCCTTGTCCGCGTCCGCC
>CAIKTR010000003.1 GCA_903830425.1 uncultured Opitutia bacterium
AGCAACCGGGCGGCCCGCACGGGCGGCGGCGGCGGCGCGGTGCCGGCCGACCACCCGCGCCCGGCCGGCCGCTCCCCGCCCTCCCCGCCCTCCCCGTCAGGCGGCGGGGGCATGGGATTCGCGGAGGAGCGCGCGCAGCCCCGTGCGGAGCCACGCCCGGTGGCGCGGATCCAGCGTGAAGCGGTAGGCAATGTGGCCCGAGGCGTCGACGAGGAGGAAGAGGTTGGCGTGGTCGATGACGCCGGTCTGCGGGTTGCGCGTGGCGGAAAACTGCAGGCGCGTGAGCACGTCGTGCATCGCGGCCGGTGCCCGGCCGTTGACGTAACGGAACTCGGGATGGGTCAGGCCCCGCGCGGCCGCCACCCGGCTCATCAGCTCCGCCGTCTCGTATTCGGGGTTGAGCGAGAGCGCGACCACGCTCAGCCCGGCGCGCTCCGTCGCCGGGAGCTCGGCGAGGAGCTGGTTGATCTCCCGAAATATCTCCGGGCAGGCGGTGGTGCACGCCGCGTAGACCCCGGTGACGAGCACCACCCGGCCGCGCAGGTCGGCGAACTGGAAGGAGCCGCCCTGCTGGTCCACCAGCGGCGTGTCGGGCAGCGCCAGCCGGACCCGGATGCGCTCGCCCGGGAAGGGGGGCACCAGCAGGGCGCGGACGGCATCCGTCCGGGCGTAATACACCAAGCCCCCGGCACCGCCGGCGATCACCGCGAGCGCCGCGGCGGCCGCCCGGGCGTGGGCCCGCCAGGTCCGGGGCGAGCCCAGCTGGAGGAATGCTGCCCGCCAGAGCAGCGCGGCCACCCCCACCACGAAGAGGGGCTCGGCCATCATCACCGAGACGGCCAGCCAGGAGAGGCCGCCGGTGCGCGGGTCACCGCGGTAGCACCAGAGCTGGAAGTCCCGCACAAAGTCGCCGAGCCAGCCGCCCGCCGTCGGCCCGAAGATCGTCACCGCGAGGAATCCCTCGTAGCCGGCGAGCGCCGTGAGCAGGAAAACGAGCAGCCCCGGACCGGTGAGAAAACGGGCGGGCGCCCCGCCCCCGGCCCCAGAAGGGGCCGGGGGCGAGACCCCGCGGGACCCGCGCGGCCGGGAGCACGGATCCGGGGTGGACATAGCGGGGCGGCGCCGGGGCTCAGCGCACCGGCCAAACGTCGGCGAGCGCCTTCCAGTTCGCGAAATAATAGACCGCAAAGCACGCGAGGAAGGTGAGGGTGAGGACGATCGTGCCCTTGGTGGCGTAGTGGTCGTTGGCGAGCGAGCCCGGCTGGCTGCCGGCCAGCGCCGGCGGGGTGCCCCAGTCCGCCATGGCCCGGCCCTCGATCTTCGGCCCGAAGAACAGCGTGCCCACGCACAGCAGGGCAAAGAGCAGCAGGCCGGTGAAGGCGAGGATGCCGCCGATACCCAGCACGCCGAGCCAGAGGTGCGCCGCGGGGCCGTAGACGCCCTGGGCGTCAATGTCCCAACTGCGGCGGGGCACGCCCATCGTGCCGGCAAACGACATCCCAAAGGCGAGCAGCACGATGCCAAAACCGAACAGCCACGGCTGCACCCGGGCGACGCCCCGGCAGATGAAGTCGCGCTGGAAAATCAGCGGGATCACATAGTAGGCGAGGGCCATGAAGGCCAGCGTGGTGCCGCCGACCACGGTGACATGAAAGTGCCCGGGGATGCGCAGCGTGTTGTGGGCGATGATATTGATCTGCTGCGTGCCGAGGGTGACGCCGGTGATGCCGCCGAGGAAGCCGAAGATCACGAGCGAGAGGGCGGTACCGGAGAAGGCCGGGTTTTTCCACGGCAGGGCGGTGACCCAACCGAAGATACCGCGGGTGTAGCCCTTCTCCCGCATGGCGAGCTCGACGCCCGCCGGCACGGTAAAGCCGTGCACCATCGAGGCCAGCACCGCCAGGTACATCGCGTAGGAGGTGTTCCAGATCTTCCACGCGGCGCCCACGCCCGGGTCCACCAGCAGGTGATGCGCCGAGGCGAGGTTGATGAACAGGACGTACAGCACAAACGCGGTGCGGCACACCGCCTCGTTGATCGGGCGGGCCCCGACGGTGATGTGCGAGAGCAGATACCAGACCGCCACCATCGCACAGACGTTGACCTGCTGCGACTGGTGCCCGAGGCCCCACCAGATCAGGCGGTACCACGCCGGATCCGGCTGGGCGGTCCAGCCCATCGCGTAGGTGAAGGTCGGGATCATCACCACGGCGCCGTGCAGCAGCGTGACCACCGCGATGATCGCCGCGGCCAGCGCGCCAAAAGTCACGATCGGCAGCGAGCCCTCGTAGGCCCGGTCGCGCTTGGCCACGTAGAGCGTGGCGAAGAAATTGAACACCCCGATCAGCGTCCCCACCGCGACCAGAATGATGCCGAGGTAGAACAGCGGATGCGCCAACAGCGGCAGGTAGGACGTCATCATCACGTCGGCCTGGCCGGCGAGGATGATGTAGTCGACCATGACGGCGCCGGTGAGCATCATCCCGAACGAGGCCCAGGCGATCTTGCGCGAAAAGAGCCGCGCGTTGAGCGGGGTGGTGCACGTGAAGGTGAGGATGGCGACCTCGAAGAACAGGATCCACAGGATCAGCATGTTGATGCCGTGGAACGTCAGGAGGCGGTAGAACCAGTCCACCGGCAGCAGATGCACCGTCTGCCAGCGGGTCAGCGCCAGCAGCAGGGCGGCCACGCCGCCGAGCAGGAGGAAGACGATGCCGCAGACGGCGTTGAGCTTGATGAAGCGCTGGGCGTCGAGGCAGACGCTCAGGCCCGTGGTGCCGCACACGCGCCCAGGGGTTCCGGGGGCGGCGAGGGAGTGGGAGGGTTGGGACATGGGGAGAGGCGGTTATTCGACGAAGATCTTGCCGGTCATGGCGTGGTGGCCGGCGCCACAAAACTCGTTGCACACAATGGTGAACTCACCCTTGGAGGTCGGGGTGAGGGTCAGCACGTGATCGTAGCCGGGCAGCACCTGGAAATTCATGTTCAAGGGCTGCAGCGAGAAGCCATGCTGCAGGTCCAGCGACGAGAGGTGCAGGCGGTAGGTCTCGCCCTGGCGCAGGCGCAGCGCGGGGTACCACTGCCACATGCGGCCCATCAGGTAGGCGTCGCCGCCCGCCGGGGGCTCGGCGATCGGCAGTTCCTGCATCAGCGCGTTCGCGATCGGGTTCTTGAACGTGCCCACGCGGTTGGACGCGACGAATTTTTCCGTGCGCGCCAGAAAGTCCACGGGACGAACCGTGTAGGCCTCGCCCGTGCTGTTCTGTTTGCCGCGAAAATGCCAGTACGGCATCATCAGCGACATCACGAAGCACCAGAGGATGGCGCAACCGAGCCAGATTTTTTCGTGGCCAGCCGGACCGTGAAACCAAGGGGTGGTAAGGGGACGCAAGCTCATGGGAGGAGGGGATCAGGGCAGCAGGGCGGGTTTGGTTAGCAGCAGTTCCACCCAGCCCCACGCGGTGTAGGAAAGGATGGGGATGAGGACGCCGAGGACGAGGAGCAGCCAGGGGTTATCGAGCACCTTCTGCCACGGGTGGATCTTGGGTTCGTTGTTCATGGAATTATGCCGGTTGGGTGGCGGGGCGGCGCCACGCGCCCAGGCGGCGCAGCATCACCGCGAGGAAAAAGATGCCACCGGCCACCGCCACCAGGCCGCCCAGGCCCATGATGCTCAGGCCGAGATATTCGCCGAGCGAGCGCACGTGCTGCTCGGCGCCATACTGCTTGCGGCCGAGCCCGTAGGCCCCGGCCAGGGCAAATCCGAGGCCAAAAATCGCCTGCCCGCCGCCGAAGAGCAACAGTTGGAGCCGGGCGCGGCGGGGCGGGGCCGGCGCCGGACCAGCCGGCGCCACCGCCGTGCAAAAATCATAGGCTGCGGCCATCAGCGCGATCGTCACCGCGCCGATGGCACAGTGGTAATGCCCGGGCACCAGCGTGCTCGAACTGCGGATCAGCGATCCCAGCAGAAAGCCCAGCACCGTCAGCGTCGCGCTGCCCGCGAGACCGGCGCAACGATAGTCTCGCCCGTCCAGCCCGGCGCGGTGCCGCCAGACATGGGCCCCGGCCGCTCCCAGCACCACCAGCACCACCGGGAAGAGGGTCCAGCGCATCAGGTGCGTCGCCATCGAAAAATAATTCGTGACCGTCGTGCCGCCGAAGGCCAGCGGCGGCAACACGCCCTGCGGCAGCACGAGTGCCACGAAGAGCGCCGCCGCGGGAGCCGGGGCCAGCACCGGGCGGCCCGTCCAGCGGTGCAGCAGGTGCAGCCACAGCGCCAGCATCGCCGCGACGTTCGCGGCCTGCAGCACGTGCCCGCCCCCCCAGAAGACCAATTCGTAGTACACCGCCGGCGCCGCCGCCGGGGTGGTCCGCCAAGCCCCGAGGAAGGTCGCCAAGGCGAGCAGGTTGGCCGCAGCCGAGGCGCGCAGGGCGAGCACCGCATCGGGCGCCAACGCCAAGGCATCGGTGCGGGCCGGCGTGACCAGCGCCTGGGCGAAAAAGAGCCCGGCGCCGGCAAACCAGCAGATGAGCCCGCCGAAAAATACCGGGTGATCAATGACCGGCACATAGTTGGAGAGCACCGGCTGCGCCCCCGGCATGACCGCCCCGACCAGCAGGCCGGCGACGCCCGTGACGGCGAGCGCCAGCGCCACCGCCGTCACTCCCCGGTGCAGCCGCGGGCCCAGCGCCAGTCCCAGAAAGGCCAGCGTGCCGGCCTGAAACCAGACCACGATGGCTAGGTCCACGTGCACCACCAGCGCGCGCTTGAAAAACAGGGGGTCGGTGAACAGCCAGCCGAGAAACGGCAGCCGCCCCACCACCAGCATCAGCGAGAGCAGGCCCGCGAGCACAAGGCTGCCGATCGCCAGCAAAAACCAGCCCCGGGCCGGGGCCGTGCCCGGGCCGCCGACCGCCGTGTCCGGCGCCCAGCGCTCCGGGCGCGAGGAAACCAGCACGGGGGCTGGGGGCAAGGTGGCCGCAGACGGAGGCATGGGTTGTTTGTAGCCGAAGGTCGCCCGCGCGGCCTTGACGCAGGTCAACGTTTTGCGCCGCACCGGGCAGGCGGCCTTTGCTTGACTCGGGTCAAGGCCGGACGGCGCGACTCCGGCTATGGTGTCTCATCGCCGTGACGAGCCTCCCGATCGCCGAGCCTTTATCTGTCGCCTTGGTCCGTCCCGCGTGGGCGGTCACCCTTGGGGCGCTCCTCGCGCTGACCAAGCCGCAGCTGGCCTTCATGTCGGTGCTCACCGCCATGGTGGCCTACGGGGCCGCACGACCCACGGCAGGCGTCATCCTCGCCTTGACCACGTTGACCGGCACCGCGCTGGCAGCCGCGGGGGCGCTTTCGCTCAATCAATGGTGGGAGCGCCGGGCCGATGCCCAGATGCAGCGCACCCGCCGGCGGCCACTGCCTCAGGCCCAAGTGACCCCCGCCGCCGCTCTCGTCTGGAGCCTCGCACTCGCCGTCGCGGGGGTCGGGGTGCTGGCGACGCAGGTCAACCCCGTCGCGGCGGCGGTCGCCGCCCTCACCATTGGCCTCTACGGCTGCGTCTACACCCCCTTGAAGCGCCGCACCCGCTGGGCGACGGAGTGCGGCGCGATCGCGGGCGCCTTGCCCCCGCTGCTGGGCAACGCCGCCAGCGGCGACCTGTGGGCGGCGCCGGGCACCGCCCTCGCCGCGGTCCTGCTCTGCTGGCAACTGCCCCACTTCTTCGCGATCGGCTGGCGGCACCGCGCCGATTATCGCGCCGCCGGTTTCCGGCTGTTGCCGGCCATAGATGCCACCGGCCGCCAAACCGGCGCCTGGTCCCTATTCTACGCCACACTGCTCCTGCCCGTCTCCCTGGCTCCCTGGGTGTGCGGGACCTTGGGCACGCTCTACGGCGCGCCGGTGGCCTTGGCGGGTGGCGCCTTCCTGTGGCGTGCCTGGGGTTTTGCCACCGCTACCGGCGATCGTGAGGACGCCGCCCGGCGCCTCTTTTTCGCCTCGATTCTCTACCTTCCCCTCGTGCTGGGCGCCTTGGCGCTGGACCGGCTCACCGCGGCCTGAGCGGGCGCCTGGTTCAGCTCCTCTCCGCCTGCGCCAGCGCGCGGGGAAACAGGACGTGGTTTTCCTTGTGGACATGGCGGTGCAGGTCGGCCGCAAACTCCGCCAGCCCGGCAAGCAAGGCGCGGTGCGTGTTGCAGGCCTCCGCATCGGGGACAAAGCCATCCGTCAGCTCGCGCAGGTGGGCGGTGGCATTGCCCGCCGACTCGTGCTCGGCCTCCATCTGGCGGATGGGATGGGCCAGGGAGCCGCAATGGAAGCCGGCGGCGGTCCCCGCCTCGATCTGGCGGATGGCCGGAAACAACACCTCCTCCTCCTTCCGCATGTGGCTGAGCATTTCGTCCGCCAGCGCCTCCACCGTGGCCTGCATCTCCGGGAGCCGGGCATCGCGCCAAGCATGCTTGCGGGCCACGCGCCCGGCCATCTCCACCAGCCGCGGCAGCTCCGACTTTAAATAGAGGTGGTGCGTCTGCTCGATGTGATCGGCCAGTTCCGTGAGGGTCAGGCGGGCGGGATCCACGTCGGCGGGCCCGGTGCCCGCCGCCGCCGCCGCGGCTTCAAGGGTCGCCACGAGGGCCTGCGGATCGAGGCCCTGGCGCTGGCAGGCGGCGGCGAGCGACTGCTTGCCCCCGCAGCAATAGTCGAGGCCCATGCCTTCGAAGACGCGGGCCAGGGCCGGCCGGGCGGCGACTATGGCGCCTAGTTGGGATTCGGGAGTAATGCCGACGGGAGTGGAGGTGGTCATGGTGTTCAGGGGGAAGGGATGAACCCCTACCCTGCCTCATTCTCGGGGCCCCCGCCTTGATATGGGTCAATCTCTGCCGCGGGCGGCGACTTAGGCTTGCTCCGGCTCCCGGCTCCTTGCTCTTTTCTCTTGGTCGCGGTTCCACCCCGGCCAGTCCCTGCTATGCCCGCACCCCCTCCGCCCGCCGACCTTAAGCTCACCGGGCTCATTGGCACGCTGCGTTGCTGCCAGCTTTTTTCCGGGCTCTCGCCGGAGGACCTCGGCGTCATCGCGGGCTTTGCGACCCGGCAGCAGCTCGCCAAGGACGACTACCTGTTTCACGAGGGCGAGGTCTCGCATGGCTGCTATCTCGTGCAGAGCGGCGCCATCAACGTCCACCGGGTCAGTGCGGCCGGCAAGGAACAGGTCATCCATGTCTTCCGGTCCGGCGAGTCCTTCGCCGAGGGCTCGCTGGCTTCCCCCGCCGGTTATCCCGCCAACGCCCGCGCGGTCGAGCCCAGCACGGTGCTCATCATCCCCAAGGGGCCCCTGCTCGAGCTCATCGGCCGGCGCCCCGACCTGGCCATGCGCATGCTGGGCTCGATGAGCGCCCACCTGCGCGTGCTGGTCAGCATGCTCGACGATCTGCAGCTGAAGGATGTCGAGACGCGCCTGCTGAACTGGCTGGTGAAGCACCGCCTGACCGCCGCCAGCGGGTCGATCCGGCTGCCCGGCACCAAGCGCGTGCTGGCCGCCGAACTCGGCACCAGCAGCGAGACGCTCTCGCGCACGCTGGGCCGCCTGCGCGACCAGCGGCTGATCACGGTCACCGGCAGCGTGATTTCCGTCCACGACCTGCCCGCCCTGCAGGCGATGCTCCGCCGCAACCTCGGCGAGACCTGAGCGGCGGCGGCGCCGGTCCCGTGCAAATCACGCTGGCGGGCGGCGCGGCGCGGCTCCACGCTGCCCCCTTATGCCCGAACTTGCCTCCCCGTCCTCCCCCGCCCCCGAGGCGCCTTGGCGCGCCGGCCTGCGCGCCGGCCGGGCCAATCTGGTGCCCGGCCTCGTGCTGTGGCTGGTGGGGCTCGGGCTGGTCGTGGCCTATTACCGGCACGCGCCGACCCACGCGGCGCTGGAACGCCTGACCGGGCTGCGCGACCGGCTGGGGCTCCTGTTCCCGATCCTGGGGACCATGATCTGCGGCGGCCTGCTGCCCATCCTGTACCTGCGCCGCGATCCCGCCGTCCGGCCGGACTACCCCCTGAAGCACTGCGCCTTCCTCCTCCTCTTCTGGGCCTACAAGGGCGTCGAGATCGAGCTGTGGTACCGCCTGCTGGCGCGGGTCGTCGGGCCGGGCACCGACGGGCGCACCGTCGCGATCAAGGTCGTGCTCGACCAGGCCGTCTATTGCCCGCTGTGGGCGGTGCCGGTGACCGTGTTCAGCTTCGCCTTCACGCACGCCGGCCTGCGCCTGGCGCCGCTGGTCGCCGACTTCCGCGCCGGCGGCTGGTATCGCCGCCAGATCCTGCCCACCCTCGTCGCCAACGCCGCCATCTGGGTCCCCGTCGTTTGCCTCGTCTACTCCCTGCCGCTGTCCCTGCAGACCCTGCTGTTCGACCTCGTGCTGTGTTTCTACATCCTGCTGGTCGCACACATCACGCGCCGGAAGGCTTAACCCGGCCGGAAGCTCCGGGCCCGCCGCCCGGGTGCACCGGATATATTACATTCTTGTTACCACCGCCGTCTTGCCTGACTTGGCGGGGAACCTTTGCGTTTCACCCGGTCTTTAACAACCTGCCCCCCTCATGATTCCGTCCTCCTCCTCCCTGCGCCCGCCTGCCATGACCTGGTCGAAGCTGACCCGCCGCCTCCTCGCCGGCGGCGCGCTGGCGCTCGCCGCCCTGCTTCCCGCCCAAACCAGCGCCTCCCACGTCGAGGCGTCCCTCGTCGCGGCCCCGGCGTCGATCCAGCCCGGCCAGCCGTTCACCGTCGCGCTCCGCCTCGCGCACGAGCCGCACTGGCACACCTATTGGACCAACCCCGGGACCGGGCTGGCCACGTCGCTGACCTGGACCCTGCCGGCCGGCTGGAAGGCCGGCGGCATCCAGTGGCCCGCGCCGCACGTCCTGAAGGACCGCACCGGCACCGTCGTGGGCAACGGTTTTGAGGGGGAGACGTTCCTCCCCGTGACCCTGACGCCCCCGGCCGACCTCGCGCCCGGCACCCGCGTCACCCTCACCGCCGCCGCCGAGTGGCTGATGTGCGACGACGTCTGCATGCCGGGCAGCGCCCAGGTCTCGCTCACCCTGCCGGTGGCGACCGGCGCCGCCGCGCCCGACGCCCAATGGGGCGCCAAGGTCGCCGCCGCCGCCGCGGCCCTGCCGCGCGCCGATGCGGCGTGGACCCTCGCCGCCACGCG
>CAIKTR010000004.1 GCA_903830425.1 uncultured Opitutia bacterium
ACCTCGCCGCCGCCGCGCCGGCCGCGACGCCCCCGGCCCCCGCCGCCCGCGCCCTCCCCGCCGAGCTCCCGCTCGTCTGGGCACTGCCCGCCCTCCCGGAAAACGCCTGGCTCATCGAGCCGCAGCGCCTGGCGCCGCGCGCGTACGCCGCCACCTTCGCCACCGCCTTCGGCGCCGCCCACCCGTCCGCGCTGCACCTCCACTTCGCCGACGATCTCACCTCCGCCCTCCTCGACGGCCGGCCGCTCCCCCTGACCGCGGGCGACGACGGCGCCCTCGCCGCGCTGCCTCCCCTCGGCACCGGCGAGCACACGCTCCACTTCCACACCGTGCGCGAGTTTCCCGCCAAGCCCTTCGTCTGGCTCAAGGGCGCATTCACCCTCGCCAGCCGCACCGGCTTCGTCCCCGGCCCCAGCCACACCGTCCGCACCGACGGACCCTTCGTCGCCGGTACCGGCCCCGTGTCGCCCGCGGGCGAACTCACCGCCGGCGGCCTCCCCTTCCTCCACCAGCCGCTCGTCGCCGCCAGCGACTTCACGCTCGCCGCCCCCGCCGCCGCCCTGCGCTTCGCCGGGACGCTCGGCGACGCGGTGCGCGCGACGATCGACGGCCAGCCCGCCGGCTGGGCCTGGGGCCCCGACTGGCAGCTCGCCCTCCCGGCCCCGCTCGCCGCCGGCCGCCACCACCTGCGCCTCGAGCTCGTGCCGAGCACGTTCAACTTCTTCGGGCCGCACCACTACTACAACGGCGACTGGCATGTGGTCAGCCCCGGCCAAATCATCGGGGAGAAGAATTTCGCCGACGCCCCCGACGCCCCCGACTGCACCCACGTGCCGGCGTGGCACTTCAAGCCGCTGCAGCTCCCGCGCGCCCTCCTCGCCCTCCCCTAGCCGCCTACCGCCCGCCGGGCGCCGCCGCCGGCGGCGCCTCCATGTCCGCCAGCCGCCGGCGCGCCGTGTAGTTCGCGCTGTCGCGCGGATTCTCCTGCAGGAACTGCCGGTAGTATTTCGCCGCCTGCGCCCGGTTCCCCGCCAGCCGCGACAATTCCGCGATCTGCACCAGGACGTCCGCGCGCCCGACGCGGTCGGTGCCGCCCAGCCGCTCGGCCGCGAGCAGGTGCGGCAGCGCCTGCGCGCCGGGCAGGCGGTAGAAAAAAATCGCCTCCGCCAGCGCGACGTGGAGCTCCCCGGCCACCGCCGGCACGTGCGCCTGCGCCAGCAGCTTTTCCGTCGCGGCGAGGCGCTCGGCCGGCGGGCGCGCCAGGTCCAGCGCGTACAGCTGCAGCAGGGCGAGCCGGCTGAGCGCCGACTGCGCCCAGGTCGAGGCCTCGGCCGCGGCGATCAGCCGGCGGAACTGCCGCGCCGCCTCCGCCGGGTCCGGCCGCTCCTGGTGGTGCTGCGCGATCCGCCCGAGGAGAAACCGCGCCGCCAGCGCCGGATCGTCCGGGCCGCCGTCCGCCAGCGCCGTGCACACCCGGCGGGCCTCGTCGACCTGCCCCGCCGTCACCGGCTGCTTCGCCAGGAGGGCGACCGCCTGGCCCAGGCGCGCCTCCCGCGCCACCGCCGGGTCCGGCGCGCGCGCCCCGGCCGCAAAAATCTTGAGCGCCTCGTCGGCCCGGTAGCCGGCCAGGGCCTGCCAGCCGGCCGTCAGCTCCCCGCCCGCCAGGGACCCGGCGGCCAGCAGCCCGAGCAGCACCGTGGGGAGCATCCTCATGGCTGGGACGGGGCCGGCGCGGCCAGCACCCGGTTGAACTGGTAGACCTTGATCTCGTTGCTCAGCGTCACCAGCGGGAGCCGGTCCGGGCGCTGCGCCGGGGCCGCGGCAAAGTAGCCCGCCACCGCGATGCCGTCCTCGCGCTGCACATTGCGCACCGCGGCGTGGCCCTCCCGCCGGAGGTCGTCGCGGATCCGGAGCCCGAGGCCGGCCTTCGCCTCGGCCTGGAACGCCGCCACCCCGCCGCCGGCGCCCCAGAGGGTGCTGAACCGCGTGCGCAGGAACTGCTCGGCGTCGATCGTGATGCCGATATAACTCGCCCCCCAGGCATAACCCTCGGTCTCCTGGCTGAACTGCGCGGCAAAGCCCGAGGGCTTCACCCCCACCGTGGCCGGCTGCCAGTTGCTCACCTCGGTGAAGATCCGGCTGCCCTCCACGCTGGTCATGAACTGCAGGAAATCGATCGCCTCGGCGCGGTGCCGGGTCTGCCGGTTGACATACAGGCCCATCACCGAGGTCCGCGGCCCCTCGCCAAAGGGGCCTTGGACCAGGTGGCCGTACACCGGATCGTCCTCCCGCGGATACGGGAAGGAAAAGGCCCCGATCGCGAACGAGCAGATGACCGGCAGGCTGCTGGCCTCCCAGCTCGGCATCACCACCATCGCGGTGCGCTCCGCCACGAAGTCCGTCAGCGCGGTGTGCCGGCGCCGCTGCACAAACCCCGGCGTGCTCACCGCGCCGAGGTCCGCCAGCAGGCGCAGCCCCGCCGTCATCTCGGGCGACTCAAAGCTCCAGTCCCCCTGGAGGTACTGGGCGCTGAGCTGGTTCTGGTAGATCTGCAGGCGGTGCCGGTAGTCCAGCCGCTGCGTGAGCCGCGTGCCCATCGTGCCCATGATCGCGTAGGTCATGAACGGGTACGTGTCCTGCGAGCTCCCCAGCGGCACCAGCTGCCGGTTCGTCACCCGCGCGTACGCCTGGATCTTCGCGCACAGCGCCACGAACTCGCGGTAGGTGCGCGGCGGCTGGTCCGAGCCCGTGATCTGCCGGAGCAGCTCCCGGTTGTAGACGATGCGCGACACATGCGAGGTGACGGTGATGCCGTAATAATGGCTCAGCGACTTGATGTAGCTGTCGTCGTTCGACATGCCGTCCACGTTGGTGTCGCGCCACGGGACCCCCTCGAGCGGCGTGCCCCGGTTGTAGGGGTTCGGCTGCGCGATGTCCTCGTCCAGCGGCTGGAACCGCCGGGCAATGTCCGGCCAGATCCAGACGTACTCCGCGATGTCCGGCCCCGTCCCGCCCACCATCTGGGTCTGGATCCACGGCAGGTACACGGTGTCGGGCACCGGCAGGTGCACCACGTGCACCTTGGGGTTGAGCTGCTCGTAGCGCGCGATGATCGCGTCGAAGGCCTGGCGCACCGTCCCCTCGAGCTGCCACTGCGAGAAGCGGATCGTCACCCGGTCCGTCCGCACGGACTCCGCGGTGCGGCGCGCCACGGTGAACGCCGCCATGAGGTAGGCCGCACCCATCAGGGCCCAGCCCGCGGTTTTGACGGAGAACTTCATGAAAACCCCGGCGATGTAGACTAAGCCGGCCCGTTCGCAAGCGGCCGTTGCGCGATTGTTCAGCGCCCGGCCGGCGCCCCGCTCAATGCGCCCACGCCGCCGCCGCGTCCTGGATCAGCTGCTGCAGGAGCGGGAAGCGCGCCTCGCCGTAGTTCAGCGCGTAGCGGAGCTGGCCCTCCCGGAAGACCCACGTGGTCGGCACCCACGTGACAGGCAGGTCCATGAAGCTCTGGAGGCTCCCCGGGCCCTTGCGCACCGGGTTCGGATGCTGCCGCCGCACGAGGTTGCCCTGCGGGCCCACGCCGTGGGCCGCCAGCAGCGCCCCGCCGTCGTCGGCGCTGCGCACGGTCACAAAGATGAACGTCACGTCCCGGTTCGCCGCCAGCAGGGCGGCCCAGCCGCCCGGCCCCAGCTCCGCCAGGCTGTTGGGGCACCACGGCGCCCAGAAATGGACCACCGTCACCTGCGGGCCCTGCACCGCGGCGGCGACCTCCTCCTCCACCAGCAGCCAGCCCGGGTGCGGCGGCGGCTGCGCCCACGCCACGACGGCCCCGGTCAGGCCCAGGCCCAGCCTCAGGAGTTTTTTCATGGCGCCAGCTTGGCGGTCGCGCGCCGCGGCGCAACCCCGCGTGCCCTCGCGCCAGCCCGCGCCGACCAGGGGGCCCGGAACCGCCGCTCCGGCCCCGCCTTGAAACCCCGCTGCTCCCGCGGAGACTCCGCCGGGCTCAGTCCCAGATCGGCCGCCAGTTCATCGGATAACTCGTGAGACCATTCAGGGCCGCCATGTCCTCGGCCGCCAGCCGGTAGCCCAGGGCGCCCAGGGAGTCGCCCAGTTGCGCCGGGGTGTTGGCCCCCACAATCGCCGCGGTGACCACCGGGTTGGTCAGCAGCCACGCGAGCGCGGTCTGCGCGACCGTCTTGCCCCGGGCGCGGCCAATCTCCGCGAGTTTTTCTATGACCGCGAAGCCGCGGTCGTTGCCGTATTTTTTCCAGATGTCGGTCGCCCGGACGCTGTCCACGCTGGCGCCGCGGCGGTACTTGCCGGTGAGAAACCCGCCGGCGAGCGGCGAATAGGGGATGACGCCGAGTCCGTGGTGCTTGCAGAGCGGCCGGGCCTCGATTTCGAAACCGGCCCGCTCCATCAGCGAATACTCCGGCTGGTAGGAATTGAAGCGGGCCAGCCCGCCCTGGTCGCTGCGCCACAGCGCCTCCATCAGGCGCCAGGCCGGATAGTTCGACGCGCCCACCACGCGCACCTTGCCGGCGCGCACCAGCTGATCCAGCGCCCCGAGCGTCTCCTCGATCGGCACGCTGAGGTCCGCCGAATGACACTGGTACAGGTCGAGATAGTCCGTCTGCAGCCGGCGGAGCGAATCCTCGCAGCAGCGGATCACCCGCGCGCCGGACAGCCCCTCGCCGCCGGGGCCTTCGGTCATCCGGCCGCGGACCTTGGTCGCGAGGATGATCTGGGCGCGGTTGCCGCGCGCCTGCAGCCAGCGGCCGATGATCTCCTCGGACTGGCCGCCGCCGGCGAGGCCTCGCGGGCCCCACGTGGTGTAGATGTCGGCCGTGTCGATGAAGTTGCCGCCGGCCTGGGCAAAGGCGTCCATGACCGCAAACGACGCGGCCTCCTCGGCGGTCCAGCCGAATTGCATGGTGCCGAGGCAGAGTTCGGAGACTTGCAGGTCACTGCGGCCAAGCGGGCGGAGGTGCATGGGGACCGAGCAAAGCCGATGGCCCGCCGGTGGCGAGCCTGCTGCGTCGGCCCTCAAACTCCGGCGGCCGCCCGCGGCGGGCCGCACGGCGCTCGGGCTGGGCCGGGGCGACCCGCCCCGCCCGGCCTCATTTTTTCAGCAGCACCACACACGCGGACCAGTCGCCGGCGGGCCGCCAGCGGAGTTCCCCCGGGGCCAGCGTGACGCCGCGCCGGTCGGCGTGCAGCTCGCCCGCCACGCGCCAGCGCCCCGGCGGCAGCGGCACCCGGAGGGTCGCGGCCCCCGGTTTTTCAAAGGCATGGACCACGACCAGCGCCTGCCGGCCCCCGGTCCCCACGCGCACCAGCGCCTGCCAGCCCCGGGGCTGGCGGTACGCCGCCACCTCCGGGCCGTGGCGGTAGGAACGCCCCGCGCGGATCACCGGCACCGCCTGCGCGTACAGCGCCACCGCCCGCGCCACCAGCGCGCGCTGCTCCGTCCCGGGCGCCGGGAACTCCCCCGACAGGCAGAGCCGGCCGAGAAACCCGCCGGCCAGCAGGTACACCGTGCGGCGCGCGCCCTCCCGGGCCCGCAGCACCGCCCACACCTGGCTCTGCCGCGGCAGGATCAGCCGGTGCAGGTTCGCCGCGATGATCGGGATCTCCCGGCATTCGTGCGCGTCCGAAAAGCTGCTCATCGCCGTCAGCCCCACCATCGACGGCTCCAGCCGCTGCCCGCCCGACGAGCAGTTCTCGATCACCAGCTCCGGCAGCTCCGCCCGGAGCCGGCGGAAAAAGGCCTGCACCCCCTCCAGATGCTGCCGCAGCCCCTCGCCCAGCGACTCCGCCCCGTCCACCCCCAGGCCGATGTTCTCGTTGTAGTCCACCTTCAGGTAGCCGAAATTGCCCGCGCGCAGGAGCCCAATGACCCGCTCGCCGAGGTGCGCGTGGACCTCCGGCTTCCGCAGGTCGAGGAACCGCCGGCTGCCGGCCGTCAGCACCCGGCCGTCGCGGTGCAGCAGCAGGTCCGTCCGCCCGAACAGCGGCGAGGCCGAGCCCACCACCTCCAGCTCAAACCAGATCCCGGGAATCAGGCCGCAGGCGCGGATCGCGTCCGCCGTGGCGCGCAGCCCCTGCGGATACATGGCGGCGTTCGGCGTCCAGTCGCCCTGCGCGGTGGACCACTCGCCCCCCGCGGGCTTGTACCAGCCGGCGTCCATCACGAGGTACCGGAGGCCGGTCCCGCGCAGCGTCTGCGCCAGCGCCACCATGTTCGCATGGCTGGGGTTGCCCCAGCTGGTGGCCCACTCGTTGAACATCACGGGCAGCGCCTGCTCGCTCCGCGGCAGCCCCGCCAGCGGCCCGGCCTGCGCCGCGGTCAGCGCCGCGCACAGGTCGTCCAGCCCGCCCGCCACGCAGCCGATCGTCGCCACCGGGGAGGTGAAGCTCGCGCCGGGCGGCAGCGTCTTCTGCCAGTGCCCCAGCTCGCAGTCCGCGAGCCCGCCGGACATCGCCGCCAGGTCGTCGCGGCGGTAGACCTCCATCTGCCACGAGCCGGGATGCGCCAGCTGCGCGCCCCAGACCACCCCCGCCCCCGTGTCCTCCACCGCCACCAGCGGGAAAAATCCGTTCACCGGCAGCGAGCCCACCGCGCCGAACCGCTCGGCGCGCACGCCGTAGCCGATCCACGAGCGCTCCAGCTGCAGCTCCTCGAAGGTCCGCGTCTCCCGCCGGCCCTCCATGCTCCACACGCTGCGGAACCGGTGCACCCGCAGCCGCTCCGGCGCATCGTCGGCCGCAAACGGCGTGAGCCCCCCGAGCGAGAAGCTCGCGAGGAACTCCAGGGTGAGCGGCGCCGCCGCCGTGTTGTCCACCGTCACCGCGCTTTCCAGCCAGCTCGCGCCCCGCCGCCAGCACAGGTCGTGGTGCGCCTGCCAGCCGTCCGGGTGCGTGAAGGCGGTGCGCACCGTCGTGACCCCGCGCGCCCGGGTGACCGTCTGCCCCGTGAACTTCATCCGCTCCGCCGTCGGGCTGTTGCGCATCGTGCGGCCCTGGGAAAACGCCGGCGTGGCGTCGTCGCCGCGCACCTTCAGCTGGAGCAGGGGCTCGACCGCCCACGCCCGCGGCCCGTGGGCCGCCGAGCCCTTGATCCCGTCCACCTCCAGGCCGCTCAGAAATTCCCGCCGCCGCGCCAGCTGGCGGCGCCGGCTCGTCGGCACCAGCCAGAGGCCCAGCCGGCCCGTCGCGGGATCCTGGACGTAGAGCGCGGTGGTGGCACCGCAGCGGAGTTCACGGTGCAGCTTGGGGAGCAGGCCGGGGAGCTTGGGCATGGGGAATGGCCGCATCCCACCACCGCGCCGGGGGAAGACAATGCAAAGCGCGCGGGGCCCCGCGCTCAGCCGCCCACCCATTCCAGCCCCAGCCGCAGCCAGAGCGGGGTCAGCAGCAGGCTCGCCAGCACGGTCGCCAGCACCACCCGCACCGCCGTCAGCAGGTGGCCCCCGTAGTGCTTCACCAGCACGAGGGGCAGGAAGCCCGCGGGCATCGCCGCCTGCACCAGGATCACGTGCTTCAGGTCCGGGGAAAACGGGCCGTAGCGCGCCAGCAGCAGAAACAGCCCAGTCAGCACGCCGAGCCGCAGGCCCACCGCGGCCAGCGAGGTGCGCCGCTCGAACAGCTCGCGCGGCCGGCCCAGGACATGCTCGGCCATCGTCGCCCCGCTGAGGATCAGCCCGAGCGGGATCGCGCAGGCGGCCAGCGGCCGCACCACCGCCAGCAGGACCTCCGGGACCCGCGGCCCCAGGCCGGTCAGGTTGACCGCCACCGCCACGACCAGCGCCAGCACCGGCGGGCTGAGCAGCTGGCGCCAGCTCTGGCGCCACGACTCGCCCGACAGCACCAGCACCCCCACCACCCAGATGGCCACCTCCGCCCCGACGTTGTGCGCAAAGAGCACGCCCAGGCTCCCGCGGCCGAACAGCGCCGTCATCAGCGGCACCGTGATGTAGCTGTAATTGTAGATGCCCGCCGTAAAGGCGAAGGTGCGTCGGCCCGTGCCCACCGTGAACCCCAGCACCCGCGCCGCGTAGGCGCAGAGCATGATGCCCCCGGCCATCGTCCCGAAGCCGACCAGCGGCGACCAGGCGAGGTTCGCCGGGTCGCGCAGCGCCGGGTTCGCGTGCACGTGCTCAAAGATGATGCAGGGGTAGAGCAGGTTGACGACCAGCCGGAGCAGGCTCGCGTCCGCCTCCGTCGTCAGCCAGCCCCCGCGCCGCAGCCCCAGGCCCAGCCCCATCAGCGCGAAGACCGGCAGCAGCAGCAGCAGCAGTTGCCAGTAGGACATCATGGCTGCTCCGCCCCGGCGCCCAGCGCCTGCCCCGCCAGCCAGCCGGTCGTCCAGGCCGACTGGAAATTGAAGCCGCCCGTCACACCGTCGATGTCCAGCACCTCGCCGGCGAAATGCAGCCCGGGACACACCCGGCTCTCCATCGTCTTGAAGTCCACCTCGCTCAGCCGCACGCCGCCGCAGGTGACGAACTCCTCCTTGAACAGGCTCTTTCCCACCACCACGAACTCCGCCGCCGTGACCTGGGCCGCGAGCGCCGCCAGCGCGACATTGCCGACCTGGGCCCAGGGCGTCGCCGGGGCGATGCCGGCGGAGGTGACCAGCCGCTCCCACAGCCGCTGCGGCAGGTCCAGCGGGCTCCAGGTGGCGATCTGCTTGCGGAGATGCCGGGCCCGCACCTCGCCCAGCTCGCGGGCCAGCGAGTCGCGGGTGTGGGGCGGGGCGAAGTTCACCGCCACGGTGAATTCGTAGCGGCGCGCCGCCAGCTCCCGGGCGCCCCAGGCCGACAGCCGCAGGATCGCCGGGCCGCTCAGGCCCCAGTGCGTGATCAGCAGCGGGCCGCTCGCCACCAGCGGGGTCCCCGCCACGCCGGCGGTGGCCGACTCGACCGACACCCCCGACAGGCCCTCCAGCCGCCGGTCATCCACATGGAAGGTGAACAGCGACGGCACCGGCGGCACGATCGTGTGGCCCAGCGCCGCCGCGATCGTCAGGCCCGCGGAGGCCTGGTTGCCGCCGGTCGCCAGCAGCAGCCGGTCGCAGCGCACGGTCGTGGCATCGGTGAGCGTCAGCCAAAAGTCCGGCGCCGCCCCTTCGCGGCCCAGGCGCTCCGCCTTGCGCACGCCCAGGCTCGTCACCACCGTCACCCCGGCCGCCGCCGCCGCCTGCGTCAGGCACGCCACCACGGTCGCCGAGTCGTCCGTCACCGGAAACATCCGGCCGTCCGCCTCGGCCTTGGCCTCGACCCCGCGGGCCGCGAACCACTCCAGGGTGTCGCGCGGCTGCCAGCGGTGAAACGCGCCCAGCAGCTCGCGTCCGCCCCGCGGGTAGTTTTTCACCAGCTCCCGCGGCTCGAAGCAGGCGTGGGTGAGGTTGCAGCGACCACCCCCCGACACGCGGACCTTGGCCAGCGGATGGGCCGTGGCCTCGTACAGCGTCACCGTCCCGGCCGCGCCGAGCCGCTCCGCGGCGGTGATCGCCGCGAAAAAGCCCGCCGCCCCGCCCCCGACCACCACCACGCGTGTCTTTTCCGCCATGACCGCACGCTGCGAGCCCGCGCCGCGGAGTCGAAGCGAAAGCGTCCGGGCGCAAAAAAACCGCCGCGACCGACGGCCGCGGCGGCCCAACCTGGCAACCGGAACGGGCTTACCGCGGGGGCGGCGGCGCGTCCGCGCCCGCCGGGCGGGGCCCGCGGCCGCGCCGACCCTCGGCCGGCAGCGTGTCAAAGATCTTCTGCTGGGCGGGCGTGAGCACCGCCCGCACCTTCGCGCGGGTGGCCTTCAGCACCTCCATCCCCTTCGTCCGGCGCGCCTCCCGGGCGGCGGCATCGTCGGCACGCAGCGCCTTGCCCTGCTCCGCCGCCTGGGCCCAGATCGCCTTGATCTGCTCCTTCTGGCTGGCCGTGAGCTGCAGGGTTTCGTCGAGCTGCTGCAGGCGGTGCTCGAGCCGCGGGCGGCCGCCGTGCTCGCCGGGCGGCCCGGGCGGCGGGCCGGCCGGGGGTTCGTCGGCCCGGGCGAAGGAAACCGCGGCCAGCGCGGTGAGCAGCAGCAGCGGCAGGTGCACAATTTTGGTTTTCATGGTTACCCCCACCAAGACGCCGCCCGCCCGGCGCGGTTACGCGCCCGCCCAGGCCGCCCGCCGGCGCGGCGGGCTTGCGCGCCCGCGGCGGGACCCCCACCCTGCGGCCATGATCGCAGCCGGCCCAGCCACCCCGCGCGGCGGGCCCGGCCCGTCCGCCCCGCCCCCATGAAGCTGGCCCGCCTGACCGAACTCGCCGCCGCCACCGTGGCCGCGACCCAGCGGACCCTCCCCCCCGAGATCCGCCCGCTGGCCCGCGCCGTGCCCGTCCACTACGAGGCCCGGCCGCACGCCAGCGTCCTGGCCGAGGGCTTCACGCCCGACATCCTCGGGCTGTTCACCGGCAGCCCCCACGGCACCGAGCTGGACCACGACCAGCCGGCCCCGCCCGAGATCCTGCTCTACCTCGAGAACCTCTGGGAGTTTGCCGAGGGCGACCCCGCCGGGTTCCGCGCCGAGACCCGCCTGACGTACCTGCACGAGCTCGGCCATTACCTGGGCTGGGACGAGGAGGAGCTGACCGCCCGCGGGCTGGACTGAAGCCGGCCGGAACCGCCCGCACTCCGCGCTTTCCAAGTTCGCACCGCCATGCATACACTCGCCCCCACTCAGCTCCTCCGCACCGCCATGAAAAAACTCCTCCTGTTGTCCTTGCTCGTCCTGTCCGGAGCACGCCTCGCCCACGCGGCCCCTAGCGAGGCTTCGCGCCCGGAATACATCACCCGGGTCGAATCCTGCGAAGCCATCCTCCAGGAGTTCATGGCCAACCCGGCCACCGCCATCCCGCCCTCCGTGCTCCAGGGCGCCCGCGCCCTCGTCATCGTCAACCAGTTCAAGGCCGGGTTTTTCTTCGGCATCAAGGACGGCTACGGCGTCATCCTCGTCAAGAAGGCCGACGGCCGCTGGAGCCTGCCCGTGCTGCTCGCCGCCGGTGAGCTCAGCCTCGGCCTCCAGGTCGGCGCCAACGCCATCGAGACGGTGATGGTCATCACCGACGACCAGACCGCCCGCCTCCTCTTCAACCAGCGCTTCAACGTCGGCGTCGACGCCAAGGCCGTGGCCGGCCCGAAGCTCGCCGAGGCCGAGAAGTACAACCGCGCGATGATCACCGCCCCGGTGCTGGTCTACACCAAGGCCAAGGGCCTCTACGCCGGCGCCACCGTCAAGGCCGGCTGGCTCCAGCGCAGCGACGACATCAACTTCATCCTCTACCAGACGAACTACACCATGCCCGAGCTGCTCTACAGCGACTGGGTCCAGCCCATCCCCGAGGTCGCCCCGCTCATGCACTACGTGCAGCGGATCGCGCCGTAGGCGGGCCCGCATGCCTGCCAACCCGGTGCTCGGCGGCGGCGGCTTCCACCACGTCTGCGTCAAGACGCGGGACTGGGACGCCACGATGCGGTTCTACCAGGACACGCTCGGCTGCACCCCGAAGCTGGCCTGGCGCGCCGCGCCGCAGCGCGCCGTGATGCTCGACACCGGCGACGGCAACTACCTCGAGGTGTTCGAGGACCTCGCCTACGCCGGCCCGACCAACGGGGCCATCCTGCACTTCGCCTTCCGCACCACGCGGCTCGACGCCGTCGCCGACCGCGTGCGCGCCGCCGGGATCAAGCTCACGGTGGAGCCGCGCGACGTGACCCTCGCCACGACCAACGGCGTCGGCCCCGTGCCGGTCCGCATCTTCTTCTGCGAGGGCCCGAACGGCGAGAGCATCGAGTTCCTGCAGAACACCCTGACCTGAGCCCGGGCCGCCGCCCGGCGGCCCCGCTCACGCCCGGATCCGCCGGAGGTAGTCCGTCAGCTCCGCCAGGGCCGCGACCGCCACGAGCGACTGCGCCTCGACGCGCCCCGCCCCGGGGCACTCAATCCGCCCGGCGAGCAGCGCCACCGTCCGGCCGCGCCGCACGTGCGCCAGCGCCCACCAGGCAAACGGATCCGCCACCCCGGCCGCCGCGGACGGCTCCGCGTAGCCGGTGGTCGCCAGGCCCAGGTCGCTGCCAAACCGCCGGCACACGCCCCGCGCCATTTCCCGGGCCACGTCCGCGGACACGCAGTCCACGCGCCGCGCCGCCGCGCGCCGCACCCCGAGCTGCGCCACCTTCTGGTCGAGCGTGTAGGCCGTGATGCCCCCGAGGAAAAAATCCGAGGCGCCGGAGATCGCCCCCACCCGCGCCTGCACCTGGCCGCAGGTCAGGCTCTCCGCCACCGCCAGGCTGAGGCGCGGCGCCTGCCGCAGGAGTGCCGGGAGCTCGGTCATGGGGCCGACTCTGCCCGGGCCGCCGGGGAAAGTCACGGGAATCACGCCAGCTCCAGCCCCACCGGACAGTGGTCGCTGCCCATCACCTCGGGCGAAATCCAGGCCCGCCGCAGCGCCGGGCGCAGTTTTTCCGCGGCCACGACGTAGTCCACCCGCCACCCGATGTTCCGCGCCCGGCAGTTCATCATCTGGCTCCACCAGGTGTGGTGCCCCGGGCCGGGCTCAAACACCCGGAAGGTGTCCACAAAGCCCCGCGCCAGCAGCGCGGAAAAGTTGCCCCGCTCCTCGTCGGTGAAGCCGGCGTTGCGGTGGTTGGTCTTCGGGTTGGTGAGGTCCAGCTCCGTGTGCGCGACATTCAGGTCGCCGCAGAACACCACCGGCTTCCCCTTTTTCCCCAGCCGCCGCAGGTAGGCGAGGAAGGCGCCGTCCCACTCCTGCGTGCGGTACGCCAGCCGCGTCAGCCCCCGCTGCGAGTTCGGCTGGTAGACGTTGACGAGATAAAAGTCCGGCAGCTCCAGCGTGAGCACCCGGCCCTCCGCGTCGTGGGCCGCCTCCCCGATGCCGGTCGTCACCTGCCGCGGCTTCACCCGCGTCAGCACCAGCGTGCCGCTGTAGCCCTTTTTCACCGCGCTGTTCCAGTGCGCCTCGTACCCCGCCGGCCAGGCCACGTGCTGCACGTCGCCGGGGTGCGCCTTCGTCTCCTGCAGGCAGAGCACGTCGGCCGGCGCCGCCGCAAAATAGTCCATCGCCCCCTTCCGCAGGGCGGCGCGGATGCCGTTGACGTTCCAGGAGACGATTTTCATGCGCGCCGTTCAACGCGGGCGGACCGCCGGGCGCAAACCGTTTCGCACCCGCCCGCCCCCCATGACGCACCTTCCTGTTGCCATCGGCCGCCCGCGTGGCCGACACTCCGGCCGCTCCGCCCCCGCATGTCCGTCTTCTCCCCGCTCCCGCTCGGCCAGCCCATCCCCCGGCTCCTCCACGCCGTCTCGTGCAGCCTGCCTAGCATGCGGGACGTCCGCGGCTACGAGGAAAAGGACCCGGCCGTCGTGCGCCACCTGACCTCGGGCTACCCGCGCTTCGTCGTCCACCCGCTGCTGCTGCAGCTCGCGGCCGAGCTCCGCCGCCAGCACGGGCTCGCCGGCCAGACCCTCTGGCTGGTCTCCTCCGCCACCATGGCCGCCCGGCTCGTCCGCCACCTCGCCGGCGCCCCCGTCACCCCCGTCGCCGCCGACGGCCTCCACGGCGTCGCCCACCCCGACTCCCCCGAGCTGGCCGGGCGCGCCAAGACCTTCCTCCAGAACGTGGGCGGCTTCCTCTCCTCCCGCGTCGCGGAGGATGAGCTCGTCCGCCGCGGCCTCCGCGCCGCCCGGGAGCCGGAGGAGCTCTTCGCCGGCGACGCCCTCGCCGAGGTGCGCCGCCA
>CAIKTR010000005.1 GCA_903830425.1 uncultured Opitutia bacterium
CGTCACCGTGTTTTTGCCCGTGACCACGAGCTGGGACGGCTCGGCGGAGGCGGGCACGGCGGCGAGATAGACGATCCAGCGGCCGTCCGCCGCCGCGGTGGTGCCGACCTGCTGGCCCTGGAAGGCGACCGTCACGTGCTCACCGGCCTCCGCGCGGCCCCAGACGGGCAGGGGCTGGTCGCGCTGGAGCACGGCATGGTCCTGGAAGAGGGGGGCCAGCGTGACGTCGCCGCGGGCGAGGAGGACGAGGCTGAAGCCGGCAAGGAGGAGGCGGGGGAGATTCATGGGTGGCGGGGCAGGGAGGGTGGAAAATTGGCGGCGGGCAGGCGAGCGAATCATGCGGCGGGGCTCGGGGCCGGCGCGGCGGCGTCGGGCCGGCGGAGAAACGCCTCCAGCGCGGCGGCGGTGCGCGGGCCCAGCCCCCGGACCGCGGCGATTTCCGCCGCCGGGGCGGCGCGGAGCCGGTCGATGGAGCCGAAGTGCGCGAGCAGCGCGGCGCGGCGCACCGGCCCGAGGCCGGGAAAATGATCGAGCACGCTTTCGCGGATTTTGCGCGAGCGCAGGTCGGCGTTGTAGGTGTGGGCGAAGCGGTGCGTCTCGTCGCGCAGGCGCTGCAGCAGGTTCAGCGCCGGGTGGCTGAGCGGCAGGTTCAGCGGCGGCCGCGCGTCCGGGAAGATCACGGTCTCGTGCTGCTTGGCGAGGCCGATCAGCGGCGGCGGGCTCAGGTCGAGCCGGAGGAAGGCCTTGAGCGCCGCCCCGATCTGCCCCCGGCCGCCGTCGATCACCACCAGGTCGGGGAAGGCCAGCCGCTCGCCCGCCAGCCGCCGGTAGCGGCGGCCGACCACCTCCTCCATCGCCTTGAAGTCGTCGTTGCCGATGAAGCTCTTGATCTGGAAGCGGCGGTAGTGCGGCTTGGCCGGCCGGCCGTCGACAAACTGCACCATCGCGGCAACCACGAACGTGCCGGAGATGTGCGAGATGTCGAAGCACTCCAGCACGCGCGGCGGCCCGGCCAGCCCGAGCACCTCGCCCAGGGCGCGCAGCGCCTCGCCGTCGCCGGCCGGCCGGGTCGGGTCGAGCCGCGCGAACGTGCGCGTCTTCGCCAGGGTTTTTTCCAGCGCCTGCACGACGTCCCGCAGCTCGGCCGCCTGCTCGAAGGCCTGCCGCCCCGCCGCCGCCGCCATCTCCGCGCGCAGCGCGGCGAGCCACTCGCGCGACTTGCCCTCGAGAAAGCCGCACGCGTCCTCGACCCGCTGGCGGTAGTCCGCCGCGGACACCACCGTGCCGGCCCCGTAGAGCTCCTGCCGCACGTCGTCGTAGAGGCGCCAGGTGCCGTCGGGCAGCTGCTGGGGCGTGCCGTCGCCGAGCAGGATGCCGAACTTCCGGCGCATCTGCGCGAGGGTCTTCCGCAGGAGCCCGCTGTGCGGGAACGGCCCGAAATAGCGGGAGCGGTCGTCCTGCTTGATCCGGGTGAGCCGGAAGCGCGGCAGCGTCTCGCCGGGGTCGACCCGCACGAGCAGGAAGCGCTTGTCGTCGGTGAAGTCGGTGTTGTAGCGGGGGCGCCACTGCTTGATCAGCTTGCCCTCGAGCAGCAGCGCCTCGGGCTCGGACTTCACCGTGATGGTCTCGAGGTCCGCGATCAGCTCGATCAGCGCCCGGATCTTCGGCTGGGCATGGGTGCGGGCGCGGCCGCGCTGGAAATACGAGGACACCCGGTGCTTCAGGTTCTTGGCCTTGCCGACGTAGATGATCCGGCCGAGCCGGTCCTTCATCAGGTACACCCCCGGCAGGTCGGGCAGCCGGCGAACCTTCTCCTTCAGCGTGAGGACGGGGTCACTCATGCCGGGTGGGCCGGAGCGGGCGGGCGGGGCCGGGGCGGGGCAGGGCGGGAAAAAACATTGGGGTCGTGACAGCCGGGCCGGGGCAAGTTTGGCTCAGCCGCTGGCATTTTCCCAGAATCCGCCTAACCTCCCCCGCTCGCAAGTATGGTTTCACCCGGCTCCCCCAGCACTCCCCCCTCCCTGTTTGCCGCCAAGCGGTACGAACTGCTCACGCTCGGCGACGAGCTGCTCCTCGGGCTGACCGCCAACGGCCACCTGACCTTCATCGGGGCCCAGCTGGGCCGCCGCGGCGTGCTGCTCCAGCGCAATGTCACCATCACGGACGAGGCCGACGCCATTGCGCGCCAGTTCCGCGAGAGCTGGGCCGGGGCGGACGTCATCCTCACCACCGGCGGGCTCGGGCCGACCTGCGACGACCGCACCCGCGAGGTCCTGGCCGAGGTGCTGGGCCAGCGGCTGGTGTTTGACCGGGGCATTGAGCAGGCGATGGAGGAGCGGTTTGCGGCCTTTGGGCGCAAGATGACGCCGAACAACCTGAAGCAGGCCTACCGCTTTGAGCGGGGCGAGGTGCTGCCGAACGCCCACGGCACCGCGCCCGGGCTCTGGGTGGAGCAGGACGGCAAGGTGCTGTGCATGCTGCCGGGCCCGCCGAACGAGCTGCAGCCGATGTTCGTCGAGCAGGTCCTGCCCCGCCTGGCCAAGCTCGGGCTGTTGCTGCCCCGCGAGGCCTACGTCCAGCTGCGCACCGCGGGCATCGGCGAGTCGGCGCTCGAGACGCGGCTGCAGCCGGTCTTCGACCGCTATGGCGCCGCGCTCAGCGTGGCGTTCTGCGCGCACCAGGGGCAGGTGGACTGCCGGGTCAGCTCGCCCAGCGAGGCCCTCTCGTCCGCCCAGCTCGAGGCCGTGGCCGGCGAGTGCGCGCAGCTGTTGGGCGAGGACTTCATGGGCTACGGCCATCAGTCGCTGGCCAAGGTCTGCGCCGACCTGCTCCGCGCGCAGGAGAAGCGGCTCGCGGTGGCCGAGACGGCCACCGGCGGCCTGCTGGCGCAGTCGTTCACCGAGGTCTGCGGGGCGTGCAAGTTTTTCGCCGGGGGCGTCGTCTGCTGCTCCAACGACTCCAAGATGCAGCTGCTCGACGTCCCGGAGTGCCTCCTCCTGCAGCATGGCTCGGTGAGCGCCGAGAGCGCGGTCGCCATGGCCACCGGCGCCGCCGAGACGCTCGGCGCGGACTACGCCCTGGCCGTCACGGGCTTCGCCGGAGCGGGCGCCGCCCAGGGCACGGGCGGCAATCCCGTCGGCACCATCTTCCTCGCGCTCCACGCCCCCCACGGCGTGTGGTCAAAAAAGCTCAGCTACCCCGGCCCGCGGTCGACCGTGAAGATCCGCGCGGTGAACGCCGCGCTCGACTGGCTCCGCCGCGAGCTGCTCCACGCCCAGGCCGGGGCCACGGGTCCGTCGCGCCCGCCCAGCCTGAGATCGTAGCGCGGGGCCGGGCCCGGGAAAAGGGGAGCGGAACGCGGGAAGGTTTCGGGATCATCGCACCGCCCGTTTGCTCCCTTGTCTCCGGCGGCCGGACGGGAGACCCTGGGGCACCGCGCCCCATGAAAATTCGGATCCCCGTCCTGGTCCTGCTGCTGGCGGTCTCCGCTCCGCTCCTCGTCTCCGCCGCGCCCCCGGCGGCGGTGGTGCACGAGTCCCACGCCGGGTTTCACGGGATCGAGTTTCCCGCCGACCCCGCGCTGCCGCCGGCCTCGCCGGCGTCGCTGCAGGCCCTGGCCGACCGCCGGTTCGGGCTGTTCCTGCACTGGGGCCCGGTGACGCTCGCCGGCACCGAGCTCGGCTGGTCGCGTGGCGAGAAAATCCCGGCCGCCGACTACGACCAGCTCTACCGCCGCTTCAACCCGGCCAAGTTCGACGCCGACGAGTGGGTCCGCATCGCGCAGGCCGCCGGCATGCGCTACATCGTCCTGACCGCAAAACACATGGACGGGTTCTGCCTCTGGGACACGAAGCAGACCGACTACAACATCATGAACTCGCCGTTCCGGCGCGATATCGTGCGCGAGCTGGCGGCGGCCTGCCGGCGCGGCGGCCTCGGGTTCGGGGTCTACTACTGCATCGCCGACTGGCACCACCCGTGGTTCCCCTACAGCGCCGCCTACCGCGGCGTGTCGGACACGGTGCTCAAGCCCACCACGGACCTGGAGCGCTACACGCAGTACATGATGAGCCAGCTGGCCGAGCTCGTCACGGGCTACGGCCCGCTCCTGTGCGTGTGGTTCGACTCGATGGCCGGGGCGCACTGGCCCGAGCAGGGGCAGCGGCTCGTGCCGTTCCTCCGCGCCCTGCAGCCCAGCATTCTGGTCAACGACCGGGCGGCGGTGGCGGGCGACTACGTGACGCCGGAGGAGCGGATCGGCCGCTACCGGGACGACCGGCGGTGGGAGAGCTGCATGATGCTCGGCACGCAGTGGGCGTGGAAGCCGGACGACACGCTGAAGCCGTTCGCGCGGGTGCTGCGCGCCCTCCTCAGCTGCGCGGGCGGCGACGGCAACCTGCTGCTGAATGTCGGCCCCACCGCCGAGGGTCTGATTGAGCCGCGCCAGGCGGAGCGGCTGAAGCAGGTGGGCGACTGGCTGGCCCGCTACGGCGAGAGCATCTACGGCACGCGCGGCGGCCCCTACCGGCCCACCTCCTATCTCGCCAGCACGCGGCGCGACCACCGGGTCTACCTGCACGTGCTGCGCTGGGACCACGACCAGCTCGTCCTGCCGCCGCTGCCGCTCAAGGTCCTGCGCGCCACGCTGCTGACCGGCGGCGCGGTCACGGTCCGGCAGACGGCTGACGCCCTGACCGTCGAGGTCGCGCCGGCCGACCGGCAGGCGGTGGACACGCTGGTCCGACTCGAGCTGGCGGAGTCGGCCGCAGGCCTGCGCCCGATCGCCCTGCCGGCGGAAATCACGGTGGCGGCCTCGGTCAACCCGGAGTCGGCGGCCCTGGCGGTGGACAGCGATCCGGACACCGAGTGGTCCGCCCCCGCCGGCCAGACCGCCGGCACGCTGGAGGTGACGTTTGACCGCCGTCGCACGATCCATGCGCTCCAGCTGGAGGAAAAGAGCCGGCCGATCCGCCTGAAGTCCTGGACGGCCGACTGGTGGGACGGCACCCGCTGGGTGCACCTGGTGACGAAGGAGCAGGAGGCCAATTACCGGACGGAATTTTCGCCCGTCACCACCCGGAAGCTGCGCCTCCAGATTCTGAACATGGAGCAAACCGCCACCGTGGCCGAAATCCGGGTGGAAGACGCCGGCGAGTGACGCCGGCGGGCGCGGCGGGGCCCGCGCCCCGCCGCCCGGCCCGGCTCAAACCTGGGCGGGGGCGGCGAGGAAAACCTTGCGCAGGGCGTCGGCGGCCGGCTTGGGCCGGCCGTAATAATCGAGCACGGCGGTGTTCGCCGGGCAGGGGAACGGATCGTGGCCCATCCAGAGGATGATGCCGCCGCACCGCGGGAAGCGGCCCTTGATGGCGCGCGCCGCCCGGTCCAGCGCCACGGTCTGCAGCTGCTGGCTCCAGGCCACGTACTCCGCCAAGTCGCGCGGCCCCCGGTCGTGGGCCTGGTGAAACGCCGCCGCCTGGATCCAGAAGCCGAAGCGCCGCCAGAGCGGGTTGCCCTCGTCGAGCGGCAGCAGCGCCCCCGGGCCGTAATAACGCTCGAGGATGTCGACGGGGCTCGCGCCTGCGGCGCCGACCTCGGAGCGGAAGAGCGCGTCGTCGCGGTTCCAGTACTCCGCCGTTTCCGGCCACCACGGGCCGTGCGTGTCCCAGTGCAGCCCGAGGCCGAACTCCTTGGCGTTGGCCTGGGCGCGCGGGCCGGTGGGGGAGGTGTGCAGGTAGCGCCGGGTCGGATCCATCGCCGCCGCCTCGCCGGCCATCAGGCGCAGCAGCGGGTGCGAGGCCGGGGTGGGGAGGCCCGAGCCGATCTTGTTGCCGTCGAGCGCGCCCTGCAGCTCGTTGCCGCCGCACCAGCAGAGGAGCGACGCGTGGTGCTGCCGGCGCGCGATGTAGGAGCGCACGATCGGGCCGGTCGCCACGATCAGCGCCGGGTCCTCCGGCGGCCAGTTGTCGATGCCCGAGGAGGAGAAGGGGAACTCCTGCCAGACCAGGATGCCGTAGCGGTCGCACAGGTCGTAGAAGGTCGCGGTCTCGAGGAACGCGCCGCCCCAGACCCGGAAGACATTGCAGCCCATCGCCGCGTAGGCGCGGATGCGCGTCTCGTAGTCCGCGGCGGTGACGTCGGCGTAGTTGGGCCGGATCGGCGTCCAGTTCACGCCCTGCAGGAAAATCGCGCGGCCGTTGACCACGCAGATCCAGGGGTCGGCGCCGGCGGGCGCGCCCTCGCAGGCGCGCCAGGCCACGTCCTTGAAGCCCACCGTGCGCACCCACTCGTCGGCGGTGCCGCCGTCGGGCCCGGCCAGCCGGCAGGTGAGCCGGTAGGTGGTCTGCGCGCCCTCGCGGTTGGGCCACCACGGCTCGACCGGCAGCCCGGCGAACGTGGCCCCGCGGGCGAGCACGCCCGGCTCGACCGTCTGCGCCAGCAGGCAGCGGTCGCCGGACTCCAGCCGCACCTCGACGCGGTCCGGCGCCGAGCCGAAGAGCGTGAAGCCGTCCGGCGCCAGCTGGCAGCGCAGGTCGGCGAGCTCGCGGCCGTCGGAGACCTCGAGCGTCACGCGGTCCCAGACGCCGATCTGCACCAGCCGCGGCTGCCAGTCCCAGGTGTAGTTGAACCGCGCGCGCCAGTCCTTGATCTGCGAGGTGTGGTTGAACTGCCCGAGCCAGCGCGGCGGCAGGTCGAACACGAGCTGGAGCAGGTTCTGGTCGGCGAGCGGGAGGGCGGAGAGGTCGAAGGTGTGCTCGGTGAACCCGTTCTCAAAGCGGCCGACGAGCCGGCCGTTGCAGCAGACCCAGCCGGCGTGGTCGAGGCCGGCGCAGCGCAGCCGGCGCACCGGGCCGCCCTCCAGCCACGCCCGGGGCAGGGTGGCGGTGAAGACCCAGTTGCGGTTCTCCACCCACTCGGCGGCGCGGCTGGCGAGGTCGTGGTTCCAGTCCGGGAGGATGCCGGCCTCAAGCAGCAGCTGCTGCACCGAGGCGGGCACGCGCGCCGGCACGGGCGCGACCTCGCTGACGCTCGGCGCGCCGAGGTCGGTGCCGGCCAGGAAGCGCCAGGTGTCGGGCGCGTAGCCGGTCAGGGTCCAGGAGGCGGTGGCGAGATCACGGGAGGTTTTCATGGGAAATGGGGCCGGAGGGGGAGGGGGCAGGGAGCAAGGGGCAGGGTTCCGGAGCAGGTGCGGCCGAGGTCGGGTTCATGCTCCCTGCCCCTTGCTCCCTCCTGCTGCGCCGGCCCGGCCCGGCGTCATCCGATCAGGTTCTTCAGCGCGGCGAGGTATTTCTCCTGGGTGCGGCTGATGACCTCGGCGGGGAGGCGCGGCGCGGGGGGCGTCTGGTTCCACTGGATCGCGAGGAGGTGGTCCCGCACGAACTGCTTGTCATAGCTGGGCGGGGACTGGTTGGGCGCGTAGCGGTCGGCGGGCCAGTAGCGCGACGAGTCGGGGGTGAGGACCTCGTCGATCAGGAACAGGCGGCCGGCGGCGTCGGTGCCGAACTCGAATTTCGTGTCGGCGAGGATCATGCCGGCCTGCGCGGCGCGCTCGTGGCCGAAGCGGTAGAGGGCGAGGCTGGTGGCCTTGACCGTGGCGTACAGCGCGGCGCCGATGGTGGCGGCGCCCTGGGCGTCGTTGATCGGCTCGTCGTGCTGGCCCTTGGGCGCCTTGGTGGTGGGGGTGAAGATGGGCTCGGCCAGCCGGTCGGCTTGGCGCAGGCCGGCCGGGAGCTGGAGGCCGCAGACCGCGCCGGTCTTCTGGTAGGAGCTCCAGCCGCTGCCGATGAGGTAGCCGCGGACCACGCATTCGATGGTGAGGGGCCGGAGCTTGCGGACGATCATGCTGCGCAGCTGGAGGTCGCGGTCGTGCAGGCCGCGGCGGGCGAACTCGCCCGGCTGGTCGGGCAGCAGGTGGTTCTGGATGAGGTGCTGGGTCTGCTCAAACCACCACAGGCTCATTTGCGTGAGGATGATGCCCTTGCCCGGAATGCCGTCGGGCAGGATCACGTCGAAGGCGGAGAGGCGGTCGCTGGCGACGAGCAGCAGCGCGTCGCCGAGGTCGTAGATCTCGCGAACTTTTCCGGAGGCGAGGAGCGGGCAGGGCAGGCCGGTGAAGGCCGTGCGGGCTGCGGTGGGCAGGGCGGCGGCGAGGGCGGTAAAGTTCATGCGGCAGGATTTGCGCGCAAAGGCGCGGCGGGGAGAAGCTTTTTCGGTCTGCGGCGGCGGAACCGGCCGGAAAAGTTCACCGGCAGGCCGCCCGCACCACCCGGATGCCCGGCGGCACCTGGTACTCCAGCCGCAGCTCGCCGCCGACCCGCCGCCAGCTGACCCGGATGTCGCCCTGCGCGGTGGGGACGGAGCCCTCCGCCCAGTCCAGGCCGGCGCAGTGCGGGGTGATCTCGATTTCCTTCCAGCCCGGGGCCACGGGACGGATGCCCAGGACGTAGGCGGGCAGCTGCATCACCGCGCCCGCGCCCCAGCCGTGGCAGTAGCTGATGTCGTAGTCGTTGCCAAAATGCTCCGCATAGGTGCCGCCCCGCGAAATGGGGAGCCAGTGCTCCTTGAGGTAAGCGAGCGCCTCCCGCGCCAGGCCCTGATCGAACAGGGCCTGCACCAGCAGAAACCCCGCACCCGGGGTGCCGATCCGCACCAGGCCGCCGGTCTGGCACTGGAAGCCGGGTTTCAGGCGATAGTTGCAGCCGGTGTAGGGCAGCAGGCGCGACTCATCCATGATCCTCGCCAGCAGGGCGCGGGCGTCGGGCCCGTCCACGAGTCCGGCCCAGATGGCCATGACGTTGGCGAGCTGGCTGCGCACCGCGCTGGGTTTCCCGTCGTAGAGGGCGTCGACAAACAGCCCCTCGTCGGCGGACCAGAAGGCCCGGTGGTAGGCCCGGGCCAGGTCGGCCGCCTGGGGTTCCAGCCGCCGGGCCACGTCGTCCTCGCCCAGCGTGCGCGCCAGCCGGGCCGTCTCGCGGAGCGCGCGGAGGTAGAGGGCGTTGTTGCAGGAGGAGACGCCCCCGAAGTCCATGGCCGACCAGTCGAGAAACGTGCCCCAGCCGGGCCACTTTTCATTGATCAACCCCTCCGGCGTCAGGAATTGCGCGAACACCTCGAGCTGTTTCCGCACGGTGGGAAACAGCGCGGCGCAGGCCGGCTGGTCGCCGCTGAGCCGATGATAGTCCGCGACCGACAGCAGGTACTGGAGCGTGTAGCTGGCCAGCATGGGATCGTGGTCGCAGGGGGCGAAGCCCTTGATCGCCCCGGCCAGGATGCCCTCCCGGCAGGGATTCTGCGCAAACAGGTAGAGGCTGTGCCGCCACAGGGAGGTTTCGCCAAAGCCGTAGACGCTGCACGGCGCCTCCACCGCTATGTCCATCCACATGACCCGCTCCCGCGACGGACAGTCCACATAGCTGTCCAGCATGCACAGGCGCGTGGTGGTGAGGCCGACCTGGTAGAGGTGCTCCAGCTCGGGGTCCGAGCAGCGGAAGGTGCCGGTGTGCCGGATGGGGCAGGTGCGCTCGTCCACCGTGGCGCGCTCGATGGTCAGCCCGCCGGCGCCGGCGGCGACATCGAGCAGGAGGTAGCGGAAACCCCGGCCGCCGAAGATCTGCAGCTCGCGCTGGCCGGCGC
The DNA here is from genome assembly GCA_903830425.1 of uncultured Opitutia bacterium. GTDB lineage: Bacteria > Verrucomicrobiota > Verrucomicrobiia > Opitutales > Opitutaceae > Opi-474. Next base: position 9,631 of record CAIKTR010000005.1, read on the forward strand.
GCAGGCTGGCGGAGTCCGCGGCGTGCACGTAGGTGCGCCGCGGGTTGGGCCGGCCCGCGGCGTCCAGGATCTCGTCGTAGCCGAGATCCACCCGCTGCCCGGGTTGGGCGCCGGTGAATTCCAGCCGGAGATGGCCGCTCACGATGCGGCCGAAATCGATGACGGCGAACTCGCCGGTGTCGCCCCGGGCGAGGGACAGCGGCAAGGCGTTGGTCGCGGCGCCGTCCGTCTGGCGGCGGCGGGCGGCCATCTCCACGGCCACCGTGAGATCTTTTTCCGTCTCGGGCTTGGGGCCGTCTTGGTAGCTGCCCCGGCCCAGGAGGCGAACCGCGGGGATGGCCACGGTGGCGAGCGGGGGGGTGTCGCGGGGAATCAGGCGCGGCCAATGCGCGCAGCCCGCCGGGCCGACGACCTCCGCGTCCAGCCAGGCGGAGTCGTCAAACCCCGGGGTCTGCCACCCCGCGGGGATCCGGGCGTGATCGCAGACCTCGTAAAACCCGAAGTGCGACATCATGCAGGGGAGCGCCTGCTGATAGGCGGCGGCGGGCAGCACCTTCCAGCTGGCGTCGGATATGACCGGGGGGGTTGCGCCGGCCGTCAGTTCCACGAACAGGCCCGGCCGCGAGCGCATGGCGGTGGCGCAGGGCTCGCCGAGGTGATGCCCGAGGATCGCCAGCACATGACGGCCGGGGGCGACGGTGAGGGCGTGGGTGTCAAAGGTCTTGTAGGAGACCTCGGACGGGGCGGTGCCGCGGTCGACGAAGGCGCCGTCGAGATGGAGCTCGTAGCACTGGTCGGCGGCGATGTGCAGGGTCAGCTCGCCCGACGCGGTGAAGGTCTTGCGGAAGTAGGCGTAGCTGTTGCGCCACGCGTGGCCGGCGGAGGCGGGCACCCAGATCCAGTTGCCCGTGAAATCGGTCCGAGGGGGCCGCGGGCAGAGCCGGTCGCCGGATGGGGCGGCCACCGCGCTGTGATCCGCCGGTGAACCAAGTTTGGCCGGCAGGTCAGGGTGGGTGGGCGGGGAGTCCATCGGTGGGTGGGTCGGGCCCTGGGAGTCCGGGGGGACGACTTGGGCCAAGCCGGGGAGGTGAGTAGCCCAAGGGCCGACGGCTGACAAGAACGGCCGCGCGCGCGGCGGCTCAGGCGGGGTTGAGGGAGGGGTGGCGAGAGAGGGTGCGAGAGGGAGAGCGGGGCCGGGGGAGGAGGGTATTGGGGTTAAATTTCGGAGGGGAAAGGCGTGTGAAGGGAAGGAGGGGAGGAGGGAAGTTTTGGGAGGAGAGCGCGGGAAAAATTGCCTTGCGCGAGGCGGGGTGGAACGTAGCTTCCGACGTTCCGCGGTTAGTCCCCATCGTCTAGCCCGGTCAGGACACCACCCTTTCACGGTGAGAACCGGGGTTCGAATCCCCGTGGGGACGCCAGCGGCGCCTGAAGCCTGGGGCTTCAGGTTCGGGACCCCGGAGGGGTTCGACGGAGCGAGTGGAGCGAGCGGAGAAGGACAGGCCGCCGGCCTGGGGCGAAGCCCTGAGCGCAGCGAATCAATCCCCGTGGGGACGCCAGCGGCGCCTGAAGCCTGGGGCTTTGGGCACGGACGAAATGTTTGCCCGGTTTTGGCCGATCTTTACGTCCAGCGCACTTGGCAGGTCTTTCGGGTAATCGAGGGAGGCTCATGCCATTTGCCCGCGCCGCATAGGTTGGTTTCGGAAACGCCCGATTTTCGTGGTGTGATCACGGAGATAATTCGCTCAACTAGATCATAAAATCTCCTCGCATTGGCGGGGGAAAGTCCTCTGGGTTCCACCGGCGTTTAATACCCCCAATGGACGCTAAAATTCGGCCGGCTGTTTTTCTCAGCTCCGCCCGTAAAGAGACGGACGGCGCGCGGGGCGTTGCCGATCTGCTGGGTGCGCTTGGGATCGAAGGGTGGTTTGAACCGGCCCCAGCAACCGGGCTTGTCTAATGACCACGAATCCCTTCCGACCCACTGCCAGTGCGCTGTCCCTGTTGACGGCCATCCTGCTCGGCGTGTTCGCGGGAGATCCGGCCGGCCAGGCCGCCGTAGTCCGCGTGGGGAGCGAATTAGCCTTTCCCCCTTATGCCTCCGTCGACCAAGACGGCCGGGCGGTTGGGTTTTCGGTCGACCTCATCCAAGCGGTGGCGGAAACGATGGGGCTGCAGGTGGAGATGAGCACAGGGACCTGGGACTCGGTCTGGAACCGATTGCTCACGGATCGATTGGACGTGTTGCCGCTGGTGGCCAAATCGCCAGAGCGCACCCGATCGGTGGACTTCAGTCTTCCGCACACCGTGACTTACGATGCTTTTTTTGTGCGCCCCGGAACACCCGCGCTGGAGAGTCTGCAGGCAGCCCGGGGCAAAGAAATCGTGGTGATGCGTTCCGATGCCGCCCATCAGGCGCTGGTGGAGCGCAATTTTCAGGGGCGCATTATCCTCGTGGACATGATTCCGGAGGGTCTCGCCCTCGTGGCATCCGGTCGTCATGACGCTTTTCTTTGCCCGAAGTTGATCGGTTCCCTGTCGCTGCGGGACCTTGGAGGCCCGGGTCTGGTCGTCGGGCCGCCGATTCCAGACTACAAGCGAACGTTCTGCTTCGCGGTGAAGCGCGGGGACTCGGAGTTGTTGGAGAAGCTCAACCAAGGGCTGTTGATCATCAAAGCCAATGGGGAATACCAGCGCATCTACGACCGATGGCTGAGCGCGGAAGATCCTTGGAACAAGTGGAAGCGATACCTGGCCCTGATGGCGTCAGTTTTCCTGGCGGTCTTTCTGGCGGGCGCGGTCTGGCTGCGAACCTTGCGGCGGTTGGTCCAAAGGGCAACGCAGGCACTGGCGCAAAAGAACGAGCAGCTACGCCAGATTCAGGATGGGCTGGAAACAACCGCTACTGAACGCACCGCGGACCTCCAGCTGGCCAACACGAGGCTGCAAGCCGAGATTGCCGAGCACGAGCGGACGGAGTTGAAATTACGGGTTTCCCACGAACGCCTTGAGTTGGCGCAATCCGCCGCGGGAGCTGGCCTATGGGATTGGAATATCACGGTCGGGACGATCGAGTGGGATTCCCGGCTGTTTGATCTCTTCGGGTTGGACCAAGGAAAGGTCTCCGCCTCTTTTGCGAACTGGCGACAGATCGTGCACCCTGAAGATTTGGCGGTTGCGGAGGCACAGATAGCCCAAGCCCTGCGCGATCAGGTGGAATTGGTTAACATCTACCGGATTGTCTTGTCAGACGGAAAAATCCGCTGGATCCAGTCAACCGGCCGAGGAATTTACGGTGCAAATGGCCAGCCTCATAGGATGAGTGGCCTCTGTATGGATATTACCAAAGCCAAGCAGGCGGAGGAAGACATCAAGAGAAGCCGGGAGGACTTCCAGGGATATTTCGAAATGGGATCGCTGGGCATGTGCGTCACGTCCGTGGAGAAAGACTGGTTGGCGGTAAATGAACGGTTGTGCCAGATGCTTGGTTATACCAAAGCGGAGTTGTCCAAGTTTGCCTGGGCTGAGCTAACCCATCCCGATGACTTGGGGGTCGACCTGCAATTTTTTGAAGAAGTGATGGCAGGGAAACGGGAACGATATGAACTGGATAAACGATTCATCCGCAAAGATGGCTCCGTCGTCTACACAACCCTGAGCGTAGCCTGTCAGCGTAAGCCCGATGGCACGGTCAATCACTTTCTGGCTTCTTTGCTCGACATCACCGAGCGCAAGCAGGCGGAAGCGGCCCTGCAATCGGCCCTGCGCGAAAAAATCGGCCTGCTGAACGAGGTGCATCACCGGGTGAAGAACAACCTGCAGGTGATCACGAGCCTGCTCCGGCTGGAGGCGGGACGTAACGAGCACCCTGCGGCCCAGTCCGCGCTCAAGGAGATGGGTGCCCGCGTCATGGCCATGGCGCTGTTACACGAGTCACTCTACCGTTCCGGCGTGTTCGGGGTGGTGGATCTGGGCGCCTACCTCCGTGAACTCACCGACAGGGCATTCCGCGCCCAGGCGCTCCGGCCCGGCTCCATTCGACTCCACCAGGAACTGGAGTCGATCTTAGTCGGGTTCGATCAGGCCATGCCCTGCGGCCTGCTGGTCAATGAACTGCTCTGCAACAGCCTCAAACATGGTTTCCCGGACGGTGGTAATGGCGAGGTCCGGATCGAATTGCAGCTGGTGGACGGCGGTCCGCAAGTGCGGCTGCGCGTGAGCAACACGGGCGTGGGGCTGCCCGCCGACTTTGAGGCAAAGCTAGGCCACTCGCTGGGTCTGCAACTCGTGGCAAGCCTCGTCAGGCAACTTGAGGGCCGATGGACGGTCGGGCCGGCTCCCGCCGTGGTTTTCGACGTGTTCTTTACGCCCAAACCTACGCCGCCGAAGTTTTCCAGTCCTGCGCCATGAACAAGCCGAGGATACTCATCGTCGAAGACGAGGTGGTGGTGGCGATGGATCTTCGTCAGCAAGTGCTGGCACTGGGCTACGAGCCAGTGGGCGAGACTCGAATGGGCGAAGAGGCCATCCTGCTGGCCGGGCAATTGCAGCCCGACCTTGTGTTGATGGATATTAACCTGGCAGGAGAGATGGATGGCATTGCCGCGGCCGAGGTCATCCGTAGTCGATTCTCCATCCCCGTCGTTTTTCTGACGGCGTCTACGACTGATTCGTTCGTCAGTCGGGCGAAGCTCGTTGCTCCGCTCGGGTTTATTTACAAACCCTTCCAAGAACGAGAGCTGAGCCTTGTCATCGAGCTGGCGCTCAGCAAACACCGGACAGCGCCAGCGGGCGCGGCGCCCCTCACCGAGCCGAAGAACCGCGCGCCCCTGTGCTGACCGGTGGGCTCATGCACCAGATCTGGGCCGCCGCTGCGATTTCCACGGCGACCTGCGTCAATCAGGCGCGTGCCACTAGGC
>CAIKTR010000006.1 GCA_903830425.1 uncultured Opitutia bacterium
CGGCAGTTCATCCACCTCGGGCTCACCAGCCGCGACCTCACGGAGAACGTCGAGCAGCTGCAGATCTACCGCGCGCTCCAGCTCGTCCAGTTCAAGGCCGCCGCCGCGCTGCTCGCGCTCGGGCGCCAGGCCGAGGCGCACCGCGACCTGATGATCACGGGCCGCACGCACAACGTGCCCGCGCAGCCGACCACGCTCGGCAAGCGTTTCGCCATGTTCGGCCAGGAGCTGCTGGTCGGGTTCGCCCGGCTGGAGGAACTGCTCGCGCGCTACCCCGTCCGCGGGCTCAAGGGCGCCGTCGGCACGCAGCTCGACCAGCTCACCCTGCTCGGCGGCGACGCCGGCAAGGTCGACCAGCTGGAGGCGCGCATGCTCAAGCACCTCGGGTTCCACGCCTCGCTCGGCGCCGTCGGCCAGGTGTACCCGCGCTCGCTGGACTTCGAGGTGGTCACCGCCCTGCACCAGCTGGGCGCCGCCGCCGCCAGCTTTGCCACCACGCTCCGGCTCATGGCCGGCGCCGGCCTGCTCACCGAGGGCTTCCAGGAGGGGCAGGTCGGCTCCTCCGCCATGCCCCACAAGATGAACGCGCGGAACTGCGAGCGCATCGGCGGCTTTGCCACCATCCTCGGCGGTTATGTCACGATGACCGGCGCCCTCGCCGGCCACCAGTGGAACGAGGGCGACGTGTCCTGCTCCGTGGTGCGGCGCGTGGCGCTGCCGGATGCCTTCTTCGCGCTCGACGGCCTGCTCGAGACCTACCTCACCGTCCTGCGCCAGCTGGAGGTCTTCCCGTCCGCCGTCGCCGCGGAAAACGCCCGCCACCTGCCGTTCCTCGCCACCACCACGATCCTGATGGAGGCGGTGAAGCACGGCGCCGGCCGCGAGACCGCCCACGAGGCGATCAAGGAGCACGCGCTGGCCGCCGCCAAGGCGCTGCGCGCGGGCGACGAGGCCGACCTGCTCGGCCGGCTCGCCGGCGACAGGCGCGTCGGCCTCGGCAAGAAGGCCCTGCAGGCCATCCTCGCCGAGAACGCGCGCTTCGTCGGCGCCGCGCCGCACCAGGTGGACGCCTTTGTGGCCGAGGTGGCGCCGCTCGCGAAAAAGCACAAGGGCGCCGCCGAGTACCGGCCCGGCCGGCTGCTCTAGGCCGGCGCCCGCCGTCCGCGCCCGGCGGCGCCGGAGGTCCCCGGACCCCCGCCCCGAAAATTGAGTTTGCATCCCCCGGGGGCGACGCGCTTTCTTGCCCGTTCACGTTGTTTCCAACCCTTTATAAATCCAGTCATGGCTGAACTAGCAGGAAATGTCTTGGTGGGCCAATCCGGTGGCCCCACCGCCGTCGTCAACGCCACTGTCGCTGGCCTCATCGCCGAGGCTTTGAACCACGACTGCGTGGAGGAGATCTATGGCTCGCTCAACGGCGTGGTCGGCCTGCTCCAGGAGGACCTGATCGACCTCGCGGCCGAGTCGCAGCAGCAGATCCGCGCCCTGAAGCACACGCCCGGCGCCGCCCTCGGCACCTGCCGCTACAAGCTCAAGAAGACGGCCGACCTCGACCGCGTGCTTGAGGTGTTCAAGGCGCATAACATCCGTTACTTCTTCTACATCGGGGGCAACGACTCCCAGGACACCGCCGCCAAGATCTCCGCCCACGCCCAGGCGCAGGGCTACGAGCTCCGCGTGATCGGCGTGCCGAAGACGGTCGACAACGACCTGCCCTCCACCGACCACTGCCCCGGCTACGGCAGCACCGCCAAGTACATCGCCACGACCGTGCGCGAGCTCGCCGCCGACAACGAGGCGATGGGCCAGGGCGACCTCGTCTCCATCATCGAGGTCATGGGCCGCAGCTCCGGCTGGATCGCCGCCAGCGCCGCGCTCGCCAAGCGCCGCGACCAGCCGCATGACCCCCCCCACCTCATCTACCTCCCCGAGATCCCGTTCAGCCAGGAAAAGTGCCTCGAGGACATCCGCCGCGTGCTCAAGCGCGAGAAATTCTGCCAAATCGTCGTGTCCGAGGGCCTGACCGACTCCGACGGCAACTACGTCTCCGCCGATCCCGCGACCGATGCGTTCGGCCACGCCCAGCTCGGCGGCGCCGGCGAGTTCATCAAGGCCCTCGTCGAGGCCAACCTGCCCGGCGTCAAGGCCCGCCTCTCCGCCCCCGGCCTGATGCAGCGCTCCGCCGCCCATGTCGCGTCGAAGGTCGACGCCGACGAGGCCTACCTCGTGGGCCAGGCCGCGGTCAAGGCCGCCGTCAACGGCGAGTCCGACAAGCTCGTCACCCTCCTCCGCGGCGACAGCGACGTCTACTCCTGCGAAACCGGCCTCGCGCCGCTCGCCGACGTCGCGAACAACGTGAAGAAGCTCCAGCGCGACTGGATCAACGAGGACGGCGTGAGCATGAACTTCCAGTTCGTGCGTTATGCCCAGCCCCTGATCCAGGGCGAGGTCGCCGTGCCGCACGACAACGGCGTGCCGACCTTCGCCCGGCTCGACAAGGTGCGGGTCGAGAAGGTGCTCCCCGCCTACGTGGCCTGAGGCGCCCGCGCGCCCGTCAGTTTGCCGGCCGGTCCCTCGGGACCGGCCGTTTTTTTGGCCCGCCGCGGGCGGGCCTCACGCCCCGTTCCGGCGCACGCCGTCGACCAGGAACGGCGCGGCAAACGCCGCCAGCGAGCCATCCGGCCGGCGCAGCGGCTCGGCGGAATACTGCGGCAGGTAGACGCGGCGCCAGTGCGGCGTCGTGTTGAACCCGCTGCGGTGCAGCACCGTGCTCGCAAAGACCGCGATGCTCCCCGCCGGCACGATCACCGGGTCGCCCGGATCCGGCCCGAAATAGCCCTCGAGGTCGTGGCTCTCGGGATTCTCCCGGTGCGGCACCACCGCCCGCGTCCCCGCCCGCGCATACGGCAGCAGGTAGACCGTGCCGTTCGCCTCCGTCACGTCGTCCAGCGTCACCCAGCACGTGATGTAGGGCCGGTGCGGCGTGCCGACGTACGCCGAGTCCTGGTGCCAGCTGAATTTCGCCCCCTTCTCCGGGCCCTTCACCACGAACTGCTCCCAGAAGAGGTAGGCGTTGTCCCCGAGCGTCGCCCGGCAGACCTCGGCCATCACGTCGCTGTAGATGAACTCCGGCAGCCGCGTGCCCAGGTGCCGGTTCGCGATGAAGTACCGGTTGCCCTTGATGTTGATGCCCTGCCGCTCCACCCCCGCCGCCGCCATCTCGGCGTCGTGCCGCGCGATGAACTGCAGGCAGGTCTCGCGCAGCATCGCGAGGTGCGGCGCCGGCACCACGCTCGGCAGCACAAAATAACCCTCGTCGCGGAACTGCTGCCGTTGCTGCGCGGTGATCAGGGGGGTGCTCATGGGGAAAGGGGCGCCGGTCGGGCAGGCCGGGCGGGGCCGCGTCACGGCGCCGCCGGCTCCGCGGCGGCCACCGCCACGTAGGGCTCCTCGTGCAGCTCGGGCGCGCGGTGGGCGACCAGCAGCTGCCACCAGGCCCGCGCACAGGTGAGCACGACCGTGGCGACCAGGACGAGGAAGATGCCGGTGACCGCGGCGTTGACGTATTGGTTGAAGAGCTGGTGCTGCCACGCCGCGACCTGCGCGGCGGGCGCGCCGCCGGCGGCCAGCTTCTGCCGCAGCGCGTCCGCGGCCGCCAGGAACCCGAGCCGCGGGTCCGCGCTGAAAATCTTCATCAGGCCCGCCGACATCGTCACCGCCAGCAGCCACGCCAGCGGCCCGACCGTCGCCCAGACGTAGCGGGTGCGGCCCATCTTGATCAGCACCGTGGTGCCCAGCGCCAGCGCCAGCACCGCCAGCAGCTGGTTCGCGATGCCGAAGATCGGCCAGAGGGAGTTGATGCCCCCGAGCGGGTCGATCACCCCCTGGTAGAGGAACCAGCCCCACGCCGCGACAAAGAGCGTGGTCGCGATCGTGTTGCTGGCCCACGACTGGGTGTTGGCCAGCGGCTTCCACGCCAGGCCCAGGAGGTCCTGCACGAGGAACCGCCCCACCCGCGTGCCGGCGTCGATCGTCGTGAGGATGAACAGCGCCTCGAACATGATCGCGAAGTGGTACCAGAGCGCGAGGGCGGCCTTGCTGCCCACCACGCCGGCGAACATGTGCGCCATGCCCACCGCGAACGTCGGCGCCCCGCCGGTGCGCCCGATCATCGTCTTCTCGCCCACGCTCGCCGCCAGGTCCGCCATGTCGGCCGGCGTGACGGGGAAGCCCAGCGCCGTGACGCGCGCCGTGACGTCGGCCGCGCTGCCGCCGAGGTTGATCGCGAAATACTGCCCCGGCTCCATCGTGCAGGCGGCGATCAGCGCCATGATCCCGACGCACATCTCCGTGATCATCGCGCCGTAGCCGACCATCCGGATGTCGGTCTCGCGCGCCAGCAGCTTCGGCGTCGTCCCCGACGAGATCAGGGAGTGGAAGCCCGACACCGCGGCGCAGGCGATGGTGATGAAGCAGAAGGGGAACACCGGGCCGGCGAACACCGGGCCGGAGCCGTCGATGAACTTCGTCAGCGCCGGCATCTTCAGGTGCGGCGCGAGCACGACGATCGCCACGCCCAGCGCGGCGACCGTGCCGATCTTCATGAAGGTGGAGAGGTAGTCGCGCGGGGCGAGCAGCAGCCAGACCGGCAGGATCGAGGCCAGCAGGCCGTAGCCCATGATCCACCACGCGAGCGTCGTGCCCGACAGCGTGAGCACCGGCTCCAGCGCCGAGCCCGCGATGAACCGGCCGCCGTACACCGCGGCCAGCAGCGCCCCCACGCCGGCGGCGCTGATCCACCCGAGCCGCCGCGCGCTGTGGCCGCCGGACCGCATCGCCAGGCCCATGGCCACCGCGATCGGCATGGTCGCGGCGATGGTGAACAGGCCCCAGGGGCTCTCCGCCAGGGCCTTCACCACCACCAGCGCGAGCACCGCGAGCAGGATGACCATGATCGCGATGATGCTGACCAGCGCGAGCACGCCGGCGAAGGGGCCGACCTCCTCGGCCACCATCTGGCCGAGCGACTTGCCGCGGCGGCGCACCGAGCAGAACAGGATCACGCAGTCGTGCACCGCGCCGCCGAGCGTCGCGCCGACCAGCATCCAGAGCAGGCCGGGCAGGAAGCCGAATTGCGCCGCCAGCACCGGGCCAACCAGCGGGCCCGGCCCCGCGATGGCGGCAAAATGATGGCCGAACACGACCCAGCGGTTCGTCTGCACGAAGTCCTTGCCGTCCTCGTGCACCACCGCCGGCGTTGCGCGCAGCTCGTCGAGCGTGAGCACCTTCGCCATCAGCCAGGCCGAGTGAAACCGGTACGACACCGCGAACACGCAGCCGGCCGCCACCACCATCCAGAGCGCGCTGACCGTCTCGCCCCGGCCCCACGCGAGCATCGCGATCGAGAGGGTGCCCAGCAGGATGACCGCGGCCCAGCCGACGACACGAATCCAGGAGGGGCGGGCGGCGGCGGAAGTCATGGGGGCGAGGGGGTTGGCGAGACCATGGGAAGCCGCCCGCCGGTGGGCAAGCGCGGGAATGGGTGTAAGCAACCTCCGCGGGCCGGAGGGTTAAAACCAAACCGGGCGCCAGCCGCCTCGTTCCCACATTGCACTCGGCGGGGTGCTCCTTTCGGCTTACGTGCTTCCGCTTTCGGAGCCCCCCTTACCGCCGTCAGGCCTGCCCGCCTTGTTGTCGTTTTCAAGACCCACCTCGACCTCGGCTACCCCGACTTGGCGGCGCGGGTGCTGGCCCGGTACCGGTCGGAGTTCATCCCGCGGGCGCTCGCTACCGCCCGGGAACTGCGCGCCGCCGCGGCGCCGACCGGCTGGTTTGGCCGACCGACTCCTGGCTGGTCACCGACTACCTTGAGCAGGCGGGCCGGGGCGCCCGCCGTCCGGCCATCAGCCGCCAATCCGCCATCGGAGCCAGCTGTCCGCCCGCCGTCAGAGCAAACCGTCCGCCCTCTCCCGCCAACCGGCCACCGCCAGAGCCGTGGCCGGCCGCGGCGGCCGGAGACACCGGGAGCCACCGAGGACCACCGAGGCCGAAACACCCGCGCCGGGGCTCAAAATCCGGAAAAGCGATTGTCACGTAATACGTGACAATCGCCTGCGGCGGAGTCGGCAGGCCGGAGTCGGCAGGACCGCGACGGCACCACCGAGGGGTGGATCCGGGCGGCGAACGCGGGGGAGGAGGCGCAACAGGCGTGAGCGCGGGAAGGGACGCCCGGCACACAGCCACGAGGCCGCCTTCAGGTCCGCAGCGTGGGCCCGTCGACCCAAGAGCCGAGGATGGAGACGGTCTGCGGATTGAGCGGCATGCCGCGCTCGTTGCGCTGGATCTGGGCGGCCAGCGTCTCCACCGCGACCGCGCCGTGCAGTTCGGGCCGCAGGTCCAGCCCCGCGCACGGGCGAAAACGCTCGTTCCAGTTCAGGTTGAAGAAGCCGATGTCGGTCGGCACGGACAAGCCCGCGCGTTTGAGCCAGGACAGCGCCCGGTCGACATGGCCGACCACGAGATCGGGTCGGTGCGTGCGTTGCCAAGCCAGGAACTCCCGGCTGGTCATCGTCTCGCTCATCAACACGGGCACCGCCCCAATGCCGCCGTGATTTTCCTGATAGGAGCGAAAGGCCGCCGACCATTTGTGCACCAGTCGCTCATCTTTGTGCCGCTCGATGAAGAGCCCGATCCGGCCATAACCCAGTGCCCGCAGGCGGCTCAGCGCCCCGACCAGGGTGAAGTGGTGATCGAGCGAGACCGTGTGCTGCACGAGGTTCGGCGAATCATAGTCGATCTGAACCGAGGTAAAATAATTCCAGGGGAAGCCGGCCGTCGTGTTGTTGGAATTGGGCTGGAGAAAAACCACTCCGAGCACGCCGCGGGCCTGGAGCACCCGCGCGAGCGCGGCGGGACCGCCCACCTGGTCGCCTAGGCTGAATACGCCGGCCCGAAAACCGAGTTCCAACGCCCGGTCGGCCGCGGCCTTGATCATGCTTTGCTGCATGGGCCGGAGCGTCGGCTGTTTGAGCGACGGCACGTGCACCAGGGCCAGATTGCCCATGAAGAGCTGGGTCCGCGCCCCCCGCACCTGCCCCATGATCGTGCTCACGAGATGATTGCGCCGGTAACCATGCTGCCGGGCCGTCGCGAGCACGCGATCGCGCACCTCCGCCCGCACATTGGGGTGGCCGGAAAGCGCCCGGGATACCGTAGCCGAAGACACTCCGGAGCTTTGGGCGATAAGACGGAGCGTGATGGCCGCGGAACGTTGCAACGCTTCCAAATCAGCAGGCGCGACTTCGCCGGACAAGTTCTTTCTTTGGACCCGACTGGCTCGAATTTCGTCCGGTCCTACCCCACCCCCCCACGGCTCAAAGCGCGCCAACCCCATGCGCCCTCATTTGTCGCACCCTCTCGACGCTCTGGTCATGCGACCTGACCGCGGATCCGAGCGTATGTAGCCAACTTGGTTTACCCCAGACCCCATTTTTCTGCGCTGGTAACCCGCTTCCGCGGGGCGAGCAGCGTCCACCCCCCGATCAGACCCTAGAACCATGAATGAAAAAATCAGCCCGTACCTCATAAAACCGAAGCGCGCCCTAGCGGCCGGCTTTATGGCTTTGTTTGCCTTGGCGCTCAACACCGGTTGGGCCGCACCCGATCCCCTCGCCACGCTCCAGCAGGAGAACGCCACGCTGCGCAGCGAGAATGCCGCGTTGCGCCAGCGCTTCGCCGATCTTGAGAGTCGCCTCGCCGCGCACCCGGCCCCGGCCGCTCCGACGCCGGTCGCCGACGCGGCGCCGGCGGCTGCGACCGCCGCGACTCCGTCGGCCTTGCCGTCCGCCAACCTGGACAGCGATGTGACGGTGATGTCCGCCTTTAACGTCAACAGCAGCCGGGATTTTGGCTACCTGAAGACCAACGCCGCCACCGCCACCCGCATCGGCATGGAGATTCAGAAGGTTCCGATGAACATCTCGGTCATCTCCCGCGAGTTCCTGGACGACACCAACGCCCGCTCGCTCATGGATCTGCTGCGCTACACCGCGGCGGCATCCGGCGACACGCGTTACGCGATGCGCCGGCCGGGCAACGAGGCGACCCCGCAGGGCGCGTTCACCATGCGCGGCTTCGCGGTCAACACCCTGATGCGCAACGGCGTGTTCCGGTACATCTCCTACAATATGGACAGCGTGGACCGCATCGAGGTCGTGAAAGGCCCCGCAGCGGTTTTCTTCGGCATGGGCTTTCCTGGCGGCGTCATCAACTACGTCACCAAGCAGCCGATGTTCAACAAGACGCCCACTTCTTCTTTCCGCTATTCGATCAACGACAACAGCGGCCAAAAGTCGGTGGTGGACATCAACCTGCCGCTTTCCAAGAAGGCGGCCTTCCGCATTGTCGGCGCGTGGGAGGACACCCAGGGCGAACGCCGCTTCGAGTTCCGCAAGAATTTCAATCTCACGCCCAGCCTGACCCTGATCCCCTTCGAGAGCGGCAAGCTGAAGATCAACTTGGAGATGGAATACCTGAACGAGAGCTTCAATCAGAACGACTACGACTGGATCTGGAGCGACTTTGCCGGCTGGAAGACGGCGGCGGCGGCGACCACCGCCAAGGTGGTCAACTCGGTGAACACCCCGAGCCTGGCCTACGCGACTTACATCAACAACAAGCGCATCGCCGCCTCAAACTACACCTTGCCCGCCTACACCAGCATCGAGCGCGGCGCGCACTACACCAATGCCGCCGGCCAGTTCATCAAGGACGAGGCCTTCAACTACACCAGCCGTGGCGCGCGCACCATGAACGACGTGAACGTCTTCACCGCGACGGTGGATTTCGCGCCGGTCTCCTGGCTGGATGGCCGCTACGTCTTCCAGCACGACAATAGCCGCTTCAACAACATCGAGGGTGTCACCACGCCCTACGCGGACGGCCTGCATTGGAACGTCGCCGGGTCCGCCACCTCCGGCTACTATCGGCTGACCGATGCGCACCAGCTCGACCTGATCTTCAAGTTCGAGACTGGCGGCATCAAACACAAGGTGCTGACGGGCTACAATACCTCGACGTACACCCAGAATTACTACGGGAACGACCTCAAACTGAACCCCTACTACGGCATGGTCCCCGGCGCGACGAATCCCATCGCCAACCCCGGCTATGGCACCACGGGCGGCACGCAGGTGGCGGACAATCTCGTCAACCAAGGCCTCAGCCACGACACAGGTGTGCCGGTCGTCAACCAGGTCGTCCGCGACCGGAACGGCAACATCAAGCTGGTGAAGGCCGTCTACAGCGACTTCGACCCCGGCTTCGAAATCTACCCGACGATCGACAAGCTCTTTCCGCTTGGTCGCATGTGGCTCGATGGCTACAAGCCGATCAACGCGGCGGCGTACCTGAACTACCAGGGGGCGTTCATGGATGATCGCCTCAATGTCATCGCCGGCTTCCGCCGTCAGTCGCTGCAGGAAAAGGGCCAGTATCTGATGGCCAACTATCCTTGGTACGTCGTGCCGGATAACGCCTATTTGGATCCGGTGGCCTACCCCCCCGATGTGTGGGGTTACGGCGCCAATTACATCAAGACCCAGCGCGTCTACAAAAAATATGGCGATGCCTGGATGACCGGCGCCTCCTTTGCCCTGAACAAAGAGCTCAGCCTCTACTCCTCGGTCTCGAAGACGTTCCAGTTCAATGTCGGCGTCGTGAGCGGGGTGTTCGTCGGCAATGAGCTCCCCGTGATCCAAAGCGCCCTCAATCAGAATGGCGGCACTTTCCAATACCTCGGCAACACGATCACCTCGGTGGATCAATTTGTGGCGCTGGCCAAGACGCGCGGCGCCTACGACCCGCTCAAGGATGAGACCGGTTATAACTGGGAATTCGGCGCCAAGCTGAGTTCGGCCGACGCCAAGGTTGTCGGCACGCTCTCTTTCTTCCGCGGCGAGCGCACCAACCAGATGTTGGATGACCCGGCGAAACAGTCGAACCTCGAGGAACCGCTCAACTACAACACCACGCTGTTTGCGCCGGGCTCGGTTGGTTACAACACCCGCGTCTTCCGCTGGCGCACGACCGACCTGAAAAACCGGATGGAAGGCAGCGAAGCCGAGGTTATTTGGACTCCGGCCCCCAACTTCCAGACCGTCATCAACGGCTCCTGGCTGTGGACCGCCCGGACCATCTACGACAAGACCCGGGCGGCCCCCGGGACCGCGACCTACAATGCGCTGAGCGCCGCCGCCAAGGTGGCCTCGGACATCTACTACGGGGCCCGCATCGAGAACGTGCCCATGTACCGCTTCAACGTCTTCGAGAAGTACACCTTCACGGATGGTCTCGCGCGCGGCGCCTCCCTGGGCGCCGGCCTGCGCTATTCATCCAAGACGGTGGTCAGCCGCAGCGTGGATTGGAACCCGCTGGCCGGCGGTTACCAGGCCGGCGACTTCATGGTCTTCGATCTCACGGCGAACTACCCCTGGCAGGCGCTGGGCTACAAGCTCAACTCCTCCTTCGGCATCTACAATGTGACCGACGCCCGCTACTCTGAGGGCTCGTTCGTGCTGTCGCCCGCCCGCAATTGGCTCTTCTCGAATACCCTCCAGTTCTAAGGTTATTGTTCGGTGGTTTTTAGCAAAGGCGGGCGGAGCTCTTCGGGGCTCCGCCCGTTTTATGCCTACCCTCCCCGATCGCGCGTGCCGCCCCAACCGTTCACCCTTCACGCCGACCCATCGTTTTGCTCGGACCCTGACGCTCCCCTGCGGCGGGCGTCCCGCTTGCTGAATCTGAATCACGCCGTCCATCACGCTCACTAGCTACTGGCAAATATTTCATCCCCACCCTCCCTCATGAACCGCCGAAATTTTATCACCGGAGTCGCAGCTGCCACCGGCCTCGCCGTCGTCGGCTATCGAGCGTCCGGAGCCGAAACGTCGACCGCTTCGCCGCTGGATGACCTGCTGCGGAGACTGATCCGCGCCAACGACGCCGCGCTTCCCGCCCTGCTCGGCCAACAGGAGCGGCGCACTGATCACCGCTGGCTCGGCGGTCTGCCGAACGAGGTCGGCATCCACACCACGGGCGGCACGGCGAGCTTGGTGGCGGCCCTCGCCTGCGCGGTCGCCGCTCGTGACTCGCACTATTTTCAAGCCCCCGAACTCGTCGAGCCGCTCCAGTTGGCCGCGCGCTACCTGCTCGCCGCGCAGCACGACGACGGCACGACGGACTTGCTGATGACCAATTTTCATTCGACCCCGGATACCGCGTTTTGCATCGAGACGCTGTTTCCCGCCTACCAGTTGTTGCGGGACAGCCTGCAGCCGGCGCTCGGCCCGGTCCTGACGGACCTGGCGAAGTTTATTGTGCAGGCGGGCGACGCGCTCGCGACCGGCGGGGTGCACACCCCCAACCACCGCTGGGTCGTTTGTGGCGGGCTCGCGTCGATCCATTCGCTGTTTCCCCATCCCAAATACCTCGGGCGGATCGAGCAGTGGCTGGCCGAGACCGTCGATATCGATGCCGACGGGCAGTTCACGGAGAAGAGCACGTCCGTCTACTCGCCGGTGGTCGATCGCGCGCTCCTCACGGTGGCGCGGCTCCTCGATCGGCCGGCGTTGCTTGAGCCGGTGCGGCGCAACCTCGAGATGACGCTGTACTATATCCATCCCGACGGCGAGGTCGTGACCGAGGCCTCGCGTCGGCAGGACCGCTACCAACGCGGCAGCATGGCGCGCTACTACTATTCCTATCGCTACCTCGCGCTCCGGGATGGCAACGGTCGTTTCGCCGCCATGGCGCGCCAGATCGAGCGCGGCTCCCCGACGCACCTCGGCGGCGAGTTGGCCGCGCTGCTCACCCAGCCGGAGATGCGACGCGCCTTGCCGGCCGACGCGCCGCTGCCGACCGACTACGCGAAGGTTTTCGCCGGCTCGAAGCTCGCGCGCATCCGCCGGGGGGCGGCGAGCGGCACGATTCTCGCGGCGAACACCACGCTGTTTTCCTTCCGCCAGGGCGCGGCCGCCCTCGAGGCCGTGCGACTCGCGGCGTCGTTTTTCGGCAAGGGGCAGTTCGTCGCCGATGACCTCGAGGCCAGCGGCGGTCGCTACCTCTTGCGCCAGCAGCTCGACGGCCCGTATTTCCAGCCGCTGAGTGCGGAGCAGATTGCCCGCGGCGAGCAGGTGCGGATGGCGCCGAACGGCACGCTGGCCACCGACGGCCGCGTCGCGCGCGCACGCAGCAATCTCCAGCATTACGACGCCGTGGTCTCAATCACGGAGTCGGCGGGCAAGTTCACGCTCACAATTTCCATCACCGGCACGGACAACGTCCCGGTGGCGGTGGAACTCGCCTTTCGCCACGGCGGCGTGCTTTCCGGCGTCACCCCCGTGGCCGGAATCCGCGACGCCTATCTCCTCCCCAGTGGCATGGGCCGCTACACCCTGGGCGCCGACACGATCGAGTTTGGCCCCGGGCATGCCGAGCACACCTACACGCAGGTCCGCGGCGCGCTCGCAAAGTGGGACGGGCAGAGCGTGTACCTCACCGGATTTACCCCGTTCCGGACCGTCGTGACAATTGCCTGAACAAAATGAAGCCCGCACGCGCCGGCCAGGTGTTTGGCCTCGGCGGAAGGCGGGCCCTCGGTTCGCCCACCGGGTCGGAGCAAGCGTTGGCGCCGACCCAGCGCACCTGGTCCCGAGCGTGCCTTTCTCGCGTGAAAACTTCGCCGACTGCGCGCCGCCGAGTGGGTTCACCCCTCCCGAATCCGGTCCTCCTGAGTTTCGAGTCTTCCACCTCGAATCCACCTCGCTCACCACCGCACCGAGGTCGGTCCGCGCCGCCCCCGGCCGCACGATTGGGCCCAGCCCGGAGCCCGCGCCGCATCTAGTTGCCCTCGCCAAGAACCTCGCCCCAAGGTGGCGCTCTCCGCCGACCCCCGCCCGCTCCCTCCCATGCCCCTGCTCGTCACCCCCGTTTACGCCGTCGTGGCGCCCCGCACGCTCACGTGGCCGGACTACGCCATGCTGGCCGTCTATTTCACCGCCACGCTCGCGATCGGCTGGTGGTGGCGGAGGAAAAAACAATCGAGCGGGGAATTTATTCTCGGCGACCGGCGGCTCCCGTGGTGGGCCGCCGCAATCAGTTTCATGGCCACGGCGACCAGCAGCATCAGTTTCATGGCGCTGCCCGCACGGTCGTTTGCCACGGACTGGCTATCCTTCGGCTCGGCGCCGGCCCAGGCCTTCGCCGGCGTGGCCGTGGGGATCATCTTTGTCGGCGCCTTGCGGCGGCTGAATTTTGTCACGATTTTCGGTTACCTGGAACAGCGCTTCGACTCGCGCGTGCGGCTGGTGGGCGCCGGGCTGGCGATCCTCCTCAAGGTGGGCGGCCGGATGAGCGTGGTCATGCTCCTGCCGGCGCTGGCGCTGTCCACCGTCACGGGGTTCAACGTCTACGCGAGCATTCTGTTGATGGGGGTCGTCACGACGATCTACGCGATGGAGGGCGGCTTCGAAGCCGTGGTGTGGACGGACGTGATGCAGGTGGGCGTGACGGCGGGGGGCGTGGGCGTGGCCCTGGCGTGCATGGTCCACGGCGTCGACGGCGGATGGGGGGGCATGATCGCGGCGGCGCGCGCCGCGGGCAAATTCCACGCGGTTTCCACCGAGTGGAGTCTCACCCAGCCGACGGTGGCGGTGTTCGTTGGGATGTTTTTCGGGCACATGTTTGTGGTCCTGGGCGATCAGCCGCTGATGCAGCGGATGCTCGCGACGGCGGATCCCCGCGAGGCGCGGCGGGCGGTCGTGATGGGAAACCTGATCGGGATGGCGAGCTCGTTGCTGTTTTTTTTCGTCGGCACGATGTTGTGGGCCTTTTATCGCGCGCATCCCGATCGCCTGGCGCCGGGCCTGGCTGGCGATGCCATCTTTCCCTACTTCATCGCGAACGAGGTGCCGCGCGGCGTGGTCGGCCTGATCATCGCGGGCCTGTTTGCGGCGGGGATGGGGGCGCTGAGCAGCGCAATGAACGCGATCGCCGCGATCGTGGTGAGCGATTTTCAGGGGACGCTGCGGCCGGGAGCCACGGAGGCCCAAAGTCTGCGGCTCGCGCGAGGCTCGACGCTGGCCGCGGGCGCGATCGCCACCGGGATGGCGGCGTGGCTGGCGTGGCGCGGGGCGGCTTCGCTGTGGGACGAATATCTGAAGCTCGTCGCGCTGATCGGCGGCGGATTTCCCGGGGTGTTCGCCCTCGGGCTGCTCACCCGGCGGGCGAATGCGCCGGGGGTCATCATCGGGGCGCTCACGAGCGTGGCCGTGACGTGGGGCGTGCAAACGTTCACCGACACGAGCGCGTTTCTGCACGGGTTCGTGGCGGTGGCGTCGTGCATCGTCGTTGGTTATCTGGCGAGCCTGTGCTGTGCGGGCGGGGCCACGAAAAAAAATCTGGCCGGGCTGACGGTGTGGGACCGGCGCCACGAGGCGGGCGGATGAAGCGGGCGGGCGGTGGGTGATGCGCGCCGGGCGGCGGCGGTTAAACCCCATCCACCTAAGAAGTATTACGCGGTGCGCGGCGGCAGGTGCGGCGCCAACGGACGCAGCTGGCCGACTGGCCGACTGGGACAAAAACGCGCGGCGGGGCGCGAAACGCCGAAAAGCGATTGTCACGTATTACGTGACAATCGCCCGCGGCGGTGGGACGGGGGACGGGGGGGCGCGGGGCGCGGGAGGACGGGGAAGGCGACCGTCAGCGGGAACCGTCAGCGGGCGGCGACATCGCCGTTCGCGGCAGACCGGTGGCTCCCGGTGGAGCGGCTGCCGGCGTGGAGGACGCGGTCGCGGTAGGCCGTCGTGGTTTCGCCCGCCACCCGGCGAAACACGCGGTTGAACTGGGACAGCGACTGGAATCCCACCTCGTACGCGGCCTCGCTCGCGCGCTTGTGCGGGTTGAGCAGGATGGTTTTGACCTTCTCGACGCGCAGCCGCGCCAGGTAGTCGGTGAAGGTCATGCCGGTGGCCTTCCGGAACATCTTGCAGAAATAAAACGCGCTCATGTTCACCGCCTGCGCCACCACCGAGAGCGAGAGCTGCTCGGTGTGCCGCTCCGCGATCAGGACCCGCGCCCGGGAGATCGCGGGCGCCTCCGCCGCCGAGCTCTGCACCATGAGCTGGTTGCTCAGGGTCGACAGGTGCTGCGCAAAGATCGTGAGCAGCCGCAGCATCGACTCGTACTGCCGCTTCGTCACCACCCGCGTCTGGAAATACGCCTCCTCCAGCTGGCGCAGATCCACCTCCATGCCCCAGTGCACGAGCTGGCGCGTGGCCCGGGCAAAGGCCGTCTTGGTCGGCGCGTGCTGCAGCACCTGCCCGGTTTGGAGAAACGCAATCAGGGTCTCCCCCACCCGCACCGGCACGGCCGAGTCGCACAGGCCGGCAAAACACTTGAGCGTCTTCGGCCGCAGCCGCGCCGTCTCCTCCACCCGGCGCTGCAACTGGAGGCAGGCCGAGCAGGAGCGGTTCGACCGCGTCATCAGGGCGCAAAACGGGCTCTCGTTCGGATCGCCATGATGCGGCAGGTCGAACGCCTCGATCGCCCGCAGCGAGATCGGCAGGCCCGTCGTATCCCGGAAGGCCTTCTCGTAGTCCCGGACGATCTGCGACCGCCGCAGCTGCGCAACAAGGACGCGGCTTTGGTGGGCGGAGGACATGGGGGGAGGAAAAAATGCGCTCAGGCTTGGCTGGGGATCGGCGGGAAATGCCGGATCTGTGCCAAGTCGCGCTGTAATTCCGCCCGGAAGTCCGGATGGGCGATCGAGATCAGCGCGGCGCCCCGCTCGCGCAGGGTCTTGCCGTGCAGGTTCACCGCCCCGTATTCCGTCACCACCCAATGCACATGGCCGCGGGTCGTCACCACCCCGGCGCCGGGGTTCAGCTGCATGACAATGCGCGAGACCTTGCCGCCCGCCGCCCGCGACGGCAGGGCGAT
Organism: uncultured Opitutia bacterium; assembly: GCA_903830425.1. Lineage (GTDB taxonomy): Bacteria > Verrucomicrobiota > Verrucomicrobiia > Opitutales > Opitutaceae > Opi-474. Next base: position 15,994 of record CAIKTR010000006.1, read on the forward strand.
GATCGGCTTGCCGCCCCGGGAGAGGGCCGCGCCGCGGATGAAGTCCATCTGGCCGCCAATGCCGGAGAAGATGTCGTGCCCGATCGAGTCCGCGCAGACCTGCCCGCTGAGGTCGATCTGGATGGCGGAGTTGATCGCGACCACCTTCGGGTTCTTGCGGATCACGGCCGTGTCGTTGGTCCAGTCGCACGGGTAGAAGGCCACCTGCGGGTTGTCGTGGACGAAGTCGAACAGCCGCCGCGTGCCGTTGATGAAGCTGGTGATGATGCGGTCCTGCCCCACGGCCTTGAGCCGGTTGGTGACCGCACCGGCCTCGACCAGGTCCACCACGCCGTCGGAAAACATCTCGGAGTGGATCCCGAGGTCGTGCTTGTTGCCCAGCCGGGCGAGGACCGCGTCCGGGATGCCCCCGATGCCCATCTGCAGGGTCGAGCCGTCCTCGACGAGGTTGGCGATCAGCTCGCCGATCTGCGCCTCGATCGGCGTCTCCGGGGAGGCCCGGTGCTCGGCCAGCGGCCGGTCGGTCTGGACAAAGGAGTGGAAGCGGCTCAGCGGCACGACGTTGTTGCCGTGGGTGCGCGGCATCTGCGCGTTGATCTCCGCAATCACCACCCGGGCCGTGTCGGCCGCCGCCTTGGCGGCGTCGCAGGAGGTGCCGAGCGAGCAGAAGCCGTGCACGTCGGGCGGCGAGACCTGGAGCAGCGCCACGTCCAGCGGCACCGCGCCGGAATTGAACAGGCCGGGGATGTCGGAGAGGAAAATCGGGACGAAATCCGCGCGCCCCGCGGCGATGGCGCGGCGCAGCGGCGAGCCGGTGAACAGCGACACCGAGCGGAACTCGCCCTCCCGGCCGGGCTCGGCGAACGGCGCCGCCCCCGCGGTGTGCAGGTGGTAGAGCCGCACGGCCTCCAAGTCGCGGCGCGCGCACAGGGCGGCGACCAGCGGCTCGGGGGTGGCACAGGCCCCATGAATGAAGACATTGGTGCCGCTGCGCACGACGGCAACGGCATCGGCGGCGGAGACCGCCCGGGATTTCCAATCAATCGGCATGGTGGATAAGGTTGAGGCTACCATGCTGCCCCACCCGCGCCCCAGCGGAAGCCCCGACCCTGCGCACACGCTGCGAACCATTGCGCATTTATTGCCACCCGGTTATTAGAATTCTGCGCGCACCAGATTCAGCCCCCTCCTCAGCCGGAATTTAATACCCCCGGAAAAACGGATGACCCTGACGTCGTTAGTTTCTTAATGAGATAACCTGCAGATATTAAAGAATTATCCGTAATATCGGTTGTCATCCGGGCCCCGGGGCGGGCTCGCCGTTTTTCCTGCGTCCCGATTGCGTGCCGGCCACGGCTGCCTACCAGCGCTCGATGCGCTGCAGCACGCTCTTTTCCTCCTCCGGCGCCACGCCGAGGCAGAGGAAAACCCCTTCGCGCGGCATGCGCGCCATGAATTCGTCCAGCTCCTCGACGGGCACGTCGACCAGGATCGACTTGCCCGCGGCCAGGATGCGCTGCAGCAGCGGGATCCACTGCAGGATCGGCCAGTCCACGCCCAGCCCCTGCACCCACTGGATCGCCTGAATCCCGGGCTGCGCCAGGATCTGGTCGAGGTGGTTCGCCACGCCCTTGCCGTCCACGTGATAGATGGCGCGGTCCATGCCCGGCAGCTCGCGGGCCATCTGCCGGAGGGAGAAGCGCTCGAAGTAGTCGGTCGAGATCATGCAGGAGACATCGCAGCTTGGGATGTGGAGCCGGCCCGGGCAGGGGATGTTCATCCACGTCCCCGACGGCTGCCCCGCCGCCTTCAGCAGCGAGTCGAAGTGCCCGAAGATCCGCTGGAAGTCGCGGACCGAAAGCTCGGCGATCGCCGCCAGCCGCTCCGGCTCCTCCGCCATCGCGAGGAACAGGCGGTCCATGCCGCACCACGCGGCGACGCAGTCGAGGTTGGGATGGAAGTCGGAATAGCCGACCCAGTAGCGGTCGCCGCACCGGGCCAGGGCGGCGCGGGTGAGCTCCTCGAGCTTGCGAAAATAGCGGCTCGCGAACGGGTCGCCGGCCAGCGGGGACAGGTCGGCCAGGTCGGTCACCACCGGCTCGTACCACGAGGTCACCTCGGTGTACTCGAGGCGCCCGCCGTAGAAGGCGGAGTAGACGCTGGGGCCGAGGTTCGGCCAGAACAGGGGGAAGGTCTCCGCCACGAACTCCTTCCCGGCGATCGACTGCTCGAAGCTGGCGAGCTGGTAGTCCACGTCGAACCAGCGCGCCTCCAGCGTGGGCCAGCGCTTCCGGTCCAGCGGCTCGCCGCCCTCAAACTGGGCGTTGTGCCGATAGAAACGCACGGGCGGGCGATCGAGGACCGCCTGGTGCCACCAGGCCTCGATGCGCTCCAGGCAGCGGGCGTAGTCGGGCTTGGTCGCGAGCGGCGTGAGGGCGGAGGAGGTGAGCGGGGTCGGCACGGGGTTGGGGCTGTCACCACCAAGCCGGGGCGGCCTGGGCGGGACCAGTCGTAACCATCCCCCGCCCGGGGTCCAGATTGATCCCTCCGACGCGGGTCCGGACCGGCCGGGCAAAATCTGCGTGACAAAATGAGTTGCTTGACCGGACCGGAGACGGTGCAGTCCGCACGTTCGTCGTTCTTTTTCATGTCTGAGGCAGCGGGGAAGGCCGTGAGAACCGGCCACAGTTGCGCTGCGGTATCGCATCAGTCCAAACCTCTCTCACGCCCCCGGCGGCGTGATCCAGCCAATCGGGTTCCACCCGGTGAAGGCAGAGGCGAGGCCGCCGGCCAGGCCGGCACCACATGCGGAGTCCGAATATCCACCCCTCAGATGCTCACGCGTTCGGCGCGAAACTTTTGCGCGCGTTGTCCGCTAAACCTTCATCGCAAAAATGAAGCGTGAGAGCAGGGTCCCCCACCGCTGGTCGGTGCGTGGTGTCTGCTCTTACCCAAGATAAGACAGACCTCCTATGATCATGCCCTCGCTGTCCCGCCTGGCGGGATGGTCCCTCGTCCTCGGCGCTGGCGCCGTCCTCTGCGCGGTAACCCGCGCCCAAACCACCCCGGCCGCGCCGGTCGGCGACCCGCTGCCCCTCGGCCAGTTTGTCGTCTCCGCCTCGCGCACCCCGCAGGATCCGAAATTCGTCGCGAGCAGCGTGACCACGCTCGCCCTCGCCGACCTCGCGGCGGCGCAGGTCACCGACCTGCGCACCGCGCTGTCCGCCCAGGCCGGCGTCGGGGTCGTCTCGTCCGGCGCCGTCGGCGGGCAAACCTCGGTCTTCCTGCGCGGCAGCAATTCCTACCAGACGCTGTTCATCGTCGACGGCGTGCGGATGAACGACCGCGCCGCGCTCTACTCCAACTTCCTCGGCGGGGCCGACCTCGCCGGCCTCGGCCGCATCGAGGTGCTGCGCGGCCCGCAGAGCACGCTCTACGGCAGCTCGGCCATGGGCGGCGTGATCGTGCTCGACACGGCGCGCGGCTGCGGCCCGGCCGGCGGCAGCCTCGCGACGACCGTGGGCTCCTTCGACACCCGCGGGGCGACCGCGACGGCCCAGGGCGGCACGCGCACCTTCGGCTACAGCGCGTCGCTCGGCTACCTTGAGACGGCCAACGACCGCCCGGCGAACGCCTACCGGCAGTGGAGCGGGAGCACGCGGCTCGAGGAGCTGGTGACGCCGGCCCTGCTGGTCGGCGTGACGTTCCGCGGCCAGCGCGGCGACTCCGAGGAGCCGGGCTCGCTCGTCTATGCGGCGCCGGGCAAGGTCCAGGCCGACAACACGCTCGCCACGGCTTACGCCGAGGCGAAGGCGGGCGACCATTTCACCTCCCGCCTGACGCTCGGCCAGCACCGCCGCAGCTACACCTACACCAGCACCGGGGCCTACGGCTACGTGTCCGAGCTGAAGAACCGGCGCGAGGTCCTCGACTGGCAGAACACCTGGGCGGCGACCGAGCAGCTCGAGGTGGTCGCCGGGGCCAACCGGGAGCGCTCGCACTACACGATCGACGCCGCCGAGAGCAGCGACGACGTCACCGCGGGCTTCCTCTCCCTCACCGCCCGGCTGAGCCCGGCGGTCGCGCTGACGGCCGGCCTGCGGCACGACGACTTCCAGTCCGCCGGCGGCGCCACCACCGGGCGCACCGGCCTGGCCTGGCTCCCGCTTCCGGGCACCAAGTTCCATGCGACCTACGGCACGGGCTTCACCGCGCCGGGCTCGGACGACCGCTACGGCGTGGCGAACTGGGGCCAGCTGCCCAGCCCCGGCCTCCAGCCGGAGGAGTCGCGCGGGTGGGACGCCGGCCTCGACCAGACGCTGCTCTCCGGCGCGCTGACGCTGAGCGCGACCTATTTTGAAAACCGGTTCCGCGAGCTCTTCCAGTGGACCTATGTGAGCTACGTCACCTATGAGGGCCGGATCGTGAACATCGACCGCGCCACCACCTCCGGGGCCGAGCTGGCGGCGGCCTGGGCGTTCGGCCCCGCCGTGAAGTCCCGGCTGGCCTACACCTACCTCGACGCCCGGGACGACACCACCCAGCAGCGGCTGATCCGCCGGCCGCGGCACACGCTCGACGCCGAGGTGCAGGTCCAGCTGGCGCCGGCCTGGCAGGCGGGCGCCGGGCTGCACGTGGTCGCCGGCCGGCTGGACGCCGGCCCCGCCATGCCGGACTACACGACCGTGCGCCTGTTCGCGAGCTACGCGGTCAACGACCGGCTCCGCCTGAAGCTCCGGGCCGAGAACGCGCTGAACCGGGACTACCAGGAAGTCTACGGCTACCCGGCGCTGCCGCGCGCGGCGTATGCCAGCGCGGACTGGCGCTTCTGAGCCGGACCCCGCCCCGCCCCATGAAACTCGCGCCCCTCCTCTTCCGCTGCGGCTGCCTGCTGTGGGCGGGGCTGGGGCTGGCGCCGGCCGGCGGCGCCGCGCCGATCCGCGTGGTCTCGCAGACCGTGGGCACGGATGAGCTGCTCCTCGCGCTCGCCGACCCGGCCCAGATCGCCGCCCTGAGCACGCTCGCGCAGCAGGAGACCTTCTCCGCGGTCGCGGCGGAGGCGCGCGCCTACCCGCAGCTGGGGCACTCGGCGGATGTCGAGTCGGTGCTGCGCTTCACGCCGACCCTCGTGCTCTGCGCCGACTACAGCCGCGCCGAGCTGGTGACGCAGCTGCGCCGGCTGGGGGTGAAGGTGATGGTGTTCGACCGCTACTACTCGCTGGCCGACGCCTACGCCAACCTGCGCCGGCTCGCCCGCGAGCTGGGGCCGGAGGCCGAGGCGCGCGCCGGGCGGATCATCGCGGACTGCGAGGCGCGCGTGACGGCGCTGCGGGTGAAGCTGCGCCACGTCCGGCCCGTGCGCGTGATCGCCCCCTCGACCTACGGGATCATCCCCGGCGCGGACTCGACCTTTCAGGACCTCTGCGACCATGCGGCGGCCGACAACCTGGCCTATTCCCTCGGGCGCCTGCAGGGGCACGCCCCGGCGCCCAACGAGCAGATCCTGTCGTGGCCGGTCGAGACCGTCGTTCTCGGCGGCCTTGACCTGGAGTCGGCGCTGGCGCCCTTCCGGGCCCAGCCGCCGTACCGGTACCTGCCGGCGGTGCAGGCGGGCCGGGCCGTCCTGCTCGCGCCCTGGCAGCTGAGCTGCGTCTCGCAGCATCGCGTCGACGGCTACGAGCGGCTGGCGCGCGCGCTGCATCCGGAGGTGTTCCCATGAAACCGACCTGGGTCGTGCGGGCGGCGCTCCCGCTGGCGCTCCTGCTGCTGGCGCTCCTGGTGGTCCTCTCGCTGGGCGCGGGCGACCTGCCCCTCGGCCCGGCGCGGCTCTGGGCCGGCCTGTGCCAGCGGGACGAGCTGGCGGCGACGATTCTCTGGCAGGTGCGGCTGCCGCGGCTGTGCGTGGCGATGCTGATCGGCGCGGCGCTCGGCGCGAGCGGCCTGGTGATGCAGGCGTATTTCCGCAACGGCCTCGCGAGCCCCGGCCTGCTGGGCGTGAGCAGCGGCGGCGCGGCCGGGGCGGTCGTGGCGATCGGGCTCGGCTGGTCGACGGTGTCGCTCTGCGTGCTGCCGGCGGCGGCGATCGTCGGGGCGTTTTTCGCCACGGCCGCCGTGCTCGTGCTCGCCCGGCGCGGCGCCAGCACCGAGCGCCTGCTGCTGGCGGGCGTCGCCCTCAACGCGATGCTGGGCGCCGTGACCAGCTACGTGCTGTCCAACTTCACCCTGACCTACGAGCGCAACGCCCAGATCGTGTTCTGGCTGCTCGGCGGGCTGGAGGACCGCACCTGGGAGCACGCGCTCATGGCCGCGGCGGTGATCCCCTGCGCCGCGCTGCTCTGGCCGCTGGGCCGGCCGATGGACCTGCTCAGCCTCGGCGCCGACGAGGCGCAGAGCCTCGGGGTCGACGTGCGCGCGCTGCGCCGGCGGCTGCTGGCGCTGTCGACCGTGATGACCGCGCTGGCCACGGCGGTGGGGGGCACGGTGGGTTTTGTCGGGCTGGTGGTGCCGCACGTGCTGCGGCTGCTGGTCGGCCCGGAGCACCGGCGGCTCGTGCCGCTGTCCCTGGTTGGCGGGGCCGGGTTTGTGCTCGCGTGCGACCTGCTCGGCCGCGCGGCGGGCGGGCTGCGGCTGGGCATCGTGACCGCGCTGGTGGGGGGACCCTATTTTCTATGGCTGCTGCGACGCCAGGCGTGAACGCCCTCACCATCGCCGGCGCCAGCGTGCCCGGCCGGCTGCACCCGGTGGAGCTGCGGCTCACCCCGGGGTCGCTGGTCGGCCTGATCGGCCCGAACGGCTCCGGCAAGTCGACCCTGCTCCAGGTCGCCGCCGGGCTGCTGCCGGCCGGGCCGGGCCAGGTCGCCTGGCAGGGCCGCCCGCTGGCGGACATCCCGGTGGTCGAGCGCGGGCGCCAGACGGCGTGGGTGCCGCAGGAGGCGGCGTTCGAGTTCGGCTTCTCCGTGCGCTCGGTGGTGGGCCAGGGGCGGTTCGCGCACGGCGACGACGGCCGGGGCGTGGACGAGGCGCTGCGCCGGCTCGACCTGCTCGGCCTGGCGGACCGGCCGGTCAACCGCCTCTCGGGCGGCGAGCGGCACCGCGTGCTGCTGGCGCGCGCGCTGGCCACGGCGGCGCCGCTGCAGCTCTGGGACGAGCCGCTGGCGGCGCTCGACCCGCGGCACGCGCTGGAAGTGCTGGTGCTGGCCGAGGAGCTCAAGCGCGCCGGGCACGCCCTGCTGCTGTCGCTGCACGACCTGCGGCTGGCGCACTGCCTCGACCGCGTGGTGGTGATGCAGGCCGGGCGGCTGCGGGCGTATGGCCCGCCGGACGAGGTGCTGACCCCGGAGCTGCTGCGCGAGGTGTTCGGCGTGCGGGCGCGGGTCGCGCCGGGCCTGACGATTGAACTGCCATGAGCCCCGCCCCCCTGCTCCCGACCGCGGCGACGCGGCGCGCGCCCGGCAGCCTGCTCGGCGGGCGCGTGGCGCTCCCCGCGCAGCCCCGGCGGGTGGTGTCGCTCGTCTCGGGCCTGACCGAGGCGCTCTGGGCCCTGGGGCTCGAGGAGCGCGTCGTCGGCGTGTCGCAGTATTGTGCGCGCTACGTGGACGTCGGGGCGCGGCCGGTGGCGGGCGACTACCTGCAGGTGGACGCGGCGCAGCTCGCGGCGCTGCAGCCGGACCTGGTGCTGATGACGGGCGGGGTGCAGCTCGGAGTGGCGCGGAAGCTGGCGGCGGCGGGCTGGCCGGTCTACGTGCTGCCGCTGCCGGAGAGTTTTTACGGCATCCTGGAAAACATCCGGCGGCTCGGCGCGCTGCTGGGGGAGATGCCGGCGGCGCAGGCGCTCACCCTCCGGCTGGAGCAGGAGGCGGCGGCGCTGCGGGCGACGGCGCCCGCGGTCCGGCCGCGGATTTATGCGGAGCTCTGGTTCGGCCGGCACGCCCGGCGCGCCGGCGGCCTGACCTTCATCCACGACCTGCTCACGCTGGCGGGGGGCGAGCCGCTGGGCGCGGCCGAGCCGACCGGCTATCCGCCGCTCGACCTGGCGGCGACCGCCGCGCAGCGGCCCGAGGTCGTGGTGGTGTTCTGGGAGGCGGACGACCACGCGGTGGACGTGCCGGCGCTGCTCCGGGAACGCGGCTGGACGGGACGCTGGCCCTTCCGGGTGATCGAGGCCGGGATCGCCCGCGGGCAGAATCTCATCCACGATGGGCCTTCCCTGCTGGAGACGGCGCGCTGGCTGCGCGCCCAGCTGCCGGCGGCCAACCACGACCTTGCCCCCTAACATGAGCCCTTCCGACCCCACCCCGACCGAGGCCGAGCACCGCCAGCGCATGGAGCAGCTGCAGGCCGAGATGCACGCGAAGATCGCCGCCGCCCGCGAGAAGCGCGACCTCGTCATCGTCCACACCGGCCCCGGCAAGGGCAAAAGCACCGCGGCCTTCGGGCTCCTGGCGCGGCAGCTGGGCCACGGCCGCCGCTGCGTGGTGGTCCAGTTCATCAAGGCGGGCGACACCGCCGTGGCGCGC
>CAIKTR010000007.1 GCA_903830425.1 uncultured Opitutia bacterium
CGGCGCGGCGGCCCACGGCGTCCACCGGCCGCGGCTGCCCGGCCGGGTCGAGCACGACGGGGTTCAGCTCCAGCAGCGCCAGGCCGTCGGCCTCGGCCAGGGGCGCGAGCCGCCAGAGGGCCGCGAGCAGCGCCCGGAGCTGGGAGGAGGTGGTCAGCGCCGCGGAGCCGCGGAGCCGCCCGAGCCAGATGCGGCCGAGCAGGTGCTCCTCGAGCTCCGCCAGCGCCGCGTCCGGCGTGACCAGGGCCAGCGGCCAGCACAGCGGCGGCGCGAGCGCGGCCAGGGCGTCGGCCGCCAGCCCGCCGAAACCGCAGAGCACCACCCAGCCGGCCTCGCCGTGCGCCAGGGAGACGAAGCCCTCGGCGGGCAGGCCCTCGGCGCGGGCGGCGGCCACGCGCTCGCAGACCAGGGCGTCGAGCCAGCGGTGGCCGGCGGCCTCGATCCGCTGGCGCATGGCCGCCGCGGCGGCGGCGAGCGCCGCGGGGTCGAAGGGCAGGAAGGCCACGGCCCCCCGCTCGGACTTGTGCCAGAGCTCCTCGCCAAGGCCCTTGAGCACGACCGGCTCGCCGGCGGCGAACGGCTGCGGCGCGCCGAGCCGCGCATGCCGCGGCGGGCGCAGCCCGGCGCGGGCGAGGAGCCCGTAGGCCTCGGCCTCGCCGACAAATCCGGCGCGGACCGGTTCCGGGGTCATGCGGGGGCGGCCGCCCCGACCGCCGCGCGGCCGGCGGCGAAGGCCGCCGCGTTGAGCGGGAGCAGGCTGGGTTTGTCCTTCAGCACGTGCTGCAGCGTCGCGAGCACGCGGTCCTCGGGCAGCAGCGGCAGCGCCGCCTGCAGGGCGCCGAGCGCCACGACGTTCTTGACCATCGGCCGGCCGAGCTCGGCCGCGAGGCGGGTGAAGGGGATCGGGAGGATGCGCCGGCCGGCCGGCAGCGGGGGGGGCGCGGTGATGAGCGTGCTGTCGTAGAGGATGAAGCCGCCCGGCGGCACCGTGGCGGCGAACTTGGCGAGGCTGAGGGCGTTGAAGGCGATGAGGGCGTGCGGCGCGGGCGCGGCGGGGTTGAGCACCTCGCGCTCGGCGATGTGCACGTCGGCGTACGACGTGCCGCCGCGGCTCTCGGGGCCGTAGCTCGGGATGGCGGTGGCGTCGTAGCCCTCGGCGATCGCCGCGCGGGTGAGCAGCAGCGCGGCGGTCTGCGCGCCGTCCCCGCCGGAGCCGGCGAGCTTGAAGGCGATGTCCCGCGCCGGCAGGTGGGCGGGCCACGGCGCGGGCGCGCGGGGCTCCTCCTCCGGGCAGGGCTCGGCCCCGCTGAGGCCGAGCACGGCCTCGGGGGTGAAGAGCGGCGCCGGGCGCTGAAACCAGGGCTCGACCGTGAGGTCCTTCTTCACCCCGAGGGGAAAGGCCTCGACCATCTTCGTCTTCACCCACTCCTCCGCCTGCTGCGGCGTCATCTTCAGGTGCGTGGGGCACTCGGCGATGATCTCGATGAAGGCGTAGCCGCGGCCCTCCAGCTGGAGGGTGATCGCCTTCTTGATCGCCCGGCGGGCCTTGGCCCGCTCGCGGGCGCTGTAGAGCGCCACCCGCTCGACGTAGACCGGGCCGTCGAGCTGCGCGATCAGCTCGGCCATCTTCAGCGGCTGGCCCATCGCGGGCATCCGGCCGTCGGGGCTGGTGGTCGTTTTCTGGCCCATCAGCGAGGTGGGCGCGAGCTGGCCGCCGGTCATCCCGTAGATGGCGTTGTTGATGAAGAGGACGGTGATCGGCAGGCCCAGCTGCGCGATCGAGATGGTCTCGGCGAGGCCGATGGACGCGAGGTCGCCGTCGCCCTGGTAGCTGATGACGACGGCCTCGGGGTGCGCGAGCTTGTGGCCGAGCGCGACCGCGGGGGCGCGGCCGTGGGCGGCCTGCGAGTTGCCGACGTCGAAGTAGTAGTGGGCGAAGACCGCGCAGCCGACCGGGCTGATCAGCACCGTGCGGTCCTGGATGCCGAGCTCGGCGATCGCGGCGGAAAGGTCGCGGTGGGCGACGCCGTGGCCGCAGCCCGGGCAGTAATGGGTGCTGTGGGCCTTGAGGCCCTCGCCGTGGGCGTGCCGGCTGAAGCGGCCGTAGAAGGCGCTCATGTCCGGACCTCCGCGGGGGCCAGCAGGCCCGCCAGGATCTCGGCCTCCGGCGGCAGGATGCCGCCGCAGCGCCGCACGTGGCTGATCGGCGGCGGCGCGATCCCCGCATGGCTGAGCGCGAGCCGCAGCTCGTCCTCCAGCTGGCCGGGGCCGGCCTCCACCACCACCAGGCGCCGCACCCGGGGCAGGATCTCCGCCAGGGCGTCGATCGGGAACGGCCACAGCGTCACCGGCCGGAACAGCCCGGCCTTCACGCCCTGCGCGCGGGCGGACTCGACCGCGCCCTTCGCCATCCGCGCCGGCGTGTTGCAGGCGATGACCAGCACCTCGGCGTCCCCGCACCGGTGGCAGTCCACCCGCTGCTCGCAGGCGGCGATGGCGGCGTACTTGCGGTTGAGGTGCTCGTTGTGCGCCTCGAGGTCGGACTCGGCGAGGGCGATGGAGCTGATGAGGTTGTGCCGGTGGGCGCGGTCGCCCCAGACGGCCCACGCGGGCAGGCCGGGCCGGATCATGCTCCCGGGCAGCCGCACCTGGCCGGTCATCTGGCCGAGGTAGCCGTCCCCGAGGATAATGACGGGGTTGCGGTAGCGGAAGGAGAGGGCAAACGCCTCGACCGTGAGGTCGAGCATCTCCTGCGGCGTGCTGGGCGCGAGGACGAGGGCGCGGGTGTTGCCGTGGCCGAGGCCGCGGCAGGCCAGCTTGATGTCGGCCTGCTCGGGGGCGATGTTGCCCAGCCCGGGGCCGCCGCGCATGATGTTGACGAAGACGCCCGGGACCTCGGCGCCGATCAGGTAGCTGAGGCCCTCGAGCATGAGGCTGAAGCCGGGGCTGCTGGTGAACGTCATGCAGGGCAGGCCCGCGCCGCCGGTGCCGTACATCATGTTGACGGCGGCGACCTCGCTGACGGCCTGCACGAACACGCCGTTGAGGCGGGGCAGGATCTTGGCCATGAGCTCGGCGCCCTCGGTGCTCGGGGTGATGGGGTAGCCGTAGACATGCCGGCAGCCGGCGAGCAGCGCGCCGATCGCGATGGCGTAGGTGCCCTTGAGCACCATCGGCGCGCAGGGCGGCAGGGCGATGCGGTCGTCGGGCAGGTCGCCCTCGGAATGGTTGGGCACGCACTTCTCGCCGAAGAGCTTGGCCGGGTCCTCCAGCACAAAGTCGCCGTCGGGGCCGGGCCGGTCGGTCTCAAGGCGCAGGCCGTAGGGCTCGGGGCAGGCCTGCAGGCAGAGCGTGCAGCCGTTGCAGTTGTCCAGGTGCAGCTCCACCGGCACCAGGCCGGTCGCGGGATTGAGCGCCGTGCCCGCGGTGAGGCAGCCGCGCGGGCAGGCCTCGATGCAGCGCAGGCAGCCCTTGCAATACTGGGGGTCGAGGTAGGGTTTGGGGCGGGCGGGGACGGACATGGCGGGGCGGACCGGCGGGGTTGGGCCCATGATGATAGCCGAACCCGCGCGCGAAACTGCGCATGGCTTGGCGGAGGCTGCGCAGGGCTTGGGCCCGGCATTTACCCCAAACGGAGTAGGCCGGCTCAGGGCCCGCCGGCGCCCGGCCGCGCCCGGGCCCGGATCGCCTCGAGCGCGGCGGGGTTGTCCACGCTGGTGAGGTCGCCCGCCGGCTGGCCGGTGTAGACGCGCAGGATCAGGCCGCGGAGAATCTTGCCGCTGCGGGTCTTCGGCAGCGCGGCCACCACCTGCACCGCCTGCGGCGCGAGCGGCCGGCCCATGTGGGCGGCGACATGGGCGATGAGCTCCGCCTCGAGCGCGGCCCCGGCGGCCCCGGCGTACCCGGGCCGCAGCACGACAAAACACACCAGCCCCTGGCCCTTCAGCGCGTCGGGCGCGCCGATCGTCGCCGCCTCGCTCACCGCCGGGTGCGCGGTGAGCACCCCCTCGATCTCGGCCGGGCCGACGCGCTTGCCCGCGACCTTGATGGTGTCGTCGCTGCGGCCGAGCACGAACCACGAGCCGTCCGCGTCCTCCCGCGCCCAGTCCCCGTGGTACCAGACGCCGGGCCACTGGCTGAAGTAGGTCTCGAGGTAGCGCGCCTCGTCGTGGAGGAAGCCCTTGGTCATCGACGGCGCGGGCTGCCGGCAGACGAGGTGGCCCACGGTGCCGCGGGGCGCGGGCTGGCCGTCGTCGGTGCACACCGCGACGTCCAGCCCCAGCGCGGCGCGGCCCAGCGAGCACGGCCGCAGCGGGGTGAGCGGCGTGGCGGAGAGGAGGCAGCCCACCAGCTCGGTGCCGCCGGAGATGTTGATCACCGGGCAGCGGCCGCCGCCCACCTGGTCGAAATACCAGCGGTAGGAAGTCTCGTCCCACGGTTCGCCGGTCGAGCCGAGCACCCGCAGCCGCGCGAGGTCGTGGCCGCGCGGCCCCCGGCCGGCGGTCGCGCGCATGAACAGCCGCACGAGCGTCGGCGACGCGGCGAAGGTCACGACCTGGAGCCGGGCCAGGGTCTGCCAGAGGCGGTCGCTGGTGGGGAAGTCGGGCGCGCCGTCGAAGAGCACGACCGGGGTGCGGTAGAGGAGGCAGCCGATGAGCTCCCACGGGCCCATCATCCAGCCGATGTCGGTGAACCAGCAGAACGGCTCGCCCGGCTGGACGTTGAACGCGTAGCGCGTCTCCTTGCCGATCTGGGCGAGGCAGCCGGCGTGGGTGTGCACGGTGCCCTTGGGGCGGCCGGTCGTGCCGCTGGTGTAGAGGATCAGGCAGGGCTCCTCGGCCGCGGTGGACACGCAGTCGGTCTGGGGCGCCGCGCCGCGCAGGAAGTCCGCCCAGCCCGGCCCGGCGCAGTCGACCACGCCCTGCACGCTGGGCACGCGGGCGGCGGCGGCGCGGGCGATCGCGCCGGTGGCCACCGCCTTGCCTCGGCGGTGCAGGTGCTCGACCGCGAAGAGCAGGCGGGCCTGGCACGAGGCCAGGCGCTCCACCACCGCGCTCTCGCCGTAGCCGCAGAAAATGGGCACGAACCGCGCCCCGAGCTTGAAGCACGCCATCATCACCACGACCGTCTCGATCCGCATCGGCGCGTAGAGCGCCACGCTGTCGCCGCGGCCGATCCCCCGGGCCTGGAGCGCGCCGGCCGCCGCGTCCACCGCCGCCTTCAGCTCCGCAAAGGTGCACGCCCGGCGCTCCTCCGGCCGGTCGGAATCGGCCTCGTAATACAGCGCGGGCTCCGCCCCGTGGCCGTCGCGCACGTGCCGGTCGACGCAGTTGTGCGCCAGGTTCACCTCGCCGCCGAGAAACCACCGCGTCCACGCGATCCCGCGCGACTCGTCCTTCACCTGCGTGTAGGGCCGGAACCACTCGACCCCCATGTCCCGCAGCGCCGCGTCCCAGAACCACCCGGTGTCCCGCACCGAGGCGGCGTGCAGCTCCTCGTAGGTGGCGAAGCCGTGCTGCGCCAGGAACCGCGCGAGATGGGACTCGCGGGTCCAGGCGTGGTCCTCGGGGCGCCAGAGAACGGCAGACATCGGGGCTAGCCGCGCCGGTCCGCGGGGCGGGCGGGGCGGGGGCGACAGGGGGCGAACACGGGGGACCGGGGCGGGTTCACAGCAGTTCCACGCAGATGGCGAGGCCCTCGCCGCCGCCGATGCAGATGGCGGCGACCCCGCGCCGGAGGCCGCGCTCCCGCAGCGCGGCGAGCAGGGTGACCACGATGCGCGCGCCGCTGGCGCCGAGCGGGTGGCCGAGCGCGATCGCGCCGCCGCGGACGTTGAGCCGCTCGTGCGGCACCCCGAGCTCCTGCATGAACGCCAGCGGCACCACGGCGAAGGCTTCGTTGACCTCCCAGAGGTCGACGTCGCCGACCTGCCAGCCGGCGCGGGCCAGCGCGGCCCGGGCGGCCGGCACCGGGGCGGTGGTGAACCAGAGGGGATCCTGGGCGTGGGCGCCGCTCGCCACGATCCGCGCGAGCGGCCGGAGGTGGCGCGCCGCCGCCGTCGCGGCGGTCGTGAGCACCAGCGCGGCGGCGCCGTCGTTGAGGGTGGAGGCGTTGGCGGCGGTGATCGTGCCCTCGGGGTCGAAGGCGGGGCGCAGTGTCGGGAGCTTGTCGTAGTTCACCTTCGCCGGGCCCTCGTCGTGCTCCACCCGGGTCCCGCCGCCCTTGGCGCCGGGCCGCTCGACCGGCGTGATCTCCGCCGCGAGCCGGCCGTCCTGCTGGGCCGCGTTGGCCCGCCGGAAGCTGGCGCTGGCATACGCGTCCTGCTGCTCCCGCGTGAAGCCGTACCGGGCGGCGCACCGCTCCGCGCAGCTGCCCATGTGGAGGTTGTAGTGCGGGTCCCACAGGCCGTCGTGGAGCAGCGAGTCGACCACCTGCTGGTGGCCGAGCCGGTAGCCGTCGCGCGCCTTGGGCAGCAGGTAGGGCGCGGCGCTCATGTTCTCCATGCCGCCGGCCACGACCAGGGTCGCGTCGCCCGCGGCGAGGGCCTGGCGGCCCTGGAGGATCGCCTGCAGGCCGGAGCCGCAGAGCTTGTTGACCGCAAGGGTGCGCACCGCGGGCGGCAGCCCCGCCGCGAGCGCGGCCTGGCGGGCGGGCGCCTGGCCCTGGCCGGCCGGAAGCACATGGCCGAGCAGGACGTCGGTGATGTCGGCCGCCGGGACCCCCGCCTGCGCCAGCGCGCCCTGGATCGCCGCCGACGCGAGTCGCGACACCGGCACCGCGGCCAGCGCGCCCTGGAAGGAGCCGAGCGGCGTGCGGGTGGCGGCGAGGATGACGGTGTCGGAGGGGGACATGGGTGGGGGAAAATCCGAAGGTAAAAATCCGAAATCCGAGGGGATGAATCCTAAATCCGAGGGAAGCTCTAGGAACGGGAAACCTCCGTGTCGAGCCGGCGCGGCGGGTGAAATTTTACCCGGCGGCGGGTGGGCGGACGCCGGGGCTAGTCCGGACGGACCAGGGAGAAGTGGTCGCGCGTGGTGGTGTAGTCCTCGCCCCCCAGGCGGCCGATCAGGTCCAGCCGGCCGGCGTCCGGCAGGCCGTCGGCGCCGAGCACGTCGTCGCGGACGTGCGCGGCGAGGATGCGGCCGAAGATGACGTGGGCGGCGAGCGGCCCCTCGCCGATGTTCACAATCTGATGGAGCCGGCACTCGAACGCCACCGGGGCGGCGGCGACGCGGGGCGGGCGGACCTGCTCGGACGCCGCGGCGGCCACGCCGAACCGCTCAAACTCGCTGTCCCCGTGGGGCAGCTGCGCCGCGGTGGCGTTCATCTGCTCGGCGAGGGCGTGCGAGACGAGGTTCACCACGAATTCCGGGACCGCCTCGATGTTGCGCACCGTGTCCTTCTTCCCGCCCTGGCGGTTGTTCACCGGCACGAACAGGAGCGTCGGCGGGTGGGCGCAGACCCCCTGGAAGAAACTGAAGGGGGCCAGGTTGGGGCGCCCGTCGGCGGAGATCGTCGAGACCCAGGCGATCGGCCGGGGGACGATGGTCGAGGCCATCCACTGGTAGGCGGTGCGGGGCGAGAGGGCGGTGAAGTCGAGGCGCATGGGCGGGGCGGCCCCGGCACGGTGGGGGGCGGGGCGCGTCCTGGCGAGAACGACCCGCGGCCGCGGGCGCCTCGGCCAAAGGGAGTAAACCGCCGTCTTGCGCCGCCGGCGGCGGGGCGCCAGTCTCCCGGGGTGCCCGGACTGACCCCGCCCGCCCAACCCGTCGCGCTGCTCGCGCACACCCTCGCCATGCTGGAGGAGGTGCCGGTGGGCCTGCTGCTGCTGGACCCCGGCCTGGAGCCGCTGTGGTGCAATGCCGAGGCGGCGCGCGCCTGTGCGGTGTGGAACCACGGGGAGCGGCGCGCGGCCGCCCTGCGCGCGCGCCGGGCCTTCCGCGTGCCGGCGCCGCTGCTCGACGCCTGCCGGGCCCTGGCCGACGGCGCGACCGGGCGCGCCGGGCCGCCCCAGGTGGTGAGCGACCATGCGCGCGGGCTGCATGCGCGCATCCGGTGGCACACGCCGGGCGGCGGCCAGCCGGCCGCGTTTCACATTCACCTCGACTACCGCCGGCCGCGCGGCGACCGGCACCGGCCGCTGTCCCCCGGCGCCGTGGCGCTGCTCGGGCGGCTGACCGAGCGGGAGCGCGAGGTCGCCATGCGGGTGCGCGAGGGCCTGCGCACCACCGAGATCGCGGCGGAGCTGCGGCGCAGCCCCCTGACGATCAAGACCCAGCTCGCCGCGGTCTTCGCCAAGCTCGGCGTGCACGGCCGCACCCGCGTCGCCGCCCTGCTGAACCGGTAGGGGCCCGGCCCGGGGCCAGCCGGCTGAGATTGAACATTGCCCCCCGGCCCGACCCCGCCGAGATTGCGACCCGCCCTCTTCCGTCATTCCCCCACCCGCGCCATGGCCCGCATCCTGATCATCGACGACGACGACACCCTCCGGGGGATCATCGTGAAGAGCCTGACCCACGCCGGCCACCAGGTGACCCAGACCAACAACGGCCGGAAGGGCGTGGAGGCGTACCGGGCCGACCCCGTCGACCTCGTGATCACGGACATGGTCATGCCGGAGCAGGAGGGCATGGAGACCATCAAGATCCTGCACCGCGAATTTCCCACGCTCCGGATCATCGCCATGTCGGGCGGGCTGGAAGGCTCCGACCTCTACCTCGACCTCACCCGCCGGCTCGGCGCGTCCTGCACGCTCGCCAAGCCCTTCACGCTCCAGCAGCTGCGGGAGGCCATCGAGCGCGTGCTGGCGGCGGAGGCCCCGCCCGCCGACGGTCCCGCGACGGCC
Source organism: uncultured Opitutia bacterium (assembly GCA_903830425.1). Classification (GTDB taxonomy): domain Bacteria; phylum Verrucomicrobiota; class Verrucomicrobiia; order Opitutales; family Opitutaceae; genus Opi-474. The sequence goes on from CAIKTR010000007.1 coordinate 8,846, forward strand.
GGCTGACCGGGGTGCGGCCACCCGCAACCTTGCGCCCCGTCCACGGCTCTGGCTTGGTCGGACGCCCCGATGCCCCACCCCGCGCCCGCCCCCGCCCCTGCCCCCGCGACTGCCCGCACGCTGCGTCTCACCCTCGCGGCCGCCCTGCTGGGCTGGATGTTTGACGGCCTGGAGATGGGGCTTTTCCCGCTGGTGGCCCGGCCCGCGCTGCAGCAGATGCAGGCCGGCGGGAGC
>CAIKTR010000008.1 GCA_903830425.1 uncultured Opitutia bacterium
CGGTGACCGAGCCAAAGGGCTTCGGTTGGTCCATCAGCGAAAGACAGGATCACGATTGGATGGATAAAGCATGTCCGAGGCTCCAGCTTCCCGTCAAGCGTGCATATGCACGGTAAACAGGAATAGTTGTAAGGCAAGGAGGCGGAAGCCGCTGAAAAGAAGAAATTGGGGGAAAGTAGAAAGAAGAAACGGGGCGGGGAGGGAAGGCGGAGGAGGAAAAGCGGAAGGCGGAAGGCGCGGCGGAAAAGCGAAAGGCGGAAGGCGCGGCGGAAAAGCGGAAAAGCGGAAAAGCGGAAAAGCGGAAAGCGAAAAGCGGAAGGCGGAAGCCGCTGAAAAGAAGAAATTGGGCGGAAAGGGAGGGCGCCTTCGGCGCGGGTGATGTTAGGTTTTCGCTTTCCGCTTTTCGACTTTCGCTTTCCCCCCTCTGCCTTCTCGGCCCAGCCGGGCCGGGGGTTCGCGGGCTTTCGGATTTCGAGTTTCGGATTTCACCTCCTCATTCCCGGCCCAGTAGGGCCGGGTGGGGGACTTTGGGCTTGCGCTGGCAGTTGTTCGCGATGGCCTTAGATCACTTACGGCGGAACTAGCACCGCTCCCGGGCGTCCTTCTGTTCCGACCCGCGTCCCTAACATCCTACGGCTGTCGCCGCCCCGCTTTTCCTCTCATGATCCGCTCACTCCGCCTCCTCTCCCTCGGGATCACCCTGGGCGCTTTGCTCACCTCCGGCCACGCCCAAACCCGGGAGGCTGCCTCGCTCCCGCTGCCGGAGAACTTCTTCCCCGACCTCAAGGCCATGCTGGAAACCGCGGTCAAGCAGTCCCCGCGCATGATCTCCCGCAACGCGGAGAACGCCATCGCCGAGCAGAGTCGCATCGCCGCACGGGCCGGGCAGTTGCCCTACGTCGGCGGCTACTATTCGCATTACCCGTGGGAACGCGATGACCGCGCAGATCTTCCCGCACCGACCACCACGAAAAAATCTGCCTACGGCGTGAGCCTCAACCAGCCGCTCTACCACTGGGGCGCCCTCGAAAGTAACACCCGCATCGGCGTGCTGAGCAAGAAAGTCACCGAGGGCCAGACCGCGGAGGCCTACCGCCTGCTCGTGCAGGAAATCCGCAACCTCTACCTCTCGGTCATCATCCGCAAAATGGCCTACGCCCGGTCCCAGCTGTACCTTGCCATCGCCCAGGACCAGTTCGCCATCGCCCAGACCAAGGTCGAGAAGAAGGTCCTCGGCGGCGCTGAACTGTTCACGCCTCAGCTGACCCGCGACCAGGCCCTCCTCGCCACCGACCGGGCCGCCGAGGATTACGAGAACGCCAAGCTCACCTTGTCCAAGCTCAGCGGTACCCCGGCTTTGGCTGACGCCCAGGTCCCGTCCGAGATCCCGGCGTTCACCCCCGCGCCCGACACCCTCGCGGCCCTCTTTGCCAGCTATCGTTCCCACAAGGAGCCCAAGTCGTACTACCTCGAGTCCCTCCGCGACCAGCTCGAGATCGAGAAGCTGAACTACCAGATCGCCAAGACCCGCTTGAAGCCGAAGCTGAACATGATCATCGGCGTGAGCCAGGACGAACAGAGCTACTCCGCCTACGTCACGCAGCGAATCAAGACCCAGTCCACCTACGCCGGGGTGTCGCTGAACTGGTCGATCTTCGATGGGTATTCCGCCCGCTCCGCCGTCGCCACCTCGCTCCTGCGCCGCCAGCAGATGGAGCAGGCCTACGAGGACGCCCTCCGCAACCTCAGCGACTCGACCCGCAGCGCCCTGAAGCAGCTCGACTTCTCGGCCCGCAGCATGGACTTCGCGAACCGTCTGCTCGGCGCGAGCCAGGGCGGCATCAACGCCCGCGAGGAGGACCTGCGCCGCGGTCTGATTTCCGAGGCGGAGCTCAATGGCTCGCGGCTCAGCCACCTCGACTCGCAGATCGGCGCCTACAACGCGCGCAGCGACTACCTCTCCAAGACCGGTGACTTCCTCTCCCAGATGCTGGAAGATCCCGCGCTCGCTAACCTTCCCGGACACAACCCATGAAAAAATGGCTGTTTGCCGTCGCCGCGCTAGTCGCGGCCATCGTGCTCCTGCTGGCGGTCCTCAAGACCGAGGCCCAGGTCTCTGCCGTGACCAAGGGCCGCGCGACGAATGCCGTGTCGGGCAGCGTCACCGTGCAGGCGGAGTTCCAGATGGAGCTGAAGAGCGAGATCGGCGGGCGCCTGCTCCGGTGTGAGCTCGATCCCGGCGCCAAGGTGGCGACCGGCGCGATCCTCGCGCAGATCGACCCGGGCGATCTCAACCTGGAGATCGAGCGGATCGAGAGCGACTACGAGGCCGCCCGGCAGCGCATCGCCGTCGGCTCCGCCATCAAGCTCGAACTCGAGTCCGCCACCGAGAACCTGGAAAACTTCGAGCGCCTCACCAAGGCCGGCAACTACGCCCCCGGCGAACTCGAAAAACAGCGCCGCCTGGTCAAGCAGATCGAGCAGCGGCTCGCCCTCGAGAACGTCGCCCGGAAGCAGGAAATCGCCAATTTTCAGAACACGCTCAAGGTCAAGCGCCGGCAGCGCGACAAGATGACGATCACGGCCCCGTTCGACGGCGTCGTCTCGCTCGTGTACGCCCGTCCGGGCGACCTGATCAATCCCAACGTCCCGATCGCCACCCTGATCACGACGAGCCGCGCAGTGGAGGCCAAGATCAGCCAGGAGAACTTTGCCGACATCCGCCTCGGGCTGAAGGCGACGGTCCGCTTCCTCGGGCGTGAAAACGCCACCTATGATGCCACGGTGGTGAAGATCCTCCCGACGGCCGACGCCGAGACCCAGCGGTACCCGATCCTGCTTGAGGTCAAGTGCCCGCCGGAGGTGCTTGTCCCGGGCCTCACGGGCGAGGTCAACGTGATCGTAGGCTCCCGGGACGCCCAGGCGCTGATCCCGCGCCGCGCGCTCTTCGGCACCAACGTCTATGTGGTGGAAAACGGCCGCGTCCAACTGCGCAAGGTCGAGGTGGGCTATGTCAGCCTCAACATCGCGGAAGTCACCAAGGGCCTCGTGCCGGGCGACCTGGTGGTTGTCGAGGAGCTCGACCAGTTCCGCGACGGCGACCGCGTGCGCACCACGCTGGTCAAATAGGCGGCCGCCGCCCGGTCCTGCTCGGACGCATGCCGTTTATCCATATCCACGGATGATTTTAACCGCAAAGCCGCCAAGGGCGCGAAGCCCGATCTCAAGTCCGGAATTCTTCGCGGCCTTGCCCTTTGCAGCTTCGCGCCTTCGCGCTTAAGTCCGAGCACTCCATGTCGCCGAACCTGCACATCGCCTTCCGTTTCCTCACGGCGAAGAAACGCGCCATGCTGATGAGCCTGTCCTGCACGGTGCTGGGCGTCGGGCTCTTCATCGTGACGCAGGCGACCACGAGCGGGTTTGAGGACTTTTTCATCAAGACGATCCTCGGCACCGACGGCGCTTTGCGGGTGGAGGACAAGATGCAGGACACGCTGCGCAGCATGCACGCCGGCGGCGGGTCGGATTTCCTGATCAGCCACCGGGAAGGCGTGAAGTACATCGAGGGGGTCGAGGAACCGAAGTTGGTGGTCAGCGGGCTGAGCCAGTTTGCGAACGTCTCGGGCACCTCGGCGGTCCTGCGGGGCACGGTGGTGATCCGCAGCTCCTTCAAGAACGAGAGCGCCCAGGTGTTCGGCATCGACCTGGATTCTCACCTGAAGGTCTCGGATCTGCAGCACCAGATCGTGCAGGGGAGCCTGGCGGCCCTCCGTGAATCCCCGACTGGCGCGCTCGTGGGCAAGGTGCTCGCCGACCGGCTCGAGTTGGAGGTGGGCAACTCTTTCGTACTCGACGCCCAGGGGCAACTGCGCCGCTACCGGGTCAGCGCCATCTACGAGACCGGCGTGTCCGACATCGACAAGACCCGCGTCTACGTGCACCTGCCCGAGGCCCGTTCGCTGCTAAAAAAGCCGATCGGCGTGACCTTCATCCAGGTTAACCTCTTCGACAAGGACCGGGCGCCGGCGGATGCGTTCCAGATGCAGGAAGTGCTGAAGCACAGCGCCCGCCCGTGGCAGTACCGCGAGAAGGCCTGGCTGTCGGCGTTTCGCGCGCTGAGCGTGTCCTCGGCGATCACGGTGTCGGTCTTCACGCTCATCGCCGGGCTGGCGATGTTCAACACCCTGGCGATGATCGTCCTCGAGAAGACCAAGGACATCGCGATCCTGCGCTCGATGGGCTATGAGCGGAGCGACATCACGCGGATTTTCCTCTGGCAGGCCGGGATCGTGCTCGTGATCGGGGCGTTTGCCGGCGCGCTGGTGGGCGGGGCGGGGACCTTTCTGGTTTCACGCATCCCGCTGCCGATCAACGGCATCTTCAAGACCGAAACGTTCCAGGTGTCCTGGAATGGCTGGCACTATGTTGAGGCGGTGGTCACGGCGGCGATCATGGTGATGGCGGCCAGCATCATCCCGGCCCGGCGCGCGGCCCGGCTCGAGCCCGGCGACATCGTCCGCGGCACGGCGCAGTAGCGCGGCGAGGCCGCGCTGGAGAAAGGAGAAGGGAGCAGGGGGCAGGAAGAGGGGCAGGGGGCAAGGGGCAGGAGGAAGAAGAAGAGGGAGGCAGGGCTATATGAACAACGATACTTTCGAGAATCTGGAGGTCTGGGGTGAGGCGATTGAGCTGGCGGCCAAGGTTTATAAACTCATGCGTGAGTGCCGGGACTTTGGAATGCGGGATCAGATGCAGCGGGCCGCGATCTCCATTTCCTCGAACATCGCCGAGGGCTACGAGCGTGATTCCAATGCGGAGTTCATCCGCTTTCTCATCATCGCCAAGGGCTCCTGCGGCGAGGTGCGCTCACAGGCCTGCCTCGCCCGCCGCGTCGAATTGATCCCTCCCGCTCAAGCGGACGAATTGATCGCCGATGCCAAGCAGCTATCCCGGCGGCTAGCCCGATTTATTGCCGTGCGGAGGGAGAAATTCGGCTAGGCTTTCCCTGCTCCTTGCTCCCTGCTCCTTTCTCCGTTCATCTCCTGCCCTGTCATGAACCCTTCTCCCTCCTCCCTTCTCCCTTCTCCTGGCGCCGGCGACGCCGGCGCCATCGCCCTGCGCTGCACGGACCTGCACCGCCACCTCGGGCAAGGGGAGGGGCGCGTCCATGTGCTGAAGGGTGTCTCGTTTGAGGCCCGCCGCGGGCAGGTCTATGCCATCGTCGGACCGTCCGGTTGCGGCAAAAGTACGCTGCTCTACCTCCTCGGCCTCCTCGACCAGCCCGACGCCGGCGAAATCGCGATCAAGGGGCAGGTCATGTCCAACAACGACGACCATGCCCGCACCGCCGCCCGCGGGGCGCACATCGGCTTCGTGTTCCAGTTCCACTTTCTGATGCTGGAGTTCACCTCGCTGGAAAACGTGATGATGCCGATGCGCAAGCTCGGCAAACTCACCCCGGCGGCGATGACGGACCGGGCGCACCAGCTGCTGGCGTCGGTCGGGCTGGGGGACAAGACCCACCGCCTCGGAACCCAGCTTTCCGGCGGCGAGCAGCAGCGTGTGGCGGTGGCCCGGGCGCTGGCGAACGAGCCGGCGATCATCCTCGCCGACGAGCCGACCGGCAATCTGGACGTCAAAAACTCCACCATGGTGTTCGACCTGCTCACGCGGCTGGCCCGCGACCACGGCCAGGCGGTGGTCCTCGTCACCCACAACCCGGAGATCGCCCAGCGCTGCGACGCCGTCCGCCCGATGCGGGATGGGCTCTTTGTCTGAAATCGCGGGGCGATTTCAGACAAAGAAAAGCGGAAAGCGGAAAGCGGAAGGCGAAAAGGAACTCCGCCCTAACCAGCCTAGGAGAGGCTAGGTTTCCGCTTTTCGCCTTTCGAATTTCCCCTTTCCCCGGCGGGGTGGTGATTGCGACGAAAAATCTCCCGGAATTTTTGTTTACAACCGAAACGCCGCCTCCTTGTTTCGACCGCGAGTATAACCATTGAACGACGAACCGTGAGCCACGACCCTTCAACGCGAAAGCACTTCCTAGCCAAATTGACCGGGCTCCTGGCCGTCGCCGGCCTCGCCCCGAGTGTGCTCGCGAAGCCCGCCGCGGCCCCGTCCAGCCCGGCCCCGTCCGCCGCCGGGTTTACCCTGCGCCCCGACCCCCGCGCCGTCGCCCGCCGCGACCCGGTCGCCTGAGCCCCGGCTGAACGGCCCCCACGGACCATGTCGAAACTCTTTCCCCAGTCGGCCAACCGCCTCCCGCTCCAGATCATCATCTTCGTGGTGGTGCTCGCCGGCGTGGTGACTGTCGGCGCCAACTACTACCTGACGCCGAAATA
>CAIKTR010000009.1 GCA_903830425.1 uncultured Opitutia bacterium
CTGCCAGCTGTCGAGCTGCCCCTGGTCCTTGAGCTGCTGGCCGCGGGCCCGCGGCACGAGCGCGAAGGCGCTGGCGCATTCCGCCAGCCCGGTCAGGTCGCCCCACAGCTTCTCGAACTGGGCGACGGGATAGACGTCCTCCTGGCCCTGGCCCCAGCGCTTCTTGACCTCCTTGATCGTCACGTAGGTCGGCATGCGGGCGGCGAGGGCGCGCACCGCGTCCGCGGTCTTCCCGGCGTCCGCCAGGTCGCCGCGCACGAGGCCGAAGAGGGCGAGCAGGCGGTCGATCTCGATCCAGCAGGTGTTGGTGTTGTAATAGGACAGCCGGAACTCGTCCTCCTCCTGCGGCAGGGCCAGGCCCTCGACGAGGCGGACGCGCCCGTCCACGCGGGCGAGCCCGCCGCCGTGGTCCTCGCAGCGCTTGGCGATGACCTCCCAGCCGAGGGTGGCGCCGCTGGCGCGGAACCAGCCGAGCCCGAGCGGGTCGGGCGTGGCGCCGAGGGTGTCGATGTTGTGCGCCAGCAGGGTGCGGAGCTGGGGCTGGGCGGCCAGCAGGCGGGCGAGCACGCCGTTCTTGAGGAGGTTGGCGATCTCGAACCAGTGGCCGACCGGGTGGAGGCACTGGCCGGGGAGGTTGTCGGTGTAGTCGGCGCCCTCGCCCTGGCTGCGGGCCCAGCCGGTGAGGGCGGCGCGCACGCTCTCGCGGACTTTTTCCTGCTGCTGGTCGAGCCGCTGCTGGGCGGTCTCCTGCCAGGCGAAGTGCAGGTCGCGCACGGTGGGCACGAGCCGCAGGCCGATGGAGCGGCCGGGGGAGAGCCAGACCTCGCGCTCCCAGCGGTCCCCGGCGAGCGGGCGCAGGAACTGCTCGAGCGGGGCGTGGGTGAGGTAGCTGGTGGTGAAGACGTGGGGGATCACCGCCCCGGCCTCGCGGGCGGCGCGGCGGGTCTTGGCCAGATGCACCTCGATGAAGTTGCGGTGGCGGCCGGCGAAGCGGGCGAAGGGGTGCAGGCCCTTGACCACGCCGGCCCCCTGGGTCCAGCGGCTGCCCACCCCGGCGGCGTAGGTCACCACGGCCACCTCGCCGCGGCGCAGCGCCGCGGCGCCGGCGCGGCGGAACTCCGCGTGCTCGCCCGTCAGGGGGGTGAGGTCCTCCGGGCGGACGTCCTCGATGCGGGTGGTGGCGGGCAGCCGGTTGCTGGCGAGGCCGATGCGGCCGGCGCGCAGGTCGCCGCGGATCTGCTCGTGCTGCGCCCGGTCGAAGCCGTGGGCGGCGAGCAGGGCGTCGAGCGGGCGGGCGCCGGCGGCGCCGGCGGCGTCCGCGGGCAGCAGGCGCTCGAGCAGGGCGGGCAGGGCGGCGGCAAACTCGGGCCGGGTCTGCGCGGCGCGGGTGAACTGCTGCAGGTCGGTGCGCTCGCGCCCGGTGAGCTCGCGGGCCTCCCGCCGCAGCAGGGCCGGCAGGGTCTGCCGGTAATACCCCACCGGCAGCAGGGCGGCGGCGTCCGCGTGCAGCTCGGCGGTGGTGCCGGTCTCGTTGACCGCAAAGTCGTAGACCACGGGGTCCATCGCGAAGGGCAGGGCCGACTGCAGGTCGCGCTTGGCGGCGAGCATGATGGCCTGCAGCCGGACCTGGGCGGCGGCCCGGCGCTCGGGCGCAAAGATGAAGCCCATGCCGCCGCCCGACATGCCGCCGAGCATCCAGAAGCCCCAGAAGTCGTCCCCGAACTCGCGCCGGGCCTCGGCGATGATCCGCTCGGTGTAGAGGTTGGTGACCCAGGGGATGATGGTCTGGAGCGGCCCGGTGAAGTTTTCCGTCAGGGCGCGGCCGAGCGCGCGGATGTCGCCGCGGGTGAGCAGGTCGAGGATCTGGTCGAGCGTGGCGATGGCGCGGTGCCGGGCCGCCCACTCGGCCGCGCCGCGCAGGAGGTATTTCTCGGTCACCATCTCGAGGATCGGGCCGACGTTCTGGGCCATGCCGCCGTGGACGAGGACGAGGGAGGCGGCGAGCCGGGCGCGGGCGGCGGGCGGCACGCGGTCGGGGCCGAGCAGGGTGTGCCCGGGCAGCAGGCGGCCGCGGCTGATGCCGTGCTCGGCGTCGCCGGGCCGGGCGGGCACGCCGGTGATGAGCTTGAGGCCGGGCCAGAGGCCGCCGGAGTCCTGCCAGCCGCCGCCCGAGCCCCCGAGCCACTCGCCGAGGATGGCGCGGGCGGCCACGAGGCGCCGCTCGCCCTCCGGGAGCGGGCCGGTGAGCGCGGCGATCTGGCGGGTGGCCCGCATGCACACCGCGATGAGGGCGCCGAGGAGGTTGGTCGAGACGGCGAGCCGGGAGCCCTTGGGGATCTGGTTGACGTTGCTGACGAGCTCGCAGCCGCGGCCGGGGCCGAAGATGCGCCCGAGCAGGTCGGCGAGCCGGGTGCCGGAGCGCTCGATCCCGGGCGGGACGATGCCGGACGCGATCACCGCGGCCTTGAGCAGGCCGAGGTAGTCGCGGCCGAAGTCGAAGACCTCCTCGATCGTCTCGAGGCGGGCCTCGGCCTCGAGGTCGACGCTGGCGAGGCGGAGGACGGGCTCGTCGATCACGCGGAAGTACGCCTCGATCGGCGGCTGCGGGGCGCGGTCGCGGCCGTGCACGCCGAGGTCGATCGAGACGTTGAGCACGCGGGCGCCCTCGGGAAAGTCCATGCCGAGGAAAAAGATGTCGCTCCAGCCGCAGTGGGTGAGGTCCATGCGCACCGGGGTGGTTTCCCGCAGGAGGGGCCGCGGGCCGGCCGGGTCGGCGCGCGCCAGCAGCTCGGGCCGCACGCGCAGGGGCTGGTCGAGCGGGTGGCCGAGGCGGAACATCCAGGCGTTGCCGCGGGTGGAGCGCACGGTGCGGCGGACCTGGTCGGCGAGGGTCTGGAAGGCGAGGGCGTGGTAGGCCGCGGCGAGCGCGCTGCACAGGGTCTCACTCGGGCCGGCGGCCGCGGCGGCCCGCTGCAGGGCCGCGATCGCCTCCTCAAAGCGGCGCTCCAGCTGGTGGGTGAAGGCGGCGTGGGGGAGGCGGCCGGCGCGGGGCAGCGCGGGGCAGGCCGGCAGGTGGTAGCGGTGCAGGGCGCTGAGGAAAAAGAGCGCGCGCACGCGGTGGTAGAGGTTGCCCTCGTGCTTGCGGTAGGCGTCGAGCTCGGCCGCGGCGGCCAGCAGGTCGGCCAGCGGCCGCCCCGCGCACCACTGGTCCATGGGCAGGTCGCGCAGCGCGGGATCGGCGCTGCTGATGAGGTCCGTGAGGCGGCCGGCCATGGCTCAGTGGGGGCGCTGGGCGAGCAGCTCGACCAGCTGCGTCAGCACCGGGTCGCGGTCGCGGCCGGCGAGCGCGAGCGCGAGCTGCGCGTAGAGCAGGCCGTAGGGCGCGCCGAGGTCGTAGCGCTGGCCCGCGACCGCCAGGGCCAGGTAGCGCCGCTGCGCGGCGAGGGCGTGCAGGGCGGGGGAGAGGCTGAGGCGCTGGTCCGGCGCGGTGGCGAGGAGCCGCGCCAGCAGGCCGAAGATGTCGGCGTCGAGCACGTGCAGGCCGAAGAAGCAGAGGAAAAAGCCCGCGCGCAGGCCGGGCACGAGCAGCTCCTGCTCGGCCACGGTGGGCGTCGGCTTCTCCAGCACCGCCTCCACCTGGTAGAGCGGGAGGTCCCGGCCGACGAGCTTGCCGCCGACGGCGCCGAAGGACGTCAGCAGGTGCTCGCGGGTGGGCTGGACGGCGGAGACGGGCGAGTTTTCGGCGACCGCCATGTCGAGCAGCTGGCGGGCGCAGCTGACCGGGCCGGTGGCGACGGCGAGGTGGTCCCCGACCAGGTGGAGGAAGGGGCCGTCCCCGCAGAACTCGCGGCCGCAGAGCACGGCGTGGCCGTAGCCCCGCGGCTCCGGCTGGACGGCGAAGCGGACGCGGTCGCGCAGCGGGCCGCAGGCCGCGGCGTAGGCCGGCTCGTCCCCGGGGCAGACCACGACGCAGAACTCCTCGATCCCGGCGCCGCCGGCCTCCTCGAGGATGAGCTGGAGGGCGGACTTGGGCTCGCCCTGCAGGCCGACCAGGATTTGCAGGGGCAGCTGGCGCTGGTGGGGATTGGCCGCGGTGATCAGGGCCTTGCGGATGTTCATGGGGCGGCCCCCAGTCAGAACAAGGCGCGGGGCGATTCAATTTGTTTCCACGCGGTGGCCGGCGGAAATAGTGGGGTCCCCGAGTTGACGCTGGGGCGCGGATGGCTTCGCTTGCCCCCGCGCATGCCGTCCTCGCCCAACCGCCGCCGCCCCCGCTCCCCCCGCCCCCCGCGGGTGCTGGCGGGCACCGTCTTCATCACGCGCCAGGTGCATTTCAACGCGGCGCACCGGCTCCACAACCCGGCGAAGAGCCAGCGGTGGAACCGCGCGCAGTACGGGCTCTGCACCAACCCGCGCGGCCACGGCCACAACTACGTCCTGGAGGTCACCCTCCGCGGCCAGCCCGACCCGGCGACCGGCTATGTGATGGACCTCGGCGCGCTGAAGCAGATCCTGCAGCGGGCGGTGGTGGGCCCGTGCGACCACCGCAACCTGAACGAGGAGGTGCCCTTCCTGCGCGGCATCAACCCCTCGACCGAGAATCTCGTGATCGCCTTTTGGAACGAAATCGAGCCCCACCTCGACGCCGGCCGGCTGCACTGCGTCCGGCTCTACGAAACCCCGCGCAACTTTGCCGAGTATTTCGGGCCCGGCCCGGCCGCCCGCTAACCCGGCGGCGGCGCCGCCCGGACCGCCCCCGCCGCCCAGGCGGGTCCCGGCGCCCGGGGCTGAGCCGCCCGCCCTCGAACGACATGAAGAAAAAACCGATGTACCTCCACCGCTCCGCGGACGGCACCCCGCCGCGGGTCAAGCGCGCCTACGCCGCCGGGTTCCGGGCGAGCCCGGCCTACCGCGCGACGCTGCCGGACATGATGGAGGCCGCGCACGACACCCTCCAGGGGGTGAACGTGCCGATCCAGCAGGTGGGCATCCACAATTTCCGCCTGCCGCTCAAGTACCGCACCAAGGCCGGCAAGACCCTCACGCTGGAGACCAAGGTGACGGGCACGGTCTCGCTGGAGGCCGAGCTGAAGGGGATCAACATGAGCCGGATCATGCGCTCGTTCTACGAGCACAAGGACGGGGTGATCACCGGCGAGTGGATGGGCAAGATCCTGCAGGCCTACCTGCGCAAGGTGGACAGCAAGGCCGCGCGGCTGAAGGTGGCCTTCTCGTACCCGATGCTGCGGCCGAGCCTGCGCAGCGGGCTGGAGGGCTGGCAGTTCTACGACGTGGCCTTCGAGGACGTGATGGTCCGCGACGGGCACTACCGCCGGTTCATCCACTTTGACTACGTCTACTCGTCGGCCTGCCCGTGCTCCGCGGAGCTCACCGAGCACGCGCGGGACCGGCGCGCCACCTACGGGGTGCCGCACTCGCAGCGCAGCAAGGCGCGGATCACGCTGGAGGAGGCCGAGGGCCGGAAGATCTGGGTCGAGGACGTGCACGCCCACTGCCTCCGGGCGCTGCCGACCGAGACGCAGGTGATGGTGAAGCGCGAGGACGAGCAGGCGTTCGCCGAGCTCAACGGCGCGCACCTCAAGTTTGTCGAGGACGCCGCCCGGCTGCTCTACCGGGAGTTCGACGGCGACCGGCGCATCAAGGATTTCCAGATCGCCTGCTCCCACCTGGAGTCGCTGCACTCGCACGACGCGGTGAGCGTGATCTGCAAGGGCGTGCCGGGCGGGTTCACGGCCGATTTCATGGACTTCGGCTCGCTGCTGTGCTGAGGATGATGGCCCGCGGCGGTGCCGCCGAACGGCCCCGCCCCTTCCCCCCGCTCCCATGCCCCGCCCGTCCCCGTTGCCCGCCCGCCGCCGGACCCCGCCCGCGAAACCGGTCGTGCTGATCACCGGGGCGTCGCAGGGGATCGGGGCCGCGATCGCGCGGGTCCTGGCGCAGGAGATCCGCGGGGTGCGGCTGGCGCTGGTGGCGCGGAACCCGAAGAAACTGCAGGCGGTGGCGCGGGCCTGTGCGCAACGGGGGGCGACGGCCGAGATTTTTGCCTGCGACGTGACGGCGGAGGCGGCGGTCGCGGCGCTGGCCGCGGCGGTGACGCGGCGCTTCGGGGCGGTGGACGTGCTGGTCAACAACGCCGGCCAGTTCACCGGCGCGCCGTTCACGGCGATGAGCGTGGCCACGTTCGACCGCCTGATCGCGGTCAACCTCCGCAGCGTGTTCCTGGTGTCGCGGGCGTTCGTGCCGGCGATGGTGCGGCGCGGCCGCGGCGACGTGTTCAACATGAGCTCCATCGCGGGGCTCATCGCCTATCCCGGCGGGGCCGGCTACAGCGCGGCGAAGTTCGGCGTCACGGGCCTCTCCCGGGTGATGCGGGCGGAGCTGAAGGAGCAGGGCGTGCGGGTCTGCTGCGTCTGCCCCGGCGCCACGAGCACACCGTCCTGGGACGGGAGCGGGGTGCCGGCGGCGCGGATGATGCCGGCGGCGGATGTCGCGCGCGCCTTCCTCGACATCTACCGGCTGTCGCGGCGGACGGTGGTGGAGGAAATCATCCTCCGGCCGCAGCAGGGCGACCTGTAGCGGCGGGCGCCGGGCGGCCGGTGAATGATCGGCGCGGCGGCGGGTGCTTTGTGGTTGTCGCGCCCGGCCGGGTGCGCCTCGCTTACGGACCAACAACCCATGAAAACACGTAAATTTCGCGTCGGGATCATCGGTGGCGGCGGCATTGCCCAGGCCGTGCACATCCCCGGCTGGAGAAACCTCCCCGAGGTTGAGATCGTCGGGATCGCCGACGTCTCGGCGGCCACGGCGGCCAAGGCGGCGGCGGCGGCCGGCGGCGTGCCGACCTTCCCGGACTACCGCGACCTGCTGAAGCTCGGCCTGGATGCGGTCGACATCTGCACGCCGAACAAGGTGCACACGCCCGCCGCCCTGGCGGCGCTGAACGCGGGCGTGCACGTCCTCTGCGAGAAACCCCTCGCGGTCACGACCGCGGAGGTGCGCGCGATGGGCAAGCTCGCGGACAAAAAGAAGCTCAAGCTCATGACCGCGCAGCACCAGCGCTTCACCCAGGGCGGCGTGGCGGTGAAGGCGTGGGTGGACGCCGGCAACCTCGGCGAGGCCTATCATGCGCGCGTCCGCGCCATGCGCCGCGCCTGGCTGCCGCCCTCGCCGGGCTTCATTGACGCGGCGCTGGCCGGCGGCGGCCCGTGCATGGACATCGGCGTGCACGCCCTCGACCTCGGCCTCTGGCTCATGGGCTTCCCCAAGCCCGTGCGCGTCTCCGGCACGGCCAAGACCGTCTTCGCGAAGGGCCACGCCATGCCCAACCAGTGGGGCGAGTGGGACCGCGCGCGCTACTCCGTCGAGGATTTTGCCGCGGGCCTCGTGCACTTTGACAACGGCGCGACCCTCCAGCTCGAGGCCGCGTGGATGTGCCACCAGGGGGAGGACGAGGAGCTGCTCGCCCAGATCTTCGGGAAAAAGGGCGGGGTGAAGTGGCCGAGCGCGGAGTTCGCCACCGTCACCAACGGCACCTTCGCGCAGGGCACGTTAAAGAGCCCGGGGCAGGTGCCGCACCCGCACTGGAACGAGATCGCGGCGTTCGTGGACTGCGTGGTGAACCACAAGCCCTCGCCGGTGCCGTGGACCGAGACGATCAAGGTTATCGGCATCCTCGAGGCGGTCTACGCCTCGTCGCAGCAGGGCCGGGAAATCACGCTCAAGCTGTGACCGGCGGCGGGGCCGGCCGCCGGGCTAGAGCAGGTTCGGCTGCTCGCCCAGCGCGGCCTTCAGGCCGACGGCGGCGTAGCCCTTGGCGGTGAGCAGGCGGCCCTGGGGCGTGCGCTGGAGGTAGCCCTCCTGGATGAGGAAGGGCTCGTGCACCTCCTCGAGCGTCTCGGCCTCCTCGCCGACGGCCACGGCGATGGTGCTCATGCCGACCGGCTTGCCGCCGTAGTTTTCCGCCATCACGCGGAGCATGCGCTTGTCCATCTCGTCGAGCCCGGCGGCGTCGATCTCCAGCAGCTCCAGCGCGGCGGCGGCGACGGGCTGGGTGATTTTCCCCTGCGCGCGCTCCTGGGCGAAGTCGCGGATGAAGTTGATGAGGTTGTTGGCGACGCGCGGGGTGCCCCGGGCGCGGGTGGCGATCTCGCGCGCGCCGCGCTCGTCGATCGCCACCTGGAGCAGGCCGCAGCTGCGGCGGACGATGCCCTCGAGGGTGGGGTGGTCGTAGTAGTCGAGCCGCGTCTGGAGGGTGAAGCGGGAGCGGAGCGGGGCGGTGAGCAGGCCGCTGCGGGTGGTGGCGCCGATCAGGGTGAAGCGCGGGATCGAGAGCCGGACGCTGCGGGCGTTGGGGCCCTGGTCGATCATGATGTCGAGCCGGAAGTCCTCCATCGCCGAGTAGAGGTACTCCTCGACGGTCTTGGGGATGCGGTGGATCTCGTCGATGAAGAGGAGGTCGCCCTCCTCGAGGCTGGTGAGCAGGCCGGCGAGGTCGCCGGCCTTCTCGATCACGGGGCCGGAGGTGACGCGGACGCTCTTGCCGAGCTCGTGGCCGAGGATGAAGGCGAGGGTGGTCTTGCCGAGGCCGGGCGGGCCGGAGAGGAGGATGTGGTTGAGGGCCTCGCCCCGCTTGCGGGCGGCGCCGACCATGACCTGCAGGCGCTCGACGGTCTTCAGCTGGCCGGTGAAGTCGGCGAAGGAGAGCGGCCGCAGCGCGGCCTCCGCGGGCGAGACCGGGGCGGAGAGGGCGCTGCTGATGAAGCCGAGGCCTTTGGGGGAGTCAGGGGCGGGCATGGGGGGAGGGGAGGCGGGGCGCCCGGCGCGGCGGGGGCCCGGGCTCACTGCCACTCGACGTCGGCGCCGAGGCTGCGGAGGTTTTCGACGAAGTGCGGGTGGGCGCGCTTGATCGTGTCGGCGTTCTTCACCACCGAGCGGCCGGGGATGCTGGCGGCGACCATGTAGAGCGCGACGGCGGCGCGGATGATGTAGGGCGCGTCCACCACCGCCGGGCGGAGCGGGCGGTCGCCGAAGACGATGATGCGGTGCGGGTCGCTCACGACGACGTGGGCGCCGAACTTCGACAGCTCGGGCATCCAGGTGAAGCCGCCCTCGTACACCTTGTTCCAGAACTGGATGGCGCCCTGGGCGCGGACGGAGAGCGCGATCATGCACGGCAGCAGGTCGACCGGGAAGTACGGCCAGGGGGCGGCCTCGATCTTCGGGAGCAGGTTGCTGGTGAAGGGCGCCTCGATCACGAGCCGCTGCCGGCGCCGGACGAGGGCGGTGTCGCCCCGGTGCTCGACGCGGACCCCGAGCTTCTCAAACGAGCGGGTGATGAGGTCGAAGTGGTGGGGCAGCGAGTGGCGGACCTTGACCTCGCCGCCGGTGATGGCGCCGAGGGCGAGGAAGGTGACGACCTCGTGGTAGTCGGTGTTGATGGTGAAGGTGCCGCCGGCGAGGCGCTTCACGCCGGTGATGGTGAGCTGGCTGGTGCCCAGGCCGGAGATCTGGGCGCCCATGCCGACGAGGACCCCGCAGAGGTCCTGCACGTGGGGCTCGCTGGCGGCGTTGAGCAGGGTCGAGGTGCCCTCGGCGAGGACGGCGGCCATGACGAAGTTCTCCGTGGCGGTGACCGACATGTAGTCCGGCCAGTGGCGGGCGCCGCGGAAGCGGCCCTTCAGCGCCAGCGTGAGGTTGCCGTTGTGCGACACCTTCGCGCCGAGTTTTTCCAGGATCTCCAGGTGGGGGTCGAGCTCGCGGATGCCGAGGGAGCAGCCCTTGGCGTTGGTCGGGAGGGCGATCCGCTTCAGCCGCTGCAGCAGCGGCGCGAACAGCAGCACGGACGAGCGCATGCCGGAGGGCAGCTCACCCTGCAGGCGGGCGCCGTCGAAGCCCGAGTGGTCGAGGGTCATCGTGCCCGCGGACTTGTCCCAGACGATGCGGGAGCCCTGCTCGGAAAAAAAGGCGACGAGCTTGTCGACGTCGGTGATGGCGGGGACGTTGACCAGCCGCACGGGCGCGTCGGTGAGGAGCGTGGCGCAGAGGATGGGCAGCGCGGAGTTCTTGTTGCCCGACGGCGTGATGGTGCCGGAGAGGGGTTTGCCGCCGTTGACGATAAGATCGGCCATCGAGGAGGAAGTTGAAGGCGTGGAAGGGAAAGTTGAAAGCCTGAACCATGAGCGCGGCGGGAGTCTAGGTTAAGCGCAAAGACGCGCGGCGCGCCGGTCCGGGCACAAAAAAGGCGCCCGCCGGGGGCGGGCGCCTGGGAAGGACGGCGTTGGCCGGGAGCGATCAGATGGCGCCGCCGCCCTGCTGACCCTCGGGCCGCGGCCCGCGGTCATCGCGGTTGCGGTTGCGGCCGCCCCGGCGACGGCGGCGACCGCCGCCCTCGAAGCGCTGGCCGCCGGAGGATTCGCCACCCGAGGAACCCGGGCCGCCTTCGGCGGACGGGTCGCGCGGCTGGCCGTCGCGCGGGCCACGGTTTTCGCCGCCGCCCTGGTAGGGGCCGCGGCCGCGGCCACCCCGGTGCCGGCGGCGACCGCCGCCCTCTTGGCGGGACTGGCCGTCGCGGTTCGGGTAGTCGCGTTCGCCGGACTTGGCCTCCGGCGTGGCGGAGCCGCTGAAGAGGCGCTTGAGCCAGCCGAAGAAGCCGCCGGACTTGGGCGCCGGGGCCGGGGCCGGCCGATCGGGCTGGCGGGAGAACGGCTCGGCGGCGGAGTCGCGGCGCGGCTCGCGCGGCTCGAAGGGACGGGGCTCCCGGCGCTCGGGCCGGAAGGTCGGGCGCTCGTCGCGCCGATCGCGGGGATCGCCGCTCGGGGCGGGGGCCGGCTCGCCCCAGCTGACGGCCGGGCGTTTCACTTCCTGGGGCGGAAGGATGTTGAGCTCGGCCTTCGGCTCCGGCGCGGCAGGCGCGGCCGGGGCGGCCGGACGCTCGTCCGTAGGCGGGGTGAAGGGGAACAGTTCGCCCTCCGGGGCCGCAGCCACCGCAGCCGCGGCGGGCCGGGGTGCCGGGGCCGGCGCGATGGGGGCGGGGGCAGCCTCGGCGACGACAACGGGTGCCGGGGCGGGGGCGGGGGTGGGGGCGGGGCGGCTCTCCACGACCAGGGCGGGGGAGGGCTCGTTGACGACGGGCGCGGGCACGGACGTCTCGCCCGTGAACGGATTCTTGTACTCGCTCTGGGTCCGGATGACCTCGAGGGCGCTGGGCTGATAGCCGCTCGGAGCGGCGGAGACGGCGGGAGACGCCGCGGGGGGGCTGGGGCGCTTGCCCCGGGCGAGCCCGGAGCCCTTGGCGCCGAACGAGCCGGCGGGGGCGGGAGTGCCGGTGGGGGCGGCCGAGGAGGCCGCGCCGGCGGTCGCGGCGGAATCGCCGGACGTTGCTGGATCTGACATGTGGTGGGTGTGCTTGAGCTGGGCGCTCATCCTGCCGAAGCGGGAGAACGGCCTTGTTTAGGAGTGCCTCTGGAGCGCAGAAACTGCGGCTCGACACAGGCGTGAAGGTGTCAGGCTCGCGTGGCGGCCTCCCGGGGGCAACCCCAAATTCCACCGGGGCGCGCAACTTGCGCCCCAAGGCGGGCTTGCCAGCGCCGGGCGGGCTTCGCAGCCTCGGGTCCCATGGACAAACTCGAGGAAATCTTTCGCATGCAGGACGCCCTGAACTCGCGGATTGGCGTGAAGCTCCCGCCCCCGACCGACGAGGAAAAGGCCAAGTGGATCCTCAACTACACCCGGGCGATGCAGCAGGAGACCGCCGAGCTGATCGACAGCGTGCCGTGGAAATGGTGGGCGAAGTACCAGAAGTTCGACGAGCAGAACGCCAAGGTCGAGGTCGTGGACCTGTTTCACTTCCTCGTCTCGCTCGCGCAGACGCTCGGAATGACGGCCGACGATGTCTACCAGGCCTACCTGAAGAAAAACCAGGTCAACCACGAGCGGCAGGACAGCGGCTACGTCAAGAAGGACGACGCCGACTCGAAGCACATCTGAACCCTGACGGCGGCGCGGGAGCCGGGGCGGACCCGCCTCAGCGCGTCACGACGAAGGCGGCGGTCACATCGACGGCGACGGCGCCATCCTCCACGACGGAGGCCTTGAGCTTGAGCTTGGCCTTGCCGTAGCGGGCGAGGGCCTCCTTGAACTCCGCGATGGCGGCCTGGGCGGGACGCTCGCAGATGGCGCGGAGGTCGCCGAGGACGGGGCGGCGGTAGGCGGCCCGGCTCTCCTTCACCACGATGTGCCAGACCGGCTTGTCGGCCGACTTCTCGTTGCGCATGAGCTCCCACACGACGCCGTAGCCGGCGAGGGTGGCGAGGGAAACAAGGCTGCCGCCGAAGGCGGTGTTGAGCGAATTCTTGTTCTGCTCCTTGGGGGCGGTCAGGACCAGCGCCCGTTCGTCGCTGAGCTCCACGCCGACGCCCATCGCCTTCGCGAGCGGGATCATCTCGTGCAGGAAGAGCTCGAGGGCGGGCACCTTGACCGGTTTCATCGGCCGGGACGCTGGAGGATATTTGGGGGCGCGTCAAAGCCTGTGCGGCGCGTTTCCGTATTATCTTGGGCTTGCCCGGGCGGAGCTCCCGGCGGCGACCGCGATCCCGCCCGGCCGAAAAACCGGCACGCCCCTTCCCATCAAGGTGTTCCGTGAGGGCGGTCGGGGCGCGCGGCGGGCGAAATCCCCGCCGCTCCCGGCCCGGGCGCGGGTGAGATACGTCATCATTTTCCCCCGGCGCCAACGCCGGGGTTGCGCTTCCCGGCCGGGGCGCATCATGGGGCGGATGAATTGCCGTCCGACCTGCGGGGCCTGTTGCGTGGCCCCGAGCATCTCGTCCCCGATCCCGGGCATGAGCGGCGGCAAACCCGCGGGCGTGCGTTGCGTGCAACTCCTGCCCGACCTGCGCTGCGCCCTGTTTGGGCGGCCCGAGCGGCCCGCGGTGTGCGTGAGCCTCCGGCCCACGGCCGAGATGTGCGGCGGCAGCCAGCGGGAGGCGCTGGCCTTCCTGACGGCGCTGGAGGCGGCTACGCGGGCGGGAGGAGCCGCCGCCGGGCCGTGAGCTCTTTCGCCAGTTCGTCGAACCAGGCGGCGGCCGCCGCGCGCCGGGCGGGGATCTGCCGCGGCGTGCCCACGAACATCAGCTGCTGCAGCCGCCGCGCCACGGCCGGCGGGAGCACGCGGTCCAGGTAGCGGTTGCCCCAGTCGTGGCGCAGCGGGTCGTGCTTGATCCGCAGCAGCTCGACGAGCGGGGCGAGGGTCAGCCCGTGGTAGAAGTGCAGGGCGTCCATCGCATGGCCGCGCCACGACTCCTTCTCGACCAGGATCTGGAACAGCGCGAACCGCACGCGCAGGGCGGCGATCCGGGCGCGCAGCCGCGCCGCCAGGGCGGTGCGGTCGGTGCGCAGGACGTGGCGGCCAAACAGCCCGGAGCGGTCAAAGAGGACGCGCGGCGGTCCGTGGATGGCGGGCTCGTTGAACTTGTGGGCCGCGCCGCGCTTCATCACGCAGAGGTCCAGCATCAGCCAGGGCTCCGCGTTGGCAAAGCGGTAGAAGCGCTGGCTGTGGCCGTGCCAGGCCGGTTCCGGCACGGCGTAGTGCAGCGCGATCCGGGCGACGGCGGCGAGGGCGGCCTCGATGGCGGCGAAGGTGGCGGCCACCCGGTCGTCGTCGACCTCGCACTGCAGGTCCACGTCGCTCCACTGGTCGCCGCGGCCAAAGCAGGTGGACCCGCCTTCCCAGAGGCAGTGCACGAACGGCTGCGGCTCCAGCGCGCCGCGCACCGCGGCGATCAGGGCGGCGCGCGTCAGGGGGGCCGGGACGCTGGCGGGGGTGGCGCGGCGGGCGGGCATGCGGCGAGCTAAGCCCCGGGGCTTGCGGCGCGTCAATCGCCCGTTTGAGTGGGGTCATGGCCAAACCCGACGAGCCGAAGATCATTTTCTCCATGCTGGGCGTCTCGAAGAAAATCGAGCGCAAGGAAATCCTCCGCGACATCACCCTGTCGTTCTACTACGGCGCGAAGATCGGCGTCCTCGGCCTCAACGGCTCCGGCAAGTCCTCGCTCCTGCGCATCCTCGCCGGGCGGGACACCGACATCGACGGCCGCGTCCATTTCGAGCCCGGCTACCCGGTCGGCCTGCTGGAGCAGGAGCCGCACCTCACGCCCGGCGCCACCACCCGCGCCTGCGTCGAGGAGGGCGTGAAGCACCTCACCGACCTCACCACGGCCTACGACGCGACCTGGGACGAGCTCAACGACGCGGCCGACGACGCGGCGAAGGACGCGATCCTGGCGCGGCAGGGGGAGCTGCAGGAGAAGATCGACGCCCTGGGCGCGTGGGATGTCGGTCCGCAGGTGGAGATGGCGATGGACGCCCTGCGCTGCCCGCCGGGCGACCAGCTGGTGGACAAGCTCTCCGGCGGCGAGCGCCGGCGGGTGGCTCTGGCCCGGCTGCTCCTGCAGAAACCGGCCATCCTCCTGCTCGACGAGCCGACCAACCACCTCGACGCCGAGAGTGTCCAGTGGCTGGAGCAGCACCTCGCCCGCTACGAGGGCACGGTGATCGCGGTGACCCACGACCGCTACTTTCTGGACAATGTCGCGCAGTGGATCCTCGAGCTCTCGTACGGCCACGGCATCCCGTGGAAGGGCAACTACTCCTCCTGGCTGGAGCAGAAGCAGGCGCGGCTGGGCGTGGAGCAGCGCACCGAGGACCGCCGGCAGAAGGCGATGGCGCGCGAGCTCGCGTGGATCCGCCAGTCGGCGAAGGCCCGGGTCGCGAAATCCCAGGCGCGCATCAACGCCTACGAGACGATGCTCAAGCAGAACGTCGCCGAGAAGGAGCGGGAGTTCGAGCTGCTCATCCCCCCCGGCCCGCGGCTGGGCACCCTGGTGGTGGAGGCGCAGGACCTCAGCATGAGCTACGGCGACAACCTGCTCTTCGAGCACGTCAACTTCACCCTGCCGCCCGGCGGCATCGTCGGCGTCATCGGCCCCAACGGCGCGGGCAAGACCACGCTGTTCCGGCTCATCACCGGCGCGGAGCAGCCCACCGGCGGGACGCTGCGCGTCGGCGAGACGGTCAAGATCGCGCATGTCGACCAGTCGCGGGACGCGCTGCCCGACCAGGAGACCATCTGGCAGGCCATCAGCGGCGGGGAGGAGATCCTGCGCATGGGCGGCCGCGAGCTCAACAGCCGCGCCTACTGCGCGCAGTTCGGCTTCACCGGCCCGGACCAGAGCAAGAAGGTGGGCGTGCTGTCCGGCGGCGAGCGCAACCGCGTGCACCTCGCGCGGCTGCTCAAGAGCGGGGCAAACCTCATCCTGCTGGACGAGCCGACCAACGACCTCGACGTGAACTCCATCCGCGCGCTGGAGGAGGGCCTGGAGAATTTCGCGGGCTGCGCCGTGGTCGTGTCGCACGACCGCTGGTTCCTCGACCGCGTGGCGACGCACCTCCTTGCCTTCGAGGGCGACAGCTACGTGCACGGCTTCAGCGGCAACTTCTCCAGCTACCAGGAGGATCTCCGCCGCCGCAAGGGCAAGGAGGCCGACCAGCCGCACCGGATCAAGTACCGCAAGCTGACGCGGGGCTGACCGGGGCCGTCATTCGCCGGGCCCCTCTGGTGACCAGCTCTCAGAGGAGAACACTCGGACTGGAGTGGACTGGAGCAGACAGGAATGGCCCCAAATTTGTTGGGAATTATTGGGAGTGCGGCCAGCTCCAGGGGCTCGTCCGCCGGTCCACCCACCTCCCCTCACGCAATCGCCCGTCGATCCCCGGTAGGGGCAAGTTCGCCGCCCTCAGGCAGGCGCTAGCCCCAGTTCCCGTTTTGCCGACTCATCCGCCTGTTCCGTCACGGCACCTCGTAGACCTCGATAAGTGCGACACCCGTGCTTCCGGCGGCGCCCGAGGCCTTCGCCGTGTAGATCCCCGGCGGCAGCGTCACGAGGATGGCTGCATCCTTGCTCGCCGCCCCGCTCAGCGCAAAGGCCCCGACCGTGTTCGCCACCGAGGTGATCTGGGCATCCCCGGCCCAGTTGTCGTTGGTCGCCACGACCACGTTGGCGCCGTTGATCGCCTGGGTCAGTTCCAGCTGCGGATCCGCCAGCACGCCGCCGACCCCGTAGGTCGCGAGGGTCGGGCCCACCGCGCGGATCAGCACCGTCCGGGAGGCCGTGCCCTCGACCACAAAGCCGGCGATCAGCACGCCGTCGCCCGTGCCCACCTGCGCCCGCGCCGAGACGTTGATCAGGCGCGGCGTGCTCGCCGTGCAATCGGAGCCCGAGGCGTCGTAGATCTCCGCGAGGGCGATGCCCGTCGCGCCGCCCACCCC
>CAIKTR010000010.1 GCA_903830425.1 uncultured Opitutia bacterium
CCATCCGCGCCGGTTCCGCCGTAGGACTCGAAGTCGAACTTGGCGTAGATGGTCGACCCGCTGGCGTTGAAGGCGGTGTTGTAATACGCGCTCGTCGCCTCATTGCCCCCGGTGTCCGTCAAGCGCAGCCATCCGCTGCCAACCGGGTCGCTCACCCCCGAAGTCAGCGTCGGCATGTAACCCGAGCCTGTAAAAACCCATCCGGGAGCCGTGGAATTCGTAAAAGTCTCGGTCACGACCTGTGCGCGAAGTCCCGTCAGCATCGCCAGTAAGACGATCCATCCGCGCAGAAATATGATGATCCTAAGTTTGGAAACGGGCATTTCTATTAGATACTAGGGTGAATACCTTAGTTTTATGGGAGATAGACTCTATAACTAATTGATACGTAATATTTCTGATCAATAAATGCGCCGATCGGATGCCTCGGTCGGCTGACTGCGCTGAAGTTGCTGCACAGAGTGCCCCGTATGAGCGGATCACTGGCCCGAAAGATGAAGGAATACCGCACGCACCAACGCGGGAGTTCGGACCCAGGCTTATCGTGCTTGGAGGGGTCCCGGTTGTTTGGGAAATCGCTCAGAACCGAGCGTGATTTTCGCGCCAATCTGGATCAAAAATTACGCTCGGTTCTGGAGACGCCAAACTCTCCCTCTGGGTGCAGCCCTCTCGTCCGGCTAATCTAAAAATACGCCCAGTTCTGGGGAGGGAAGCTAATCTAAAAATACGCACGGTTCTACCCGTGCTTGGCAGGTATCTACATCAATCAGTCTGTCCTCTGTGGACTCCGTTTCCCAACCATTCGTTTACGGAACGGGCCTTTTTGTGGGCTTACGCGCACTTCACGGAGCTTGGATTGGAATATCGGACGGTTGCCCGCGTGGTCGTTTTCATCGTGGACAGCACGGAACGCCGGATTCAGAAGATATTGGGCGCCGGGCGTAAGAAACTCCCCTCAAGAAATGGAAAAACAAAGTCCCCCCCCCCCAAGGCGCACTTTCGGCGGATATGAGCGGAACACCGCCAGCAGTCTCAGCGCTCGCTTTGCGCCAGCAGGCTGAAGCGACCTTCCGGGGAAAAGCTGAGCTGTCGTTGGAGGAATTGGAGGCGATGTCGCCTGAAGCTGTGCGGCAGACGCTGCACGAGCTGGGCGTGCATCAGATCGAATTGCAGATGCAGAATGAGGAACTGCAACGAGCGCAGGATGAATTGGCGCAACGGGTGGCGGAGCAGGTGGGAGCACAACTGCGGGTCGAGACGCAACTGCGGACCTTCATCCAGACCTCGCCGGTAGCGCTCGCCATGTTCGACCGCGAATGGCGTTACTTGGAGGCCTCTGGCCGGTGGCTGGCGGACAACAAGCTGGGCGAACGCGACATTCGTGGGCTCTCTCATTACGAGTTATTTCCGACACTTCCGGAGAGGTGGAAGGAAATTCACCGTCGCGCCCTGGCGGGCGAGGTTATCCGGGCTGAGGAGGATCACTATACGCGAGCCGACGGATCGGAGCACTGGATGCGCTGGGAGGTGCGTCCTTGGCACAACGCCGAGGGGGCCGTCGGCGGCATCTTGATGTTCAGCGAGGACATCACTGCGCGCATACAGGCGGAGGCGAAGGTGCGACGCCACCGGGATATGCTGGCCCGGACGGAAAGCATCGCGCAGGTCGGCAGTTGGGAATGGGAGGTGGCAACTGACACCGTGACATGGTCGGATGAGTTGTTCCGCATTTTCCAGAGGAACCCCGCTACCGGGGCACCTTCCTTTGCGGATCATGAGTCGCTTTATTTTCCCGAAGACATGGCGAAGCTCAAACTCGCTGTTGAGGCCGCGACGAAGGAAGGGCGGTCATACGAGTTGGAGCTGAGGGCGATCCCGGCGGACCGGGAGGCGCGAACAGTTTTAGCCCGCGGCTATGCAGAGATAGGCCCCGGCGGAAAGGTCATCCGCCTCTTTGGGTTTGTTCAGGACATCACCGAGCAAAAACGGGCGGAGAGGGAGAGCGTCGAACAGCAGAAACTGATCCAGCGAGTCGAGAAGTCCGAGAGCCTGGGCCGGATGGCCGGGGCTATCGCCCACTACTTCAACAACCAAATTCAAGCGGTGATGTTGAATTTGGAGTTAGCCACGAGCAATTGGTCCGGAAATGCGAAATCAGCCGAGGGTCAGGCCAGAGCCATGCAGTCCGCCCGCAAGGCGGCGAAAATGAGCACCCTGATGCTGACCTACCTCGGTCAGGCGCATGTCAAGAATACCCAGTTGGATCTTGCCGAAGTTTGCCAACAGAATCTGGCCCTGCTGCGCTCCGCCATGCCACGGGGCGTGATTTTGGAGACCAATCTGCCTGCTCCCGGTCCGGTCATCAGCGCCAACGCGAACCAGCTTCAGGAGGTTCTGACCAACCTGATGACCAACGCTTGGGAGGCCTGCGGCGAGGGACGGGGTGCCATTCGTCTGAGCATCAAGACGGTTTCTGCCGCGGACATCCCCGCCGCAGTCCGCTTTCCCATCGACTGGCAACCGCAGGACAGCGCCGAAGCCTATGCCTGCTTGGAAATTGCGGACGCGGGCGGCGGGATTGAGCCCAAGGATTTCGACAAACTCTTCGATCCGTTTTTCTCCACCAAGTTTGTCGGCCGAGGCCTTGGCCTGCCAGTCGTGCTCGGCATTGCGCGGTCGCACGACGGGGTTGTCACCGTGGAGAGCGAACCCAGCCGGGGCAGCACATTCCGGGTTTTTATTCCGGTGTCGGCCCGAACCCTCCCGCAGAAACCAGTCCTGCGGCCAACAAGCTAAATTTCCAAAAGCGGCCGGCAGGGGTCCACGGTGCGGGTGGTCGAGGAGGAACCGATTGCGCGCAAGACAGGTCCGGCCTTTTTGCGGGCCCAGTCCGGCTGCGGAGCGCTGGTTTTTATTTTGCCCCCGGCCCGGGTCGGTGGAAAATGGAGGGTCCCCAGCTTTTATGCCCCTCCTGATTATTAGCCTCATGGTCGGCTTTGGACTGCTGATGATATGGGCGGTCGCGCAGGCCTCCCGGCGGGCGGCCGACAACGTCCGCCAGCTCGCGGAGACGCTGGGGCTGCAGGTGCAGACCCCGCCGCCGGTGCTGGGACTGTTTCATCAGGAGCCGCGGGCCAGCGGGCAGCGGCGGGGCAAGCGCACGGAAATTTTCTCCTTCACGACCGGTGCCGGCAAGTCGCGGGTGCAATGGTGCGCCCTGTCGGTCGCGCCCGCCCGCGACGGCGGGCTGAACTGCTCGCTCCAGCGCCAGGACCTGGGCACCAAGCTGAAGGAGCTGTTCGGGGCGAGGGAGATCCAGGTCGGCGACCCCGAGTTTGACCGCCAGTGGTTCATCCAGACGAACCAGCCGGAGTTCCTCCGCGCCGCGCTCCTGCCCGAGCTGCGGCAGAAAATCACGGCGCTGGCCGCCGCCCCCGGGGGCCGCCCCGGGCGGTGGCGGCTGGAGTCGGGACTCGTGCGGTACGCCGAGCAGGGCTCCTTCGCGAATGCGAACATCGCGGCGCGGCTCAGCCTGGCCGCCGAGATCGGGGCGGACCTCGCGGAGGTAGCCGAGGTTTTCGCCGGGGAACGCGCGTAACCGCGCCCCGGCCTCAGCGCCGGCCGGCCGGCTCCCGGATCAACAGCGAAAGCAGCACCGACATGGTGAGCACGCCGCCGATGACCCCGAGGGAGGTCGCCGTCGTGATCTCCACCCAGCTCGCGATCAGCATCTTGATGCCGATGAAGACCAGGATGATGGCGAGGCCGATCTTGAGGTAGCGGAAGAGCTGCATGACGCCATTGAGGGCAAAATAGAGCGAGCGCAGCCCGAGGATGGCGAAGATGTTGGAGGTCAGGGCGACGAAGCCGTCCTTGGTGATGGCGAGCACGGCCGGCAGCGAGTCGACCGCGAAGACGAGGTCGGTGGTCTCGATGACCAGCAGCACGATGAACAGCGGGGTCGCCAGCCAGCGGCCGCCTTCGCGGACGAAGAAGGTGCCGGTGTCGGCCTGGGCGGACACGGGGAAAAAGCGGCGAAAGAGGCGAACCGCGAGGTTCCGGCCCGGATCAATCTCCTCGTCCTTTTTGGGCAGCGCCATCTTGACCCCGGTGTAGACCAGAAACACCCCGAAGAGATAGAGCACCCAGTGAAACCGCTGGATGACGCCGACGCCGACGAGGATGAACACGGCGCGCATCAGCACCGCGCCGATGATCCCCCAGAACAGCACCCGGTGCTGGTAGCGCGGCGGGACCTTGAAATAGGCGAAGACGAGGATGAAGACAAAAACGTTGTCCACGCTCAGGCAGAGCTCGACCAGGTAGGCCGCGAGAAACTGCTGGGCCGCCTCCGGGCCGCGCCAGCCGAGCAGGAGGCCGTTGAAGCCGAGCGCGAGGGAGAACCAGACGGCGCACCAGGCCAGCGCCTCCTTCATCGACACCGCATGCGAGTCGCGCTGCAGCACCCCCAGGTCCAGCGCGAGCATGGCGAGGATGAACGCGAAAAAGGCCAGCCAGGCCCAGGCCGGCATGGAGTCAAAGAGGGCGAGCGGCAGCGTCATCGCGGCGCAGCATGGTCAGTCGAACCGTCCCCGGGCAAGCGGGGAGTAGGGGCCCGGCCGCCCCCGCGGGAAAATTTCCCGGCCACCGGCGGGAGGTTTTGACAACGCCCGGCCCGGCCATTGGGTTCGGGCCTTCCATGAAACGTTATTTTCTCCTGATGGCGTCCCTCCTCGCACTCGTGCTGTCCGCCCCGGTCGGCCGGGCCCAGGCGGAAAAACCGGCCCCAACCCAGCCGGCCAATCCTGACCGGGTGAGCCCGCCGGCCGCCGCCGCCCCGGCCGCCAGTGCCGCGGCCGCCTTGGCGACCACTCCCCCGGCCCTCGCGCGTCCGCCGGATTTTCTCGAGCACCTGGTCGACGAGATCCTCGGGCTCTGCCACGTCCAGAGCAGCGGCAACACGGCGACCCACTATGCCATCAGCGTCCTCCTGCTGTTTGGCGGGTTGCTGCTGCGCCGCGTCGTGACGGGCCTCATTTTCAACCAGCTGAAGCGGCTGGCCGCGAAGACGGAGACGACGCTGGACGACAAGCTCTTCCCGGCGCTGGAGGGCCCGGTCGCCACCTTTGTGATGCTGGTGGGCATCTTCACCGCGCTGAAGGTGCTGAAGCTCAGCGAAACCGCGGACCAGGCGATCAGCTACGGCTCGACCGTCGCGTTCTCGCTCGTGCTGTTCTGGGGCCTGCTGCGGGCCTTCAACGCGGTGCTGGACCATGCGCACGAGATCGCCCGGCAGAAGCAGCTCGGCATCGCGGCGTTCATGCCCTGGATCAAGAAGACCCTCGTCGTCATGTTCGTCATCTTCGGCGTGCTCCTGACCGCCCAGAGCCTCGGGGCGGACGTGAAGGCCTTCCTCGCCGGCCTGGGCATCGGCGGACTGGCGTTCGCCCTCGCCGCGCAGGACACGATTGCCAACGTCTTCGGCTCCATCGTCGTGGCCATCGACCAGCCGTTCAAGCTGGGCGAGGCGGTGAAGATCGGCGCGCAGACCGGCACGGTGGAGGACATCGGGCTGCGCTCCACGAAGATCCGCCTGCTCGACCGGTCGCTGGCGATCATCCCCAACAAGACCGTGGCCGCGGAGGCGATCATCAACCTCTCGCGGTTCACCCAGCGCCGGACCGAGCAGACCCTGGCCCTGACCTACGACACGACGCCCGCGCAGATGGAGGCCATCCTCGGCGATCTCCGCCAGGCCATCCGCAACGAGCCGGAGGTGGACCCGGCCTCGGTGGTCGTCGCGTTCAACAACCTCTCCCCCTCGTCCCTCGACCTCCTCGTGGTCTACACCACGTTCGGCCCCGATGCGCTCGCCTCGATCCAGCTCAAGGAGCGGCTGAACCTCGCGTTCATGCGGGCGGTGGCCGCGCGGGGCCTGGCCTTCGCCTTCCCCACCCAGACGGTGCAGCTCACCGGCCCGGGGGTGAAATCGCCGGCGGCCTAGTCCAGCGTCTGCCGGTAGCGTTTCACGCCGACCGTCATCGCCACGGCGAGGAAGAGGAGCAGCGGCCACATCTCCGGCATGATCTCGGCGACGCCGCTGCCCTTCAGCAGGATGCCGCGCACGATGCGCAGGAAATGCGTGTTGGGCAGGCAGGAGCCGAGCGCCTGCGCCCACTCGGGCATGCCGCGGAAGGGAAACATGAAGCCGGACAGGAGGATGGAGGGCAGGAAGAAGAAGAACGCCATCTGCACCGCCTGCAGCTGGTTGCGGGCGAGCGTGGAGAAGGTGATGCCCATGGCCAGGTTGGCCGCGATGAAGACCAGCGACACCGCGTAGACCAGCGCCAGGCTCCCCACCATCGGCACGCCGAAGACCAGCCGCGCCGCGAGCAGGATCAGGGTCAGCTGAATGTAGCCGACGGCGATGTACGGCAGGATTTTCCCCGTCATGACCTCGAACGGGCGCACCGGCGTGGCGAGCAGGTTCTCCATCGTGCCGCGCTCCCGCTCGCGCGTGATCGCGAGCGCGGTGATCACCACCATCGTCATCGTGAGCACGACCCCCATCAGGCCCGGCACCACGTTGTACTGGGTGATGTTCTCCGGGTTGTAGTGGGCGTGGACCGCGAAGTTCACCGGCCCGGCCTTGGAGCGCAGCCGGGCCAGCGGCCCGGTGAGCTCCCGGTCGAGCACGCTCGCGGCGATCGCGCGGGCCGCGGCCAGGGCCGGCCCGCTCGCGGCCGGGTCGGTGGCGTCGGCCTCGATCAGCACCGTGGGCCGCTCGCCCCGCAGCAGCCGCCGGGAAAAATCCGCGGGCAGGTTGATGACGAACTGCACGTCGCCGAGCTCGAGCAGCCGCGCCGCCTCGGCCTCGGACGCCGTTTCCCGCACCAGCGTGAAATAGTCCGTCTGCTTCAGCGCCGCGACCAGCGCCCGCGCCATGGGCCCCTGGTCGGCGGAGCGGATGGCGGTGGGCAGGTGCTTCGGGTCCGAGTTGATCGCAAACCCGAACAGCATGAGCTGCATCAGCGGGATGCCGACCATCATGGCGAAGGTCAGCCGGTCGCGCTTCATCTGGATGAACTCCTTCAGCACAATGGCCCAGAAGCGATGGAAGGTGAAGCGGTGCATCGGCGGTCCCTCAGGAGAAGTTGTCCTTCGCCGACCCCATCAGGCTGATGAACACGTCCTCGAGCCCGGCGCGCGCCCGCGTCCATTCGTGGCCGGGATCCCGCACCGCGGCGATGACGGCCTCCAGCCGGGCGGCGTCGCGGCCGCTCACATGCAGGGTGTTGCCGAAGGCCACGACCTGCTCGACGCCGTCCCGGGCGCGCAGCGTGGCGGCGAGTTCCCGCAGGCCGGGGCCCGCGACGATCCAGGTGCTGAGCCGGGCGCTGGCCAGCACCTCCGCCAGCGTGCCGCGCGCGAGCAGGCTGCCGTAGGCCAGATAGGCCAGCCGATGGCAGCGCTCCGCCTCGTCCATGTAGTGGGTGGTGATGAGCACGGTGAGCCCCTCGGCCGCGAGCCCGTGGATCTCGTCCCAGAATTCCCGGCGGGCCTTCGGGTCGACCCCCGCGGTGGGTTCGTCCAGCAGCAGGAGCTGGGGCGAGTGGATCAGGCAGGCGGCCAGGGCGAGGCGCTGCTTCCAGCCGCCGGAGAGCTGGCCGGCCAGCTGGTGGCTGCGCTGCTCCAGGCCGAGCCGCCGGAGGCTGCGCCCCACCGCGTCGCGGCGGTCGGGCACGGCGTAGATGCGGGCGATGAAGTCGAGGTTCTCGCGGATGGTGAGGTCCTCGTAGTAGCTGAACCGCTGGGTCATGTAGCCGACCTGGCGCTTGATCTCGGCCTGCTGCGTCCGCACGTCGTAGCCGAGGCAGGTGCCGGTGCCGGCGTCGGGGGTCAGCAGGCCGCACAGCATGCGGATGAAGGTGGTCTTGCCGGACCCGTTCGGCCCGAGAAAGCCGTAGATCTCCCCGCGGTGCACCGTGAGGTCGATCGCATTGACGACGGTCTTGCCGTCAAACCGCTTCGTGATGCCCGTCACGTCGATGACGGGCTGGGCGGGGTCGGCGGGAGTCATGGGCCTGGGGCGGGGCGGCCGGGGCGCCGCCTCACCGGACGACCGTCACCTCGACCGGCTGGCCGGGGTGCAGGTCGCGGGCCTCGCCGGCGGCGAACACCGCCTCGATCAGGAACACCAGCTTGGCGCGGTTGGCGCGGTTGTAGAGGACCGGCGGCGTGTATTCGGGCTGCGGCGAAAGATAGCTGATGCGCGCGGCAAGCGGGGTGGCGCGGCCCGTGAGGCTGACGCGGACGTCGCCGCCCGCCCGGAGGGCGCCGAACTCCGCCTCCGGCACGTAGAACCGCACCTTCAGGTTGGCCGGGGGCAGCAGCACGACCACCGGGCCGCCGGCGGCGACGTATTCGCCGGCGCGGTAGAGGGTGTCGTACACCAGTCCGGCCTGCCGCGCGGCCTGGGTCTTCTGCTCGACGTTCCAGTCGGCGCGCTCCTTGGCGGCGGCGGCGGCGCTCACGTCGGCGGTGAGCGCGGCGATCGCATCGCTGCGGCCGCCGAGCTGGGCGGTGGCGAGCTGGGCCGTGAGCTCCTCGACGGCGCGGACGTGCTGCGCGTGGGCCAGCCGCGCGCGGTCAAACTCGTTGGCGGAGATGACCTGGGCCTTGAAGAGGGATTCCTGGCGGGCGAATTCCAGTCCCGCCAGCTCGGCGGCCGCGCGCGCCTGTTCCCGCCGGGCCTCGAGCGCGGCGAGCTCGCTCGGCCGAAAGCCCTTCTGCAGGTCCGCGAGCCGGGCCTGGACGGCGCGCAGCTGGTCGGCGGCCTGCCGCTGGGCCGCGGCCTCGGCGCTGCCCTCCAGCGTGAACAGCCGTGTCCCGGCCTCGACCCGGTCGCCCTTCTGGACGGCGAGGGATTCCAGCCGGCCGGCGAGCGGCGCGGCGACGTAGATAAACTCCCCCTCGAGATAACCCTGGTACCCGGCGGGTCCGGGGCGCGCGCAGCCGGCGAGCGCCAGGGCGGTGAGGACAAGCAGGGCAGGGCAACGCATCGGGGCAGGCTGGCACCGCCCCGGGGCGGCTCCAAGTACGAAAGTGCCGGCCGGGCGGCGCTGGCGCGGGGGTTGATCTGGCGGGCCCAACCTGTCTGCCTCCCGCCATGCTCGCGCAGGCCAACATCAAATCCGAGATCACGGCGCTCATCGACCGCAAGGACCTGGCCGCGCTGAAAAAATACCTCGAGCCCTGGACCCCCGCCGACCTGGCCCCGATCATTGCCGACCTGCCCATCGGGCAGCTCGGCGCCCTCTTCCGGGTGGGCTCGCGGGATCTCGTGGTGATGACGTTCACCTACCTGCCGCTGGAGGAGCAGAAGCGGCTGCTGAAGCTCCTGACGCAGGAGCAGTCCGCCGCGCTGCTCAACGCCCTGCCGCCCGACGACCGCACCGCGTTCCTCAACGAGCTGCCCCTCGACGTGGCCATGCAGCTGCTGGCGATGCTGACGCCCGACGAGCGCCAGGTCGCCCAGGCGCTGCTGGCCTATCCGGAGCACAGCGTCGGCCGGATGATGACCCTCGACTACGTGGCGGTGCATCCGGAGTGGAGCGTGCGGCAGGCGCTCGATTTCATCCGCGAGCACGGCTACGACCGGGAGACCCTGAACATCATCTTCGTCGTCGACGACGGCGGCCACCTGGTGGACGACATCCGCGTGCGGCGCCTGCTGCTCTCGCCGCTCGACCGGCCGGTGCGCGACCTGCTCGACGGCAACTTCGCCATGCTCGCGCCGACCGACGACCGGGAGACGGCGCTGGAGCTGTTCAAGCGCTTCGACCGGGTGGCGCTGCCCGTGGTCGACGAGCAGCGGAAGCCGATCGGCATCGTGACGGTGGACGACATGCTCGACGTCGCGGAGGCCGAGGCCACGGAGGACATCCAGAAGCTCGGCGGCACCGAGGCCCTCGACGAGCCCTACACCACGATCGCGCTCTCCCGGATGGTGCAGAAGCGGGCCAGCTGGCTGGTCGTGCTGTTCCTGGGCGAGATGCTGACGGCGACGGCGATGGCCTATTTCGAGGACGAGATCGCGAAGGCGGTGGTGCTCGCGCTGTTTGTGCCGCTGGTGATCAGCTCCGGCGGCAACGCCGGCTCGCAGGCCGCCACCCTGGTCATCCGCGCGCTGGCGCTGGGCGAGTTCCGGCTGCGCGACTGGTGGCGGATCATGCGGCGGGAGCTGGCGGTCGGCCTGGCGCTCGGGACGATCCTGGGGGGCATCGGGTTTCTCCGCATCGCGATCTGGTCGCGCTTCTCCCCGATCTACGGCCCGCACGGGCTGCTGGTGGCGGCCACCGTCGGGGTCGCCCTCGTGGGCATCGTGCTCTGGGGCTCGCTGATGGGCTCCATGCTGCCCCTGGTGCTCAAGCGGCTGGGCTTCGACCCGGCCACGTCCAGCGCGCCCTTCGTGGCGACGCTGGTGGATGTGACCGGCCTGATCATCTACTTCAGCGTGGCCTTCCTGATCCTCCATGGAACGCTGCTGTAGCCCGGGGGTCACTTGACGCCCAGAGGCTGGGTCCTATTGAGTCTCTCCCCTGCATGTTCCGGAACGCGCGTCCTCTCTGTTGGCTGGCCGCCCTCGGCCTGATCCTGGGGCCGGGCGTCCGCGCGGCCAGCTCGCTGGCGCCCAGCTCCCCCTTCCTCCCGCCGGCCGCGGCCGGCGGGGTCGCGGCGGAGAACACGCCGCTGGAGCTGCGCGGCATCCTGGTGGACGCGGGGGGCTACCGGTTCAACGTGTTCGACCCCGCCCGCCATGCGGGCACCTGGGCGCGCCTGCTGGAGCCGGGGTACGACTTTGTCATCCGGACGCACGATGTGGACCGCGACCAGATCACGCTCGACTACCAGGGCCGGGTGCTGACCCTGCCGCTGCACAGCGCCAAGGTGCTGGCCGCGGCGCCCGCCGGCGCGGGGGCGGCCGGGACGACGCCGGGGCCCGGCCGCAATTTTCCCGTGGTGCTGAATCCCACCCCGGCCGACGAGGCCGCGCGCTTCAACCGGGTGAAGGAGGAGATCGCCCGCCGCCGGGCCCTGCGGGAGCAGAACAACCCCCCGGCGGCGTCGCCGCGGAAATAGCGCCCGCGCGCCCCGCGGAAAAATTTCGTGTGTTTGCCGGGCCCGGCCCTAGTTTGGCCGCCGCATGCCCGCCCCGTCGCCGCCCCCCGCCGCCCCGCTGTCCAACGGCGCGCTCGTCCGGCGGCTGCTGGGCCTGACCTGGCGCTACCGGCTCGGCTGCCTCAAGGTGCTCAGCATCCAGCTGGTGCTGCTCACCATGGGCCTGCTGGGCCTGAGCCTCACCGGCCTGGGCATCGACTACATCCGGCACCAGGTGCAGGGCGGCCCGTTTCCCTCGGCCAAGTTCGGCCTGACCCTGCCGGCCGACTGGCCGCCGCTGCCGGTGATCGCCCTGCTCGCCGGCATCATCCTCCTGCTCGCCCTGGGCCGCGCGCTGCTCAACTACGCCTACCTCATCTCGATCAACGTGCTCCTGCAGCAGCAGCTGGTGGTGGAGCTGCGCGCGGTGATCTACGACAAGCTGCAGCAGCTCAGCTTCCGCTTCTTTGACGCCAACTCGACCGGCTCCATCATCACGCGCGTCACCGGCGACGTGCAGTCGGTCCGCATGTTCCTCGACCAGGTGCTGTTCCAGAGCGTCATCATGCTCGTCTCGCTCACCGTCTACGTGGTCTACATGGCGAGCCTGAGCCCCGGGCTGACGCTGGCCTGCCTCGCGACGACGCCGCTGCTCGCCCTGCTCTCGCTGGGGTTCTCCAAGCAAATCCAGCCGGCCTACGCGCAGAGCCGGACGCTGGCCGAGTCCCTGGTGCAATACCTCGCCGAGAGCATCCAGGGCATCGCGGTGACCAAGGGCTTCGGGCGCGAGGCGGAGAACCGCGCGCGGTTCGACGCCGCCAACCGCGCGGTGTACGACCAGCAGCTCGGGATCTTCTGGCGCGTGAGCCTGTTCTCGCCCGCCGTCGGCCTCCTCACGCGCGTCAACATGGTCGTGCTGCTCGGCTACGGCGGCTGGCTGGTGATGCAGGGGCGGCTCCCGCTGGGCACGGGGCTGGTCGTGTTCGCCGGGCTGCTCGAGCAGTTCTCCGGCCAGGTGAACAACATCGCGGGCGTGGTCAACTCCGTGCAGCAGTCGCTGATCGGCGCGCGGCGGGTGTTCGAGGTCATGGACGCGCCGGTCGAGGTGCAGAGCGCGCCCGACGCGATGCCGTGCCCGCGGCTCCAGGGCGCGGTGCGGTTCGAGCGGGTGGCGTTCTCCTACAGCGGGATCGACCCGGTGCTGCGCGACATCACCCTCGACGTGCGCCCGGGGCAGTGCGTGGCGATCCTCGGCGCCACCGGCGCCGGGAAGAGCGTGCTGATGAGCCTGATCCCGCGCTTCTACGACGTGACCGCGGGCCGTCTGCTGATCGACGGCATTGACGTGCGGCACCTGCACCTCGACGACCTGCGCCGCAACATCGGCCTCGTGTTCCAGGAGAGCTTCCTCTTTTCCAACACGGTGGCGGCGAACATCGCCTTCGGCCACCCCGGCGCCACCCCGGCGCAGATCGAGCAGGCCGCGCGCATCGCCGCGGCGCACGACTTCATCGTCCAGCTCCCGCAGGGCTACGACACCGTCCTCGGCGAGAGCGGCAACACGCTCTCCGGCGGCCAGCGGCAGCGCCTCGCGATCGCCCGCGCGGTGCTGCTCGCGCCGGCCATCCTGCTGCTCGACGACCCGACCGCCGCGATCGACAGCGAGACGGAGCACGAGATCTTCGAGGCGCTCGACCGCGCCATCGCCGGCCGCACCACCTTCATCGTGGCCCACCGGCTGAGCACCCTGCGCCGGGCCGACTGCATCCTCGTGATGGAAAACGGCCGCATCGTGCAGCGGGGGACGCACGAGGAGCTGCTGCGCGTGCCCGGCCCGTACCGCCACGTCGCGAGCCTGCAGCTGGTGGACGGCCGCGAGCTGGCGCCCCCGCCGACCCCGGAGGCCGCGCCATGAAGCCGCCCCCGCCGGCCCGGACCCTCGGCCCGCTCGTCCAGCGCGGGCGCGAGGACGAGGACGAGGAGCAGTTCAAGCCGCTCGAGTGGGGCCTGATCCGCCGCCTCTTCACCTACACGCGGCCGTTCGCGGCCAAGCGGAACCTGCTGATCGCGCTCACCGTGATCCGGGCGATGCAGATCCCGGCCATCACCTGGGCGATGGGCCGCATCATCGCGGGCCCGATCGCGCGGCACGACTGGGAGGTGCTGCCCTGGGCGGTGCTGGGCTACGCCCTGCTGGCGGCCGTGACAGACGGGATGTTCCACTTCCGCCAGCGCTACGCGCTCGAGCTGGGCGAGGAGGTCGTCACCGCGCTGCGCACCGCGATCTTCGACCGCCTGCAGGGCATGCCGATGAGCTTTTTCCACCGGACCAAGCTGGGCTGGATCATCGGCCGGGTGACGACCGACGTGGAGACGGTGCGCGCCGGCATCCAGGACGTCCTCTTCGTCTGCATCATCCAGTCCGGCCAGATGGTGTTCGCCGCGGCGGTGATGGCGTGGTGCGACTGGCTGCTCTTCCTCGTCGTGATCACCATGGCGCCGGTGCTCTGGCTGGTGAACCACCACTTCCGGATGCGGCTGAGCCAGCTCTCCCGCGCCGCGCAGGAGAGCTTCAGCCGCGTCACCTCCACGCTGGCGGAGTCGGTCAACGGCATGCGCGTGACCCAGGGGTTCGTCCGGCAGGAGACCAACCTCGGCCTCTTCCGCACCCTCCTGGCCGACCATTCCCGCTACAACATCGAGCAGGCCCGGACCTCGGCCATCCTCACGCCGCTGCTCGAGCTGAACAGCCAGTTTTTCATCGCCGTCCTCCTGCTGCTCGGCGGCTGGCGGACGCTGCACGGGGCCATGACCATCGGCGAGCTCATCCAGTTCTTCTTCCTCGCCAACCTGTTTTTCGCGCCGATCGCGACGATCGGCAACCAGTACAACCAGGCGCTCATCGCCATGGCGGGGGCGGAGCGGGTGTTCCGGCTGATCGACGCCCGGCCCGACTGGGAGGACGACCCCGCGGCGGAGCCGCTGCCGGCCGGACGCGGGACCGGCCTGCGGGTGGAGTTCCGGGACGTCACCTTCGGCTACGACCCGGCGCGGCCGGTGCTGCACGGGGTGAGCTTCACCGTCGCGCCCGGCCAGACGGTCGCGCTGGTCGGCCACACCGGGAGCGGCAAGAGCTCGATCGTCAACCTCGTCTCGAAGTTCTACCTCCCGACGCGCGGGGAGCTGCGGCTCGACGACCGCGAGATCCGCACGCTCACCAGCCACTCGCTGCACGCGCAGATGGGCATGGTGCAGCAGCAGAACTTCCTCTTCACCGGCACCGTGCTGGAGAACATCCGGCTCAGCCGGCCCGGGGCGAGCCTCGCGGAGGTGCGCGCGGCCGCGCGGCAGCTCGACTGCCTCGACCTGCTCGAGGCGCTGCCGCAGGGGCTGCAGACCGAGGTGGGCGAGCGCGGGGCGGGCCTCTCGGTCGGCCAGCGCCAGCTGGTGTGCTTCACGCGGGCGCTGCTCGCCGACCCGCGCCTGATCATCCTCGACGAGGCGACCAGCGCGATCGACGCGCTCACCGAGGCGCGGCTGCAGCAGGCGCTGGTGGCGCTGCTGCGCGGGCGCACCAGCATCGTGGTCGCGCACCGGCTGAGCACCATCCGCCACGCCGACCTGGTGCTGGTCCTCGACCAGGGCCGCATCATCGAGCGCGGCACGCACCTCGAGCTGCTCGCGCAGCGCGGCCACTACGCGGCGCTGTACGAGCAGTTCGTGCAGGTGGACGACCGGACCTGACGGGCGGCGCGGCCCAGATTTTTCAAAATTCTCCTAGGCAAACGCCCGGGTTTCACTCTAGAAAGGCGTTGCTATCAACGTTAGGCACCCTAAACCCACAATCACTATGGCTAAAAAATCCGCTCCCAAGAAGGCTGCTCGCAAACCGAACGCCGCGTTCATGAAACCCGTCACGCCCGACGCCAAGCTCGCGGCTGTGGTTGGTTCTGCGCCGCTTCCCCGCACTGAGCTCACCAAGAAGCTCTGGGCCTACATCAAGAAGAACGGCCTGCAGGACAAGAAGGTCCGCACCCAGATCAATGCCGACGACGCCCTCAAGGCCGTCTTCAATGGCAAGAACAAGGTCAGCATGTTCGAGATGACCAAGCTCGTCTCGGGCCACGTCTCGTAACCCGACTTCGGTTTTTCCCTGGCCGCCGCGAGCAATCGCGGCGGCTTTTTTGTGCCCGCCCCGCCGCGCCCCGCGGTCCCTTCGGGGTTGCCGGCCGGGCGCCAGCGGGTTTAGTCAGTCCTCTCGCCCCGCCCGCCCCGCATGTCCCCCCGCCGCCTCCACCAGTTCAAGGATCGCCTGCTCACGGTCCTCATCGTGAGCGCCGGCTGCGGGGCCGCCGTCCTGGGCTACCTGCAGGAGCGCGAGCGCCTGCTCGGCGAGGTGCTCGCGCGCACGCGGCACAGCGCGGTGGCGTTTCAATCCGCCGAGCTGGCCGCGCTCACCGGGACCCGCGCGGACCTGCCGGGCGCGGCCTACGCCGCGGTCCAGGCCCGGCTGCAGCGCTTCCAGGCCACCGACCGCCAGGTGCGGGGCCTGCGGATCTTCCGGTACCTCCCGGCCTCGGGCCGGACCCTCGTGCTCGCGGACCCCGCCCCGGGCGGCGCCCGGCCGGGCGACCCCTACGCCGCCGCCGGCACCTCGCCCAGCCTGCCCACCCGCCTGCGCACCGGCGAAGCGGGGGTCGACGGGCCGGGGGACTCCGAGCTGGCCGCCGTGGTCGCCGCCTATGCGCCGATCGGCCCGAAGCCGCCGCCGGGGGCCCCGCGGGATTTTCTGGCGATCGACGAGGAAATCCCGCGCTGGCCCCTCGCGCTGGCGCTGGCCGCGGCGGGCCCGGCGGTTTTTGTGTGGGTGGTCCTCGGGCTGCCGCTCGTGGGCTACCTCCTGGCGCGCCGCGCGCGGGAGCAGGGCGAGGCGATCCGCAACCTCTCGGCGGCGGTGGAGCAGAGCCGCTCCGCCATCATGATCATCGATCCGCAGGGCCACATCGAGTACGCCAACCACGGGCTCTGCGAGCAGCTCGGCCACGCGCACCACGACCTCATCGGGCGCCCCTGGCTCAATTTTCAGGTGGCCGACGCGGCCGCGGGCACGGGGGCGGAGCTGGTGGCGGCGGTGCAGGCCGGCCGGCCGTGGGCGGGCGAGTGGCTCAACCGCCGGCGGGACGGCTCCCTCTATCCGGTGCGCGGGGCGTTCACGCCGGTCCGGCGCCGGAGCGGCCGGCTCGCCTGCTGCATCGCCACGATCGAGGACCGGTCCGAGCACCAGCGCACCGAGGAGGCGCTGCGGGACTCGCAGGAGCGGGCCGGGGCGGGGGAGACCGCGAAGAGCCACTTCCTCGCCACCATGAGCCATGAGGTGCGGACGCCGCTCAACGGCATCATCGGCTTCACCAGCCTGCTCCTCGACACCCCGCTGACGCCGGAGCAGCGGGAATTCGTCCAGACCATCCAGCTGAGCAGCGAGGCGCTGATCCAGCTGACGGGGGACATCCTGGATTATGCGCGCATCGAGGCCGGCAAGCTCCAGCTGGAGCCGCAGCCCTGCGCCCCGCGCGAATGCGTGGAGGAGGCGCTCGACCTGGCGGCCGCGCAGGCGGCGGCCAAGGGCCTCGAGCTGCTGCACTGGGTGGACGAGGCCGTGCCGGCGGTGATCAGCGCGGACGGCAACCGCCTGCGTCAGGTGCTGGGCAACCTGCTGGGCAACGCCGTGAAGTTCACGCCCGCCGGGGAAGTCGAGGTGCGGGTCACCGTCGAGCGCAGCCCGCTGGGCGTGACGACCGGCCCGACCCAGCTGGTCTTCGCGGTGCGCGACACCGGCATCGGCATCGCGGCGGCCGAGCACGCCAAGCTCTTCCAGCCCTTCACCCAGCTCGACCAGGCGCTGACGCGCCGCCACGGCGGCTCGGGGCTCGGCCTCGCGATCGCCAAGAACATCGTCGAGCTGATGGGCGGCCGGATCTCGCTCCAGAGCGAGCCGGAGCGCGGCTCGACGTTTTCCTTCACCCTGCCCGTGCGGCCCGGCCCGGGGGTGGCGGAGCGGAAGCCGCTGCCGCCGCTGGCGCACCTGCGGCTCGCCCTCGCCGCCCCCGAGGGCCCGGTGCGCGCGGAGCTCGTCCGCCTCGGCGAGCGCTTCGGCGCCGAGCTGGTGCCCACCACGCCGGACCTCCTGGCGGCCACGCCCGGCTGGGATGTGGCGCTGATGGAGCTGGATGCCGCCCGGGTCGCCGAGCTGGTGGCCGAGCCGCACCCGTCGCCCGACCTGCCGCCGGAGCGCGTCTTCGGGCTGGTGCCGCTGGCCATGCCCAGCGTCACCCGGGCCGCGCTGCGGGCCCATTTCCGGATGCTGCTCAGCAAGCCCCTCCACCAGGACGCGCTCCATGCGCTGCTGGCCGCGATGGTGGACACCCCCGTGGCGATCCAGCCCCGGCGGGAAACCGCCGGCCTCAAGGTCCTGCTGGTCGAGGACGACCCGGTGAACCGCCTGCTGATGCAGAAGCAGCTCACCGCCCTCGGCTGCCGCTGGACCAAGGCGGAAAACGGCCGCGTGGCCGTGCAGGAGCTCACCCGCCAGTCCTTCGACCTGGTGCTGATGGACCTTTACATGCCGGAGCTGGACGGGGTGGCCGCGATCGGACAGATCCGCGCCGGCCTGGCGGGAGAGGAGATGCAGGACGTCTGGATCGCGGCGCTGACGGCGGATGCGCGGAGCGACCAGAAGGAACGCACGCTGGAGATCGGCGCGAACGACTACCTGGTCAAGCCCGTGTCCCTGCCGGAGCTGCGCGTCGCGCTGGAGAAGTTCGCCCTCGCCCGCCGTCGCCGCGGGTGAGGCCGGGCGCGCCCGCCCGGCGCCAATTCGCTTGGCGGCGGCGGGCCGGGCCACCACGCTGCGCGGTTTTTCGATGAACCCCACTCACCCGGCACAGCACCGTCAGGCCATCTGGATGCTGCTGCTCGCCAATTTGCTGTGGGGCGTGAGCTTCCCGCTCATCAAGTCGCTCGCCTGGCTGCAGGAGCGGCTGGTGCCCGGGAGCAGCACGGGCTTCATCACCGTGGCCACGCTCCTGCCCCGGTTCGCCCTCGCCGCGCTGGTCCTGGGGCTCCTGTGCGGGGGCCAGCTGCGGGCGCTGACGCGGCGCGAGTGGCGGCAGGGCCTGGGCCTCGGGCTGTTTGCGCTGGTCGGCATGTCGTTCCAGATCGACGGGCTCCAGTTCACCTCGGCCTCGACCTCCGCGTTTCTCACCCAGTTCTACGCGATCATGATCCCGGTGTACCTGGCCCTGCGCGCCCGCCGCCTGCCGCCCGCGACGGTGTGGGTGAGCTGCGCCCTCGTGCTCGCCGGGGTCGCGGTGCTGGCCCGGCTGGACTGGCAGGACCTCAAGCTCGGGCGCGGCGAGCTGGAGACGCTGATCGCCTCGGTCTTCTTCATGGGCCAG
This sequence comes from uncultured Opitutia bacterium, assembly GCA_903830425.1. Lineage (GTDB taxonomy): Bacteria > Verrucomicrobiota > Verrucomicrobiia > Opitutales > Opitutaceae > Opi-474. The sequence continues at coordinate 18,615 of CAIKTR010000010.1, forward strand.
ATCCTCTGGCTGGAGCGGAGGGAGTTTGCCGGCAATCGCCCGCTGCCGGTGACCGTGGTCATGTTCGGCGTCCTCGCGCTGGCGGCCGGCCTGCTGGCGGCCGGCCTCGCCCCGGCGGGGGTGAGCCTGCGGCCGCTGTGGACCAGCGGGGCCTGGGCGGGGCTGACCGGCCTGCTCACCGTGCTGTGCACGCTGGGCGCGTTCACGCTCATGAACGTGTGGCAGCCGCGCCTGACGGCGACGGAGGCCGGGCTGCTGTACTGCTGCGAGCCGGTCTTCACGTCGCTGCTGGCGCTGTTCCTGCCGGCGTGGTTCGCGGCCTGGGCCGCCATTCCCTACGCCAACGAGACCGTGGGCGTCCACCTGCTGGTCGGCGGCGGGCTCATCACGGCGGCCAACCTGCTCCTCCAGCTCCGGCCCCAGCCGGGCGCCGGGCCCGCCGCATGAAGCCCCCGGCCCGGCACGGGACGGCGCTCGCGATCCTCGCCGCCTGCACGCTCACCACCGGCGCCAGCTTCGTCTTGTACAAGGCCTCGCTCCTCGTCCAGGCACCGCTGGCCGCCGGCGAGAGCACGTGGTTCATCGCCGCGCACAACCTCGTGCCCCGGTTCCTGCTCGGGGTGGTGCTCCTCGTCGCGGTCTACGGCGGCCGGGTGCTGCAGCTGACGCGCGGCGAATGGGCGCAGGCGGGCTTCATGGCCGTGACCTCGTTTGCCGGCTGCCTGCTGCAGGCGGACGGCCTGCAGCGCACCACCGCCGCGACGACCGCGTTTCTCACGCAGTTCTACGTGATCCTGATTCCCCTCTGGTGGGCCCTGGTGCACCGCCGGCGGCCCGCCACCTCCGTCCTGCTGGCGGGCCTGCTGGTGCTGGCCGGCGTCGCGGTGCTGGCGCGGGTGGACTGGCAGGAGCTGCGCCTCGGCCGCGGCGAGGCGGAGGTGCTCCTCGCCACGGTGTTCTTCTCGCTCCTGCTGTGCTCCCTGAACTGGCCGGCGTTCGCCGCCCACCGCCCCGAGCGCACCTCGGCGGCCATGTTCCTGCTCGAGGTCCTCCTCTTCGGCGCGGTGAGCCTGGCCGTCTGCCGGGAGCCGGCCCACCTGGCCGCGCCCTACCGCTCCTTCCCCTGGCTCTGGCTGGCGCTGGGGGCGACGCTGCTGGGCACGGCGGGCCCGTTCATCCTGATGAACCGGTGGCAGCGCTGCGTCACGACCGCGGAGGCGGGCCTCCTCTACAGCTTCAGCCCGGTCGTCGCGGCGCTCACCGAAATCGCCCTGCCGGCGCCGTTGGCCCGCTGGACCGGCATCCGCTACGACAACCAGCCGCTGACCCTGACGCTGCTCGCCGGCGGGGCGCTGATCCTGGGGGCGAACGCCCTCATCCAGCTGCGGCCGCGGCCGGCGGAGTAGCCGCCGGGAACCGGCCGTCGCGCAGGAACGCCCGGACGTGGGTGGCGGCGTCGCCGCACCACGGCAGCCAGGTATGCGCATGGTGGAGGACGACGAAGTCGGCCATGCCCTCGAGCCGGGTGCGGGCGACCGCCACGGTGCCGTCGCTGGGCCCCCCGATCCAGCCGGCGAACAGGGGGTTGAAGGAGCGGTCGCCCGCGATGATGCCGAGGGCCCCCGTGGCGGCCGGCCACGGGCCGAGGGTTCGCGGCACGGACCGGGCGTCGGTGCCCAGGCGGGCGCCGTTGACCCCGGTGAACCAGCGGAAGGGCGCGAAGCCGCGGAGGTGGTCGACCGGCTCGCAGCCCTGGTTTGGCGGCGCCAGCATCACGACCCGGCCGGGATGGGCCGCCGGGTGGTCGCGCCGGTAGAGCCGGAGCACGATGCCGCCCATCGAATGCGTGACAAAATTCACCCGCGCCGCCGGGTCGAGCCCGGCGGCCTGCAGCTGCGCGGGCAGCCACTGCGCCGCGAGCTGCTCCAGGGGCAGCGTGCGCGACGGGTAGGTCAGGTTGAGCACCCGGTAGCCGTCGGCCTGGAGGGCCCGGGCGAGCCGGGCCATGGCCCAGCTGCGCAGCCCGAGCCCGTGCAGCAGGACGACGGTGGCGCCGGCCGGGGGGTTCATGGCTGGCGGGCCGGGCGGAGGGAGGCGACGGCGCGCAGGGTGACGGCCCCGAGCACGATGACCCCGCCGGCCAGGGCGAGCGGGCCGGGGCGCTCGCCGACGAAGAGCAGCACCCAGACCGGGTTGAAGATCGGCTCGACCACCGGGATGAGCACGGCCTCGAGGGCGGTGACGTGGCGGATGGCCTGGCTGTAGAGCCGGTAGGAAAGGCCGAGCTGCACCACGCCGAGCACCAGCAGCATGAGCCAGCCGCGGGCGGGCAGGGCGGGGGCGGTGGCGAGGAACGGCAGGCCGATCACGAAGGCGAGCAGGTTGCCGAGGATGATGGATTCGACGGCCGACCCGGCCTTCTGCTTCCGCAGCAGGAGTGCCACGCCGGCGAAGCACACGCCGCTGAAAACGCCGACGAGGTTGCCGAGCACGCTGGTGAGGCGGAGCTCGTCGGCGAAAAACAGCCCCATGCCGGCGAAGGTGGCGAGGATCGCCCACCAGTCGGCGCGGGTGGTCCGCTCCCCGAGGAACCACGTGCCCAGCAGCGCGACCCAGACGGGCGCGGTGTACTGGAGCAGGATGGCGTTGGCCGCGGTGGTGAGGCGGTTGGCGACGACAAAGGAGACGGTGCAGGCGACGTAGGCGACGGCCGCGCCGAGCTGCACGCGCGACCACGTGAAGTTCAGCCCGCGGCTGGTGGCCAGCAGGAACAGCGCGGCGATGAGCCCGCGGCCGCCGGCGACCGCCAGGGGCGACCAGCCGATCCCCTTGATCAGCACCCCGGCGAAGCTCCACAGCAGGGCCGCCGCCAGCAACTGCCCCACCGCCCGCGTGTGTTCCGGATTTTTCCCCACGAAACCGGATGACGCCAGCGGGCCGCGCCCGGGGCAAGGGGCAAGTGGCGGCGGCGTCCGCCGCCGCCGGGGCCGGGGGCCGGCCGCTGGGCGCGGGGCCGCCGGCTAGAGCCGGGCGGCGACGCGGCGGAAATGGTGGCCGATGATCGCCAGCTCGATCGCGACGCGAAACTGGCGCGGGCGGCGGACCAGGGTGCCCAGGAAAAACCACCAGTAGGCCCACCGGCCGCGGTGCCACACCCCGAGCAGCCAGAACGATTTCAGAAAGGCCCCCAGGTCCACCGAGGACAGCCGCAGCCGCTCGGCACCGGCGCGGTGGTGGCTCAGGAAAACCCGGATGCGGCGGTAGTAGTGCCGCGGCTCGTAGAGCCGGCGCATCAGCTCGCGGTAGCCGTTCTCCAGGAAAACGCGGTTGAGCCGCGGGCGGAAGTTCAGCGTCGCCATCGTGTTGTCGCCGCTGCTCTCCCCGAGCAGCCGGTCCTCCCGCTGCAGCCGCTGGTACAGCCGCGTCTGCGGCAGCGCGGTGAGCAGCCCGACCATGGCCGTGACCACGCCCGAGCGCTGGATGAACTCGAACTGGTCCCGGAAGATGTCGCCCGTGTCGCTGTCGAACCCGACGATGAACCCGCCCATGACCTCGAGCCCGGCGCGCTGCAGCACGGTGACCGCCGCCACCAGGTCGCGGCCCGAGTTCTGGACCTTGCGGCATTCCGCCAGCGCGGCCGCCGAGGGCGTCTCGAGGCCGACAAAGACCTTGCGGAAGCCCGCCGCGACCATCAGCGCGCACAGCTCGGCGTCGTCAGCCAGGTTGATCGAGGCCTCGGTGAGAAAGCCCATGGCCGACTGCGTGCGCTCGCGCCACGCGATCATGGCCTGGAGCAGCGCCCGGGTGCGCGGCTTGTTGCCGATGAAGTTGTCGTCCACCACGAACACCATGTCCTGCCAGCCGAGCGTCCGCAGCGCCTCGAGCTCCGCGACCAGTTGCGCCGGCGACTTGGTGCGCGGCCCGCGGCCGTTGATCACGATGATGTCGCAAAACTCGCAGTCGAACGGGCAGCCGCGGGAGAACTGCACCGCCATCGTCACATAGTCGCGCGGGCGGATCAGGTCGTAGCGCGGCACCGGGGTCTGCGCCAGCGCCGGAAACCGCGGCGCGCGATACACCGGCTGGGGCGTGCCGGCGCGCAGGTCGGCGACGAGCTGCGGCATGAGCTCCTCGGCCTCGCCGAGGACGAAGTGGGGGATCTCCGGGAACGCGGCGTGCCCCGTGGTGAACAGCGGGCCGCCGGCGACGACCGGCTTGCCCAGCGCGGCGCAGCGCCGGGCGATCTCGCGCACCGATGCCTGGTGCACGATCATCGCGCTCAGGAGCACGTAGTCCGCCGCGCGGAGGTCCGCGTCGTCGAGCCGGGCGACGTTGAGGTCCACCAGCTTGAGCTCCCAGTCGCGCGGCAGCAGGGCCGCCACCGTGAGCAGGCCGAGCGGGGGAAACGCCGCCCGCTTGGCGACGAAGCGCAGGACGTGCTTGAAGCTCCAGAACGTGTCCGGCGTTTTCGGACTGACGAGTAGCACTTTCATCGGGCGGCCAGGGCCGCGGAAGCGGCCGGCCATCCGGCAGCTTATTCCGCCTGGGCCGGTGGCGCGAGGACTATTTCCGCCGGTCCGCGGGGGTGAGCGGGGCGCCGGGCTCCCGCCTCGCCCGTGGGGCGAAAGGGTTTTTCATACGC
>CAIKTR010000011.1 GCA_903830425.1 uncultured Opitutia bacterium
AAATACTCGTGGCGCGAATAGGAGAGGAAGCTGCGCGAATCCGTCAGCATGCCGACGAACCGCCGCAGCAGGCCGTTGTTCGAGAGCGCATTCAGCTGCCCCTCCATGCCCTCCTTCTGGTCCAGGAACCACCAGCCGCTGCCGAACTGCATCTTGCCCGCCACCGTGCCATCCTGGAAGTTGGCGGCCATGGTCGCGAAGACGTAGTTGTCGGCCGGGTTGGCGTTGTAGAGCACCGTGCGCGGCAGCTCGCCGGTCGCGTCGAGTGCATCGAGAAAGCGCGCCAGCGCGCGGGCCTGCGGGCGGTCGCCAATGGAATCAAACCCGGTGTCGGGCCCCAGCCGCTGGCGCTGGCGGGTGTTCGTGTTGCGCAGCGCGCCCAGGTGCAGCTGCTGGGTCCAGCCCCGGGCCGCGTTCCAGCGGCCGATCGCCAGCAGCAGGCCGGCGCCGTAGCGGGCGTGCTCGTCCGGCGTGGCCGCGCGGCCTTGGCGTGCGGCGGCGAAGATCGCCCGGGCCTCGGCCTCCGTGCAGGGCTCGGCCAACGCCGCCTCCAGCCCGTGGTCGGAGAGCCGGCCGCCGATCGCATGAAAGTCGTCGTGGCGCCGCCGGAGCGCGGCGAGGCAATCGTCGAACGTGCGGATGACCCCCGCGCCCGCCGCGCCGGCGAGCTGCTCGAGGTAGGCGTTGAACGCCGGGGGCTGGTCGACGCCGAGCGCGCGGTCGGGCCGGAAGGTCGGGTACACGCGCGTCCGGAGCCCGCTCCGCCGGATGCGCTCGTGGGTCGCGAGCGAATCCGCCGGGTCGTCGGTGGTGCAGATGACCTCCACCCGGTTGGCGGCGAGCAGGTCGTGCACGCGCCGGTCGGCCAGCCGCGCGTTGGCCTGTTCCCAAATTTCCCGGGCCGAGGCCGGGTTGATGGCGGCGCTGATCCCGAACGTGCGCTGCAGCTCGAGGTGCGACCAGTGGTAGAGCGGGTTGCGCAGCGTGTAGGGCACCGTGGCGCACCAGGCGGCGTGCTTCTCCCACGGCGACGCGTCGCCGGTGCAGCAGCGCTCGGCGATGCCGTTGGCCCGCATCGCCCGCCACTTGTAGTGGTCGCCGCCGAGCCAGATCTCGGCCAGGTCGGCAAAGCGGTGGTTGTCGGCGATCTGCGCGGCCGGGAGGTGGCAGTGGTAGTCGTAGATGGGCTCGGCCTTCGCGAAGGCGTGGTACAGATCGCGGGCGGCGTCCGTCTGCAGGAGAAAATCGTCGTGGATCAGGGAGGGCATGGCGGGGAAAGACGACGGCACGATGGCAGGAAGTGGCCTGCGTGTCAGCCGGCGATGTGGTCGGACCGGTCGATCGCGGCCCAGCGGGCCGGCGGGCCTTCGGTTGGGGTCTTCCATTGACCGGTATTTCGGGTTCGGCCACTACGGTCCTCATGGCACGACTCACAGCGGGGTTGGTTCTGGCGGCGGTCACCGTCCTGGCCGCGGCAGGGGCCGGCGCGGCGGAACCCGGGATCCCCCCGGGGCTCCAGGTGTGGCCCTCCGAACCGCCGGCCGGATTTCCCTTCGCGCGCTCCCCGCATTATCCGGGCCTGGGCTTCACCGGCCGGCACGCCAATTACGCGCATGGCGACACCTGGTACCCCTCGTGGGCCGCGGACGGGAACCTGTACTCGCCGTGGGCCGACGGCCTGGTCAACGGCCTCCGCTCCCGCTCGGAGGGCAAAACCTCCACCACCGGCTGCGCCACGATCGTCGGGGACGACCCGCTGCACCTGCAGATTGTGGGGCAGGGGATCTTCGCGTCCGACCCCTCGCCCTACGCCAGCCGCTATCCCTGCGGCAGCCTCGTGCACAACGGGGTGTGGTACTACGGCACCTATTGCCTGAATCCGGCCGGCATCGTGGAGCACGAGGGCGTCCGCTACAACTGGCCCTGGCTCGGCCCGTTCGTCGGCTTCCGCCATTCGACCGACGGCGGCCGGACCTGGACCCAGACCCCCTGCACGCCGGAGCATCCGTTGTTCGGCGAGGCCGCCCTCCATGGCGAGCCGGTCAAGATCGGGTCGCCGCATTTCGTGGATTTCGGCCAGAACCTGGCCCACTCGCCGGATGGCAAGGCCTACCTGGTCGCCCACGGCGCCAGCGACGGCGTGAACCGCCGGTTCGGGTACAACAGCTGGATCACCGGCGACGAGGTCTACCTCCTGCGGGTGACGCCCGGTATCGCGCAGATGAACGACGCGTCGCAATACGAGTTTTTCGACGGCACGGGCTGGACGCGGGATTTCCGGCGGATCAAGCCGATCGCGGCGTGGCGCGACCACATGGGCTGCGTGACCATGACCTACAACGCCCCGCTGAAGAAATACCTGATGTGCGTGACCGACGGCGGCATCACCAGCGGGTTCTACAACACCTACATCCTGGAGTCCGACCGGATCACCGGCCCGTTTCAGCTCGTGCAGTACCTGCACCACTTCGGCGAGCAGGGGTACTTCGTGAACTTCCCCTCCAAGTTCATCAGCGCCGACGGCCGGCGGCTCTGGCTGTGCTACACCGCGAACTTCGCCAAAGACTGGAACGGACAGCAGATCCGCGCCAACCCGCCGGGCGACTGCGACGGGCTGTGCCTGCGGGAGGTCTACCTGCTCCAGCCCGGCGACCCGCGGCCGGCGCCATGATGGTCCTTGCCACGCCCGTCGCCGGGCGGCTGTTTCTTAACTCACGCACATGGAAACCCCGGCGGACCTGAAGCAGTGGCGCAAGGAGCAGCGGGCGATGCTGCTCGCCCGCCGGGCCGCCAGCACGCCGGCGGAGCGCGCCGCTTGGAACGAGGCGATCCTCGGCTGGCTCGAGTCGGGCTTCCCCGCGCTGCGGGGGCTGGCGGTGGGCTTCTGCTGGCCCTACAAGGGCGAGGTGGACCCGCGGCCGCTGATCCACCAGCTCCGCGCGCAGGGCTCCCGGGTCGCCCTCCCGGCGGTCATCGCCAAGCAGCAGCCGCTCGAGTTTCGCGAGTGGTGGCCCGGCGCGCCGATGAAATCCGGGGCCCTCGGCATCCCCTCTCCCGAGGGCACCCCCGTGCTGGTGCCGGATGCGGTGCTCGTCCCCCCGGTCGGGTTCTGCGAGCAGGGCTGGCGGCTCGGCTACGGCGGCGGCTATTTCGACCTGACCCTGGCCGCCCTCTCGCCCCAGCCCCTCAAGATCTGCATCGCCCACGAGCTGGCCCGGGTCCCGACGATCCACCCGCAGCCTTACGACGTCCCGATGGACTTTGTCGTCACCGAGGCCGGCATCCAGGCGGTGGAAACCGGCGGCCTGCTCCGGGTCGACGCCGCGGCGTGCGCGCAACGGGCCGCCCGGATCGTCGCCGCCCGCGGGCTGCCCCGCCGGCAGGCGTAGGCCCCGCGCCGGCCGAAAACAGTTGCCGGGCCCTGGTCCGGCCGGTGGCCTTGCGGTGTCATGCGCGCCCCCGATCCTCGCGGTTCAGCCCCGGCCCGTCGCCGCGACGATCTGGCCTGGTGGCGGGACGCCCGGTTCGGCCTCTTCATCCACTGGGGCCTGTACGCGATCCCGGCGGGCGTCTGGCAGGGCCGGCGCGTGCCGTACGCCGGCGAGTGGCTGATGTACCGGGAGAAAATCCCCGCGGCCGACTACGCCCGGCTGGCCGCCCGGTTCCACCCGCGCCACTGGGATCCCGCGGCCGTCGTCCGGCTCGCGCGCGAGGCCGGCATGGGCTACCTCGTGATCACGGCGAAGCACCACGACGGCTTCGCGATGTACCGCTCGGACGCCAGCGCCTACAACGTCGTCGCCGCGACCCCGTGGCAGCACGACCCGATGGTGGACCTGGCCCGCGAGTGCCGCCAGCAGGGGGTCCGGCTTTGTTTCTACTATTCCCAGGATCTCGACTGGCACCATCCCGACGGGGCGTGGAACGACTGGGACTACGCCCGGGCGCGCAAGCAGCCCGACCGGTACCTGCGCGAGAAGGTCTTCCCCCAGCTCACCGAGCTGCTCACCCGCTACGGGCCGGTTGGCCTGGTCTGGTTCGACATGCCGCTCACGCTGAACCGCGCGCAGAGCGCGGCTGTCCGCCGCCACGTGAAGCGCCTGCAGCCCCGGTGCCTTGTTTCCGGGCGCATCGGTCACGGCCTGGGTGACTTCCGCCAGCTGCGCGACAACTACCTGCCGCCCGGCCGCCTCGCGGGCGACTGGGAGGCCTGCGCCACCCTGAACCACACCTGGGGCTTCAAGCGCCACGACCGCGAGTGGAAGTCCGCGGCCAACCTCATCACCACGCTCGTGGACCTCGCCAGCAAGGGCGCCAACTATCTCCTCAACATCGGCCCCGATGCCGACGGCGCGGTCCCCGCGGCGAGCGTCGCCCGGATCCGGGCCGTCGGGGCGTGGCTGCGCCGCCACGGCGCCGCCCTGCGCGGCGCGACGCCCAGCCCGTTCCTCCACGATTTCCCCTGGGGCCGGATCACCACCGGGCGCCGGACCCTCTACCTGCATTTTTTCGGCCAGCCCCCGCGGGACTTCCGGCTCCACGGGCTGTACACCCAGATCACGCGCGTCTCCGCCCTGCTGGCCCCGCGGAAAAATTTCCCCTTTCAACAGACCATCGAGCCGGCCACCGGAACGCCGGTCCTGGCCGTCGACTTCACCGGCGTGCGGCGAACCCGCCCCGTGACCGTCGTCGCCGTCGAGCTCGCGGCGGCCCCCGCGGTCGTCCCGCACGCCCTCCAGCAGCCCGACCAGTCGCTCACCCTCATCGTCCCGATGGCGCGCGTCGGCACGGCCGCGGGCGGCCCGCCCGCCCTGCGCCGCGGCGGCAACGGGCTCAGCGAAAACTGGCGCAACACCGACGACTATCTCGAGTGGCGCTTCACCGTGATCCGGCCGGGCACCTACGACGTCGACGTGGTCACCACCCACCAGCACGTCGAGCGCTGGAGCGGCGGACACACCCTGCGGCTCACCTGCGCCGACCGGACCCTGCGCCGCGTCACCCGGCGCGACGCCCTCCTGCCGGGCCTGCGCTCCGTCTACTACCCGCAGATCGCCACGCGCTTCGGCCGGCTGACGTTCACCCGGGCCGGCCTGCACCGGCTGCGCCTGCAGGCGGACCGCCTCCGGCTCGCGAAGCGGAACCGGAGCTTCTTCTCGGACGGGGGCATCCAGCTTTCCGAGATCCGGCTGACCGCCGTCGACTGAGGCGGCGCGGGCCGCGCCGTCTCACAGCCCGAGCGCCGAAAGGCCCGGGTGGTCGTCGGGCCGGCGCCCGAGCGGCCAATGATACTTTCGGTCGGCCGCCGCGATGGGCAGGTCGTTGATGCTGGCGATGCGGCGGCGCATGAAGCCGTGGTCATCGAACTCCCAGTTTTCGTTGCCGTAGGCCCGGAACCACTGCCCGGACGCGTCGTGCCATTCGTACGCAAACCGGACGGCGATCCGATTATCGTGGCAGGCCCAGAGCTCCTTGATCAGCCGGTAGTCCATTTCCTTGGCCCACTTTCGGGTGAGGAATTGGACGATCGCCTCGCGTCCGGTCAGGAACTCCGAGCGGTTGCGCCACACGCTGTCGGGCGTGTAGGCCAAGGCCACGCGCTGCGGGTCGCGCGAGTTCCAGGCGTCCTCCGCCATGCGGACTTTCTTGGCGGCAGACTCGGCATCGAAGGGCGGCAGGGGCGGGCGAGGGGCTTCCGGGGTGCTCATGTTGGGTCGGGGGTTGGGGCAATCGCTCAGGGGTTGGAGGGACGGTTTCAGCGGGCAACAGGTTGCATGACCCGCGGCACGAGCCTCGGCGGCGGGAGGTGGTTTGGCGAATGTTCGTTTCGACGGGCCCGACCGGACCGGCTGCCAAGTCGCGCCGTCTCTCTTCCGGCGGCGGAACCTCGGATTTTATTGCTAACAATGGGTTTTCGCCATGGCTTGGACGAAAATCACGGGGCCGTTGCCCGTGGTTTGAAGTCCCATGTCAGACCTGCCCCTCTTTAGCTCCCCCTTTGCCGAATTGCGGCGCAGCCAGCGCCACGTGATCGCGGAGTTGCGCGTGCCGGCCAGCGTGCTCAGCACCTGCCCGGTCAACGGCGGGCTGCGCGGCGACCTGCGCTACCTGGTGAACCACCAAAGCTGCGAGCCGGTGAAGCACCAGGAGCGTTTCGAACTGATCTCGTCCCTGGGCCAGGCCGGCTACCACCGGCTGGTGTGCGGCGAACTGGGCCTGGATCCCGCCCAAGTCGTGCTGATGGGCACCGCCGCCACGATGCAGTACCTCGGCATCGTCACCCACCGCTGGGACGACCTGGCGGTCACCGCGGTGGTGAGCGCGGGGGTGACGGGCAACGCCGGCTGCGCCGGCGATCCGGCGCACTACGACGAGCGGGACGGGGTCTGGCAGCGGACCAGCCCCGAGTGCGCCGAGGCCAAGCCCGCGGGCACGCACGGCGGCACGATCAACATGCTGCTGCTGTTTTCCTCGCCCCTGGCCGAAGGCGCGCTGGTGCGGGCCGTGGCCACCATGACCGAGGCCAAGACGAGCGCGCTGCTGGAGCTGGCGATCGGCAGCAAGGGCTCGTGGCGGCTGGCCACCGGCACCGGCACCGACCAGTTCGCGCTGGCTGCGCCCCAGGCGGGCGGCGCGCGGCGCACCTGGACGGGTCACCACACCAAGGCCGGCGAGCTGATCGGCCGGGCCGTGCGCGACGCCACCCTGGAGGCGCTGCGCTGGCAGAACGGGCTCGAGCCCAGCTACACCCGCTCGCTGTTTCATGCCCTCGGCCGGTTCGGCCTCACCGAGGAGGCCTTCAAGCTCGCCCAGGAGCGGCTCCTGACCGAGCCCGAGTTCCAGCTGCTCAAGGGCAACTGGAAACCCGTCACCTACGAGCCGCAGCTCGCGGCGGCCGGCTACGCCTTCGCGGCGGTGCTGGACCGCGTGCTGGCCGGCACGATCGGCGCCTCCTCGGCGCGCGAGAGCCTGCTGCACCAGGCGGCGCTCATGGCCGCGGGCCTGGCCGGCCGGCCCGACGACTTCGCCCATTTCCGCCAGGAGCTGATCCCGCACCTGCCGTCCGCGGCGGACGCCGGGCCGGACGCCCTGATCGCCACGGCCATGATGCTGGCCCAGCACGCGGCCGCCCTCGGCTGGCGGCGCAAGTGGGCCGTGTGACCGGGACGAAGCGCCGCCCGCCATGTCCGCCCTGACCCCGCTGCTGGCCTCCGTCTGGTCCGAGGTGACCGGCTGCTGCGCTTCGCGGTTCGTGCTCTGGACGGCGCTCGCGCTGGGCCTGGACGCGTTGATCGGCGATCCGGTTTTCCGCTATCACCCGATCCGGCTGCTCGGCCGGTGGCTCGCGTTTCTCGAGGCGCAGCTGTTCCGCATGGGCTGGAACGGCTACGGCGGCGGCGTGCTGCTGTTCCTGCTGCTGGCGGCGACCGTCCTGCCGCTGGTGTTCGGCCTGCTGGCGGCGGCCGCGGCGCTGCACCCGCTCGCCCTCCACGCGATGGCCGGCGCCGTCCTGTGGGCCTGCCTCGCGTTGCGCGACCTGCTGGCCCACGGCGAACGCATCGCCCGGGCCGTGCAGCGGGGCGATCTGCCCGCCGCCCGCACGGCGGTCAGCATGCTGGTCGGGCGCGACACCGGGTGCATGGACCTCCGCGCCTGCGGCCGCGGCGCGGTGGAGAGCCTGAGCGAGAACCTGGTCGACGGCGTCCTGGCCCCCCTCGTGTTCGCCCTGGTCCTGGGCCCGCTCGGCGCCGTGCTCTACAAGATCATCAGCACCATGGACAGCATGGTGGGCTACAAGACCGAGCGCTACCGGCACTTCGGGTGGTGCGGCGCGCGGCTGGACGATGCGGCCAATTATCTGGTCGCCCGCTGGAGCTTTCTGCTGCTCGGCGCGCTCGCGCTGGTGCTGCCGGGGCTGGGCGGGCGCAAGGCCTGGCGCGTCGGCTGGGCCGACCACGCGCACGTGCCGGGCCCGAACAGCGGCTGGCCGGAGGCCACCATGGCCGGCGCGCTGGGGCTGCGCCTCATCGGGCCGCTCTACAAGGATGGCGTCCAGGTCTGCGACCTCTGGCTGGGGGATCCCGCGGACCCGGCCGGGGCCGGCCCGGGGGACATCCGGCGCTGCCACCTGCTGCTCATCCTCGCCACCCTCGCCACCTTCGGGCTCGGCTGGCTGGTCGCCCGCTGACGGCGGCCGGCGCTCAGAACTCCACGCCGGCCTGCGCCTTCACCCCGTCCTGGAACGGGTGCTTCACCTCGGTCATCTCCGTGACCAGGTCCGCCGCCGCGATCAGCTCCGCCGGGGCGCCGCGCCCGGTGATGACGACGTGCTGGCCGGGGGCGCGGGTCCGGAGCGCCGCGATCACCTCGGCCACCGGCAGGTAGTCGTAGGCGAGGGCGATGTTCAGCTCGTCGAGCAGGACAAACTGCACTGCCGGATCCTGGAACGCGGCCCGGGCGTGGTCCCAGCCCTGGCGGCAGCTGGCGACGTCGGCCGCGCGGTTCTGGGTGTCCCAGGTGAAGCCGTCGCCGACGCGGTGCCAGGTGAGGAGGGGGCTGTGCAGCGCGCGCGCCACGGCGGTGTCGCCCGCCTTGATGAACTGGACCACCACGCAGCGGCGGCCGTGGCCCAGCTGCCGCGCCAGGAGCCCGAAGGCCGCGGTGCTTTTCCCCTTGCCGGGGCCGGTGTGGACGATGACGAGGTCGCGCTTCTCGCGGGCGGCGGCGATCTTCGCGTGCATCTCGGCCTGCAACTGCTCCATGCGCTGGCGGTGCTCGGCCTCGGTCGGGGTGGGGTCGGAAGGGCTCATGTTAGGGGGCAAGGTCGTGGTTGGCCGCCGGCAGCTGGGCGCGCAGCCAGCGCGCCGTCTCC
>CAIKTR010000012.1 GCA_903830425.1 uncultured Opitutia bacterium
ACCGTGAACAAGACCAATCTCGAATCCGCCGCCAGCCGCATCACCGATGTGGATGTCGCGGCCGAATCCACCCAGCTGGCCCGCTGGAACATCCTGGTGCAGGCCGGCACCGCGATGCTCGCCCAGGCCAACCAGAGTCCCCAATCGGCCCTCAAGCTCCTGCAGTAGTCCCCGGCTCTTCCCCACCCCGGCTCCGGGCTAGTCCCCCGGAGTTCGGGTCAGACCTCCTTGCGGTTGTCTTTGTCTGGGGGAAGAGGGTTTTTTGAAATTGTCAGCAATTTCCCGCCGTCCCCACGGCGCGAATCCCTTTGAGGTTATCGCCTCAAACAGCGTGGCCTGGCGCTGTCTCCCCCAAGCCCGTGGCGACGACGGATAGTCGCATAGATCAAGGAAGAAACATACCATGTCAGTCGTGATTAACACAAACAGCGCGGCAACGATTGCTTCAAACAATCTGTCCGCCTCGAACGAGAGTTTGCAGAAGAGCCTCAACCGGCTCTCCAGCGGCTCCCGGATCGTCACCCCATCGGACGACGCCGGCGGTCTGGCCGTCTCGATGAAGTTGTCGGCGGCCGCCCGGCGGTCCGGCGCAGCTTCCAACAACGTCGCCAACGCGGTGTCGTTCCTGCAGTCGCAGGACGGCGTCCTCAAGGTGGTCGGCAAGATCCTGGAGCGCATGAGTGAGCTGTCCACGCTCTACTCCGACGCCACCAAGACGTCCACCGACCAGGCCAACTACACCGCGGAGTTCACCGCGTTGCAGACCGAGATCACCCTGCTCGCCTCCGAGAAGTTCAACGGCATCAGCCTGGCCACGTCCATCTCGGTGGCCACGACGGAGTCGGGCACGGGGTCGGTTGCGACCACCGCGGTCTCGATGCCGAGCGGTCTCGCCATCGGCACCCTGTCGGGCATCACCAGCGCCATCGATACCCTCGCCACGGCCCGCGCCAACAATGGTGCGACGCAGAGTGTACTGGGATTTGCGGCGGAGGTCCTGACCGTCAACAAGTCGAACCTTGAGGCAGCCGGCAGCCGCATCACCGATGTGGATGTCGCGGCGGAATCCACCCAGCTGGCCCGCTGGAACATCATGTCCCAGGCCGGCACCGCCATGCTCGCCCAGGCCAATCAAAGCGCCCAGAGCGCGCTCCGGTTGCTGCAGTAACGCCCACCCCGCCCAGGGAAGGTCGTGATTTGCCCATCCCTGGCCGCCGTGTGAACGGCGGCCAGGCTAGGCAAGGCACCCCACCCGCCCAAGCGGAGGCCCCGGTCAGGGAGCGCCGGTCATCCGACCGGCACCGCCCAGATCGACGTCAGTCCAAGTCAGAAGTCAGGGAAGGCCCCGGCATTGCCCGGGGCCTTCGCTTGTCCGCCCCTCGCGTCCTCACCCGCACGCGAGCACCCGCCGAGCACCCGCCGCTTGACCCCTCCCCCCGAACCCGTCTGCTTCGCCTCCCGTGGCCTCGCCAACCGCCCCCTTGCTCAGCCTGTGCATGATCGTCCGCAATGAGCGGGAGCACCTGGCCGCCTGCCTCGCGTCGCTGCGCGACGTGGTGGACGAGAGCGTCGTCGTCGACACCGGCTCGACCGATGGCACCCAGGCGATCGCCCGCCAGCACGGGGCCCGGCTGATCCAGGACCGGTGGGACGACGATTTCAGCCGGGCGCGCAATGTGGCGCTGGCGGCGGCCCGGGGGCGCTGGATCCTCGTGCTCGATGCCGACGAGCAGCTGCCCGCGCCGGAGCGCGCGCCGCTGCGCGACCTGCTGCGCGACCACACCCCGCCGGCCTCCCCGCCCGCGAACGCCTTTGCCCTCGTGGTCAAGAGCAGCTCGGACCAGGGGCTCACCGGGGCGCTCGCCCGCCTCGTCCGCCTGTTCCCCAACCGGCCGGACGTGCGCTACGAATACCCGATCCACGAGCAGGTGGTCACCAGCCTGCAGCGCGCCCGCCTCCCCATCCTCGAGTCCAATATTCAGCTCCTGCATTCCGGCTACGCCCAGACCGAGCGCACGCTCGGCAAGCAGCGCCGCAACCGGCAGATGCTGGAGGCGCAGATCGCCGGGGGCCGGGAGGTGTCGGGCCTGACCTATTTCCTCCTCGGCGGGGCGTGCCTCGACCTGGACGACCTGGAGGCCGCCGTCCGCGCCTACCGGGAGGGGCAGCTCCGCGCGGCGCCCGGCAGCGAGGTGGCCCGCGGATCCCAGGTGCGGCTCGCCACCGGTCTGGTCCGGCTCCAGCGGACGGAGGAGGCCCGGGCCGGCCTGCCCGCGGCGGCGGCGGACTGCTGGCACCCCGAGCTGCTCGTGCTGCACGGCGAGTGCGCCCTCGCCGCCGGCCGGAAGGAGGAGGCCCGGGGCTGGTTTGAGCGCGTGCTCGCCTGGCCGGACGGCGCCTTTTTTCCCCCGTGCAATCTCTTCGCCGTCAAGGCCCAGGCCCTCCTCCTGCTCGGCCAGCACTGGAAGGACGCCGGCCGCGTGGCGCTCGGGGTCGAGTTGCTGCGGGGCGCCCTGGCCTGCCGGAAAGCCGGCGTGGATTTTACCCCCGGACGGCTGCACACCCTCTATGCCCAGCAGGGCGTCGCCCCGGCGGCCCCCTGACCTTTGCCTTCGTCCCGCGCCATGGCCTCCTTGTCCGCCCAGCTCCAGCAGGCCCTCCAGCTGCACCGCCGCGGCCAGCTGGCGGAGGCCGCCGCCCTCTACGAGCGCGTGCTGCGCGCCCACCCCGCGGAAGCCGACGCCCTGCTGCTGCTGGGCCAGGTGCACCTGCAGCAGGGCTCCGGCGAGCAGGCCGAGGCCCGGTTCGCGCAGGCGGTGGCCCTCCGGCCGCACACGGCGGCCTACCAGCTCAACCACGGCCTGGCCCTGCGCCGGCTGGGGCGGGCGGCCGAGGCCCTTGACGCCTTGGCCCGGGCGCGGGCCCTCGATCCGGCCCTGGCCGAGGCCCAGCACCAGACGGGCAATGTCCTGAAGTCGCTCGGGCGCCCCGCCGAGGCGATCCCGTTCCTGCGCGAGGCCGTGCGCCTGGCCCCCGCCCAGGCCCCGGCGTGGCTCAACCTCGGCGGGGCCTGCCTCGAGGGCGGCGCCCTCGACGAGGCCCTCGCCGCCTTTGCCCGCGCCCTCGCCCTCGAGCCGACGCGCCCCGAGGCCCACAATATCCTGGGCCACGCCCTCCTCACCGCCGGCCGCACCTCGGAGGCGGAGGCGGCGTTCACCGCAGCCCTCCGCCTGCGGCCGAACTATGCCGCGCCCCACGACAACCTCGGCCGCCTCTGCCGGTCCGTCGGGCGGCTGCCCGAGGCGGTCGGCCACTTTCGCGCCGCACTCGCCCTCACCCCGGACCCCCAGACCCACAGCAACCTCCTCTTCGTCCTCAATTTCCTGCCCACCGCCACGCCCGCCGAGGTCTGCGCCGAGCATCGGCGCTGGCACCAGCTGTACGCCGCGCCGCTGGCCCCGGACACGCCGCGCCCTCCCCCCCGCGCCCGGGACGGGCGCCGCCTCCGCGTCGGCTACATCTCGCCCGACTTCGCCCACCATGCGGTGGCCTATTTCATCGAGCCCGTGCTCGCCGCGCACGATCGCGCCCGCGTCGAGGTCTTCTGCTATGCCAGCGTGGCCACGCCGGACCGGTTCACCGCCCGGCTGCGCGCCCAGGCCGAGCACTGGCGCGACATCGCCCAGCTGGGGGACGAGGCCGCGGCCGCCCTGATCCGCGCCGACGACCTGGACCTGCTGGTGGATCTCGCGGGCCACACCACCCGAAACCGGCTGCGGGTCCTCGCCCGCCGGCCCGCGCCCGTGCAGGCCACCTGGATCGGTTATCCCAACACCACCGGGCTCGACGCGATCGACTACCGCCTGACCGATGCGGTGAGCGATCCGCCCGGGCAGACGGAGGCCTGGCACTCCGAGCGGCTGGTGCGGCTGCCGGAGAATTTCTCGTGCTACCGGCCCGATGACGACGCGCCCCCGGTCAACGAGCTGCCGGCCCTGACCAGCGGGGCCCTGACCCTGGGCAGCCTCAACCAGTTCGCCAAAGTCACCCCGGACGTGATCGCGCTGTGGGCGCGCGTGCTGACCGCGCTGCCCGCGGCCCGCCTCCTGCTCAAATCCCGCGGCCTCCACGATGCCGGCACGGCCGACCGCGTGCGCGCCGCCTTCGCCGCGGCCGGGGTCGCGCCCACGCGGCTCATCCTCCACGGCGACGAACTCTCCGTGGCCGCGCACCTGGGCCTCTACCACGGCGTGGACTTCGCCCTCGACCCGTTTCCCTACAACGGCACCACCACCACCTGCGAGGCGCTCTGGATGGGGGTGCCGGTCCTCACGCTCGCCGGGCAGACCCACGTGGCGCGCGTCGGCGCCAGCCTGCTCACCCACGCCGGCCTGCCCGACTGGATCACCGCGACGCCCGACGCCTATGTGGCCTGCGCTGCCGCCGCCGCCGCCGACCGGCCGCGCCTCGCCGACCTGCGCCGCACGCTG
>CAIKTR010000013.1 GCA_903830425.1 uncultured Opitutia bacterium
CGATTGTCACGTAATACGTGACAATGGGGTTTTGCTCCGAGCGGCCGGAACGACAGCGGAACAGCGAGAAAAAAGTCGGGGGCCACACGGGCAGGGCACACGAGCAGGCCACACGAGCAGGCCACACGGGCAGGGCACACGGAGCGAGGTCACCCGCAGCAGACGCCCGGCAAGCGGCTTATCCCGGAAAACCGATTGTCACGTAATACGTGACAATGGGGTTTTGCTCCGAGCAGCCGGAACGACAGCGGAACAGCGAGAAAAAAGTCGGGGGTCACACGGGCAGGCCACACGAGCAGGGCACACGGGTAGGCCACACGAGTAGGCCACACGGGCAGGGCACACGGAGCGAGGTCACCCGCAGCAGACGCCCGGCAAGCGGCTTATCCCGAAAAACCGATTGTCACGTAATACGTGACAATGGGGTTTTGCTCCGAGCAGCCGGAACGACGACGGAACGACGACGAAACGACGACGAAACGTCGGCGGGACGTCGGCGGGATGACGGCGGGGCGGGACGGGGGCACCCCCTGGCGGCAGCCCCGGGGCGGCGGCGGGGGATTACGCGCGCAGCTGGGGGCGGGTGAAGGCGATGGCCTGGCGCACGAAGGCATCCCCGTCGGGGCAGACGTTCTGGAAGATGCCGCGCCGGCAGCCGAAATCGCCGAGGCCGGTGTTGTAGCCCTCGAAGCCGACGTACTCGGCGCGCGTGGCGCGCAGGGCGGCGAAGATCTCCGGCCAGGGCAGCAGCCCGCCGCCCGGCACGCCGCGGTCGTTCTCGCAGGCATGCAGGCCCCAGAGCCGGTCGCCGACCGACCGGATGGCCGCCGCATAATCGCGCACCTCGGTGACGAGGTGATAGGTGTCGAGCAGGAGGAACAGGTTGGGATGCGCCGCGAGGGTGAGCAGCTCCAGCCCCTGGGCGGGGGTGTTGACCACGTGCGAGCGGAACCGGCTCATCGGCTCGACCACCAGCTTCACCCCGGCGCGCTGGGCGTGGGCGGCGAGCGTCTGCAGCCCCTCGGCGGTCCGCGGCAGCTCGTCGGC
The DNA here is from genome assembly GCA_903830425.1 of uncultured Opitutia bacterium. Classification (GTDB taxonomy): domain Bacteria; phylum Verrucomicrobiota; class Verrucomicrobiia; order Opitutales; family Opitutaceae; genus Opi-474. The sequence continues at coordinate 1,048 of CAIKTR010000013.1, forward strand.
CGGCGGCCGGCGCTTCAGGACCTTGCCCGGCCGGCCGTAGAGCGCGCCCGCATAGGCCAGGGCGCCGAGCTCGGCCGCCTGGTCGATGATCGCGGTGTGAAAGGCGAGGGCGGAGCGGCGGTTCTCCGGGTCGTCGTCCGACAGGTCCGCGCCCGCGGGCCAGGCGCCGCCCGGGCCGACCAGCAGGCTGATGCCGGCGGCCTCGGCGGTGCGGCGGGTGAGCGCGGCGGAGAACGGCACATCGAGCCCGACCGACAGCTCGATCGCCTCCAGCCCCAGCCCGCGCGCCCGGTCGAACAGGCCGACCTCGGCATCGCTCCAGCGTTCCATCCAGAGATAGATATGCGCACCCAGTTTCATGGGAAAGCAGTGTCGCGCCGACGGGACGAGGGGCAAGTCACAAGCGCCGGGCCGGGCGGGGCGGGTTCAGCGCAGGAAGGCCTCCGGCAGGCCGCCGTCGACGGTGAGCACCTGGCCGGTGGTCTTGCTCAGCCGCGGGCTGACGAGGAGGAAGTAGGCCTCGGCCTGGTCGGCCGGCGTGATCGGCGCCTTGGTGAGGGTCCGCTCGGCATAATAGCGCGCGAGCTTGGTGACGAGCGAGGCGGTGGGCTCGTCGTCGGTGAAGGCGACATGGTACTTGGCGAGGGAGCTGACGACGCGCTCGCGCGGGAACATGGCGGAGCCCTGCACGACGGTGGCGGGGGCGACGCCGTTGACGCGCACGAGCGGGGACAGCTCGACGGCGAGCTCGCGCACGAGGTGGCTGACGGCGGCCTTCGACGTGTCGTAGGCGAGGGTGCCCTTCTTGGCGACGACGGCGTTGGCCGAGGAGGTGAGGACGAGGCTGCCGCGCAGGCCCTGTTTTTTCCACGTCTTGGCGGCCTCATCGGCGACGAGGTAGCTGCCGGTGACGTTGACGTGGTAGGTGAAGAGCCACTTGTCATCCGGGATGTGGCCGGCGGCGTCGCTGGGCCAGATGACGCCGGCGGTGACGACGATGGCGTCGAAGCCGCCGTAGGCGAGGGCGACCTGGTCGAGCATCGCGCGGATGCTGGCGCGGTCGGTGATGTTGCAGGCCAGGCCGAGGGCGGGGCCGCAGGCGGAAATCCCCGACCCGGCCACGCCGATCCCCTGCCCGAGCCGGTCGGTGATTTCCTGCGCGGTGGCCGCGGCGGCCTCCGGCTGCAGGTCGACGCACACGAGGTGGGCGCCTTCCCGCGCGAGGCGGTGGGCGGTTTCCCGGCCGATGCCGGAGCCGGCGCCGATGACGATGGCAATCTGGCGGGCGAGCTCCTTCTCGGCGGGCATGCGCTTCAGCTTGGCCTCCTCGAGCCGCCAGTACTCGATGTCGAACGCCTCCTGCGGCGGCAACGCGATGTAGCGGTCGATGGCCTCGGCGCCGCGCATGACCTCGACGGCGCAGTTATAGAACTCGGCGGTGACGCGGGACTCCGACTTGTCCTTGCCCCAGGTGATCATGCCGAGGCCGGGGATGAGCACGACGGTCGGGCTGGCCTCGCGCATGGCGGGGGAGTGGGGGTGCCGGTACTGCGCGTAATAGGCCGCGTAGTCCTGGCGGTAGGCCGCGAGGCCGGCGGTGAGCCGGGCCTTGAGGTCGGCGAGGCCCTCGGTCTGCGGGTTCCAGTCCACGTAGAGCGGCTTGATCTTGGTGCGCAGGAAGTGGTCGGGGCACGACGTGCCGAGCGCGGCGAGCCGGGCGGCATCCCGCGAGTTCACAAAGCGGAGAATCTTCTCATCCTCCTGCACCGTGCCGATGAAGCGCTGCTGCGGCGACACCTGCCCCCGGAGCCACGGGAGGAGGCCGGCGAAGAGCGCCGCGCGCTGCTCGGGCGCGAGCGTGGCGTACTGCGCGCCGCCGAACGCCGCGGCGTCGCCGCCCTTCGCGGCGTACTGCCGCTCGATGTAGGCCGCGGCCCGCTCGATGCAGTCCAGCGTGTAGGTGTAGCAGGCCCGCTCGTCCTGGTCCCAGGAGATGAAGCCGTGCTGGCCCATCATGATGGACTTCACCTGCGGCTGCTGCCGGCAGATCTCCTGCATCGCGAGGCCGAGCTCAAAGCCGGGCCGCATCCACGGGACGTAGGCCATCTCGCCGCCGAAGATCTCCTGGGTGAGCTGGGCGCAGCGGGCCGACGCGGCGATCGCGATGATCGCGTTGGGGTGCATGTGGTCGACGAACGGGGCCGGGATGAAGCTGTGCAGCGGGGTGTCGATGGACGAGGCGCGCGGGTTCAGGTTGAAGGTGGCGTGGCCGGCCATGGCGACCATGTCGTCCTCGGCGGTGGACTTGAGCCCCCGGTCGGCGCGCGCCGCGTAGAGGGCCTGCATCCCGATGAGCTTCGACTGGTAGAGGGACGAGAAATTTTCGCGCGTGCTGGTGCGGAGGTCGCCGCCGGAGCCCTTGACCCAGAGGACGGTGGCGGGCTGGCCGGTCAGCGGGTCCGTTTCCGTGAGCTTGGACGACGTGTTGCCGCCGCCGGTGTTGGTGATGCGCTGGTCGCTGCCCAGGAGCTGGGAGCGGTAGACGAGGCGGGCGACGGGATCGAGCGCCGCGGCGGCGGCCTCATCCCAGCAATAGTTGACGTGGCGGTAGGTTTTCATGAAAGCGAGGCAGGGGATCGGGCGGGGGCCGGGGCGGCGGGGGCTACGCGCGCTGCACCTGGGCGAAGGTGTCCTGGAGGGCGCGGGCGGAGGCCTGCAGCGCCTGCAGCTCCTTGGGCCAGAGCTCCACCGGGACGTGGGCGAGCGCGCCGGCGCGGCCGACGACGGTGGGCACGCTGAGCGCCACGCCGCGGAGGCCGTAGGCGCCCTGCTGCACGGTGGAGACCGGGAGGACCTGCCGGCGGTCGAGGGCGATGGCGTGGACGATCTCGGCGATGGTGAGGGCGACCGCCCAGCCGGCGCCGCCCTTGCGGCGGATCACCTCGGCGCCGCTGCCCTTGGTGCGCTCGAAGATCTGCGCCTGGAAGGCGGGGGTGCAGCCGGGATGCTTGGCCAGCGGCAGGCCGGCCCAGGTGGCGGACGACCAGACGGGGAACATGGAGTCGCCGTGCTCGCCGAGGATCAGGGCCCGCACCTGGGTGGGGGCGAGCGCCAGCTCCTGCGCGAGGAGCGAGCGGAAGCGCGCGGTGTCGAGCATCGTGCCCAGGCCGAGCACCTGCGACCACGGCAGGCCCAGCTGCGCGGCGGCGAGCTGGGTGAGAATGTCGACGGGATTCGAGACGACGAGGACGAGCGCGTCGCGGCGGAGGCCGGCGGCCCGGAGGGAGTCGAGGATGCCGGTGAACAGCGCGACGTTGCGGTTGATCAGGTCGAGGCGGGACTCGTCGGGCTTGCGGCGGAGGCCGGCGGTGATGACGAACACGTCGCTGTCGCGGGCCCGGGCGTAGTCGCCGGCGTAGATGCGCTGGTCGGCGCTGACGGAGGAGCCGTGCCGCAGGTCGAGCGCCTCGCCCTCGGCGAGGTCGGCGTTGGCGTCGAGCAGCTGGATCTCGGACACGAGGCCGGCGCACTGGAGGGCGAAGGCGGCGTTGGAGCCGACGCGACCGCCGCCGCCGATGATGGAAACTTTCATGGAAAAAAGGAAGGGGACGGAGGGTGGAAAAGCGAAAAGCGAAAAGCGGAAAGCGGAAGGCGGAAGGTGGAAAGGCGGAAGACGGAAGGTGGAGAGTCGAATTTCGAACAGGCGAAATTCGAACAACGCCGGGCGGGAGGCGACAGCCTCAGGCTGCGCCCAACCGACCGGACGGCGGGGGACCGGGCCTATTTGGCGGCCAGGGCCTTGAGGATCTGCTCGGTGATCTGCTGGACCACGGCTTCGACCTGGGGGTCGGCCGCGGCGCGCGCGGGCGCGGGGGTGGCCGGGGTGGTGCCGGGGCGAAATTCGGCGCTGTCGCAGAGCTCGCACTCCTTGAGGTTGGCGCGCGGGTCGGGCATGCCGAGCTTCTGGCGGAGGTTGACGAGCTCCTTGGCCTGGCCGCCGGAGAAGCGGTGCAGGCCGCCGCCGAGGCCGGCGGCGATCCAGACCGTGCGGCAGTAGGAATCGATGTTTTCCATCTTCCAGTAGGCGTCCTCCACGTCCTTGCCCCAGACGATGACGCCGTGGTTCTGCATGAGGACGGCCTGGTGGGTCTTGCCGACCTCGCCGACCTCGTCGGCGTTGGCGGGGGTGCCGGGCGTGCGGTACTGGGCGACGCCGATCTTGCCGAGGAACACCTCGGCCTCGGGGATGAGGCAGGAGGGGATGTCGACGTTGGCGATGGCGAAGGCGGTGGCGTGGGGCGGGTGCGCGTGCACGCAGGACTTGCAGGCGGGCTGGCGCTTCATGATGCCGAAGTGGGTGAGGGCCTCGCTGGTGCGCACGCGGGCGCCGGCGAGCTGCCGGCCGTCGAGGTCGACGAGGCACATGTCGTCGGGCTTCATGTCGCCCTTGCAGATGAGCGTGGGGGTGCAGAGCGCGAGGTTGTCGCCGACGCGGATGGTGATGTTGCCGCCGTTGCCGTCGGTGTATTCGCGCTGCCAGAGGCGGCGGCCCATTTCGCAGATGCGCTCCTTGAGGAGCTGGATGGCGGGGGAGCGGAAGAACTTCTCGATCTCGGCGGGGGTCTTGGGATCGGAGCCGGGGGCCCACTTGAACTCGTAGTCGGGCACGCTGGGGCCGGCGGGCTTGGCGGCGGCGGCGGCGGGCTTGAAGCCGGGCTTGGCGCGGCCGCTGAACACGTCGCGGGCGGACGGGGTGAGGATGGCGCCGGCCGGCGGCTGTTCCCCCTTGCGGAGGAGCTCTTCGGCTTCGCGGGCGGTGATGAGGTTGGACATGGGAAGGAGGGTTAGGCGGACGGCGGAGTGTAGAAAATCTGGTCGATGATGGCGGCGTTGAAGGCGTCGACCGGGGTCGGCTGGGTGAAGGGGACGGCGGCCTCCGCGCCCTCGGTGAAGCCGATGACGTGGCCGTGGGTGGCGCCGAGGTTGTCGTAGACGACGAGACTGCTGCCCGGCGCCAGGGGGGTCATGGGGGCGCCGGCGAACTGGGGGGCGGCGAACGGCTGCACGAGCAGGAACCGGCCGCCGCGGTAGGCGGGATCCTGGTGGGAGAGGGTGACCCGACCGATGACATGGCCCAGGCGCATGGTCAGGCGGTCTCCCGGGCGGGCTCGTCCACGAGGGCGAGGATGAGGTTGCGCAGGGGGGAGCGGGGGTCCTGCACGTACTCGCGCGTCTTGGACCCGTCGGTGGAGATGAGGACGTGCTGGTGCTGGCCGGCGCTGAGGGGGTCGAGGGCGAGGATCGGGGGGCCCTCGGGGCGTCCGGCCTCGTCGATCGGCTGGCAGATGACGGTGCGGCAGCCGGCCATGCTCGGATGGCAGACGGACGAGACGATCACCCCATCGACGCGCGCCAGGATCATGGGTCAGTAGATGCGGAGGTTGTCGACCATCACGCAGCGGCGCGTGCGGGTGAAGGTGGCCGGGTTGGTGATGCCCTCGCCGGTGGTGGTGGCGATGGAGTAGCTGAGGTAGCCCTCGCCGCCGAGGCCGAGGCCGGCGGTGGACGGGCCGTTCTTGACGAAGAGCGTGGTGTCGAGCGCGCGGGCCATCTGGGTCATGTGGTCGACGTTGAGCGAGTGGATGACGGCGGAGTGCTTGTAGCCGTGCTCGGATTTCCGGGCGAACTCGATGGCCTGCTGGATGCTTTGGACGCGGACGACCGGGAGCATGGGCATCATCTGCTCCTCCATCACGAACGCGTGGTCGACGTCGGTCTCGGCGTAGAGCAGGGGGGTGTTGGCGGGGACGTTGGCGCCGGCGTGGCGGGCGAGGACGGCGGCGTCGGCGCCGACGAGCTGGCGGTTGAGCACGGCGTGGGAGCAGCCGCCGGCATCCTTGGAGGTGGTGAAGGCGGCGGCGGTGAGCTTGGCCAGCTGGGAGGAGCTGAGGGCGACGCCGCCGGCGGCCTTGAGGCCGTCGAGGAAGCGGTCGGCGAAGGGGGCGAGGACGAACACCTGCTTTTCGCCGATGCAGAGGAGGTTGTTGTCGAAGGCGCTGCCCTGGATGATGTCGCGGGCGGCCTTCTGGAGGCAGCCGGTGCCGTCGACGATGACGGGGGGGTTGCCGGGGCCGGCGCAGATGGCGCGCTTGCCGGACTTCATGGCGGCGCTGACGACGCCGGGGCCGCCGGTGATGCAGAGGAGGTTGATGAACTCGTGCTTGGTCAGCGCGGTGAAGGTGTCGAGGGTCGGCTGCAGGACGGTGCAGACGAGGTGCTCGATGCCGAGGGCGGCGGAGATGGCCTCGTTGTAGGCGCGGACGGCGAGGGCGGCGGAGCGGGCGCCGCCGGGATGGGGGTTGAACACGACCGCGTTGCCGGCGGCGACGATGTTGATGATGTTGCCGCTGAGGGTCGGGATGGAATGGGTGACGGGCAGGATGGCGCCGACGACGCCGAAGGGGGTGTGCTCCTCGAGGGTGATGCCGTGGTCGCCGCTGAGGCCGTAGGGCTTGATCCACTCGACGCCGGGGACGAGCTTCACGATCTGGAGCTTCTCGATCTTGTGCTCGAGCCGGCCGATCTTGGTCTCCTCGAACTCGAACTTCCCCCACTCGACCGCGTGGGCGGTGGACATGGCCTTGACGATCTCGATGACCTTGGCGCGGCCGGCGACGCCCTTTTCCTTGAGCTGCTCGAACGCGCCCTGGGCGGCGACGCAGGCGGCGTTGACGTCCTCGAACACGCCGTAGCGCCCGCCCTTGGCGGCGGGCCGGGCCGGGGCGGCGCCCGCGGGGGGCGACGACGGGGACGCGGCGGGCGAGAGGATGGGCGAACGGGCCAGGCTGCGCATCACGTCTTCGACCACGGCGCGCACGGCCTGCTCATCGAGTTGGAAGGGGGAGCTCATGGGTTGCGGGGAGGGGCGAGAGCCCTCAGGACTTGGCGGGATAGATCTTGTGGTTGAGGACCTCGACGGCATCGACGATGCCGACGACGACGGCGTCCACGGGCAGCGCCTTCATGCCGGTGGCCTGGCGCGCGGAGCTGCCCTGGCAGAACAGCACGACCTCGTCCAGGCCGGCCCCCAGGGTGTCCACGGCGACGATGGTGTTCGCGCCGGGGCGGAAGCGCGCGGGATTGGCCTCGTCCACCAGGAGCGGACGGAGCACCACCAGCTTGCGACCCTTCATCGCCTCATCCTTTTTGGTCGAGACGACGGAACCGATGACGCGGGCGAGGAACATGGGGAGGGGGGCCCGGTGAGGGGTTATTTCTTGGCGGGGGCGGCGGGGGCCTTGGGCAGCACGACGCTGACCTCGTCATGCGGGCGGGGGATGACCTGCACGCTGACGACCTCGCCGACGGTGCGGGCGGCCTGGGCGCCGGCGTCGGTGGCGGCCTTGACGGCGGCGACGTCGCCGATGACGACGGCGGTGACGAGGGCGTTGCCGACCATTTTCATGGGGCCGGCGAGGGTGACGTTGGCGGACTTGAGCATGGCGTCGACGCCGGTGACGAGGGCGGTGAGACCGCGGGTTTCAAGGAGACCGATGGCTTTGGAGGACATAATGGGTGGGAGTTGGTGGGCAGGAAAAGGGCTACTGCGGCGGGGTGAGGGCGCGGCGCGTCTCGCGGGCGACGACGAGCTCCTCGTTGGCGGGGATGACGAAGACCTTGACGCGGGAGTGGGGGGCGGAGATTTCGCCCTCGGCGCGGGTCGCGGCGTTGCGGGCGGGGTCGAGGACGAGGCCGAGCTGGTCGAGGTCGGCGCAGATGGCGGCGCGGAGGGCGGGGTTGTTTTCGCCGATGCCGGCGGTGAAGACGAGGGCGTCGCAGCCGTTGAGGGCGAAGAAGAGGGAGCCGATCCAGTGGCGGGCGGAGTGGACGAGGACGTCGAGCGCGAGCTGGGCGCGGGCGTGGCCCTGGTCGGCGGCGGCGCGGAGGTCGCGGAGGTCATTGCTCAGGCCGGAGAGGCCGAGCAGGCCGCTCTCCTTGGTCAGCTGGCGCTCGACCTCGGCGAGGGGGAGGCCGAGGGTCTTCATCACGAACGGGACGGCGGCGGAGTCGAGGTCGCCGACGCGGTTGTTGTGCGGCAGGCCGGACTGGGGGCTGAGGCCCATGCTGGAGCCGATGGCGACGCCGTCGCGCATGCCGGCGACGGAGCTGCTGCCGCCGAGGTGGCAGGAGATGACGCGGAAGGGCGGGCGGGCGGGATCCGCGGGGGTCGGGCCGGCGGGATAGAGGTGGCGGACGCGCGCGGCGATGTCGGGGCGGCCGAGGAGCTCGGCGGAGCGCTCGGCGATGAACTTGTGGCTGGCGCCGTGGTAGCCGTAGCGGCGGACGCCGGCCTGGTACCAGGCCTCGGGCACGGCGTAGCGGGTGGCGGCCTCGGGCAGCCACTGGTAGAACGCGGTCTCGAAGAGGGCGACGAGGGGGACGCCGGGGAGCTTGGCGCGGAAGCGGCGGATGCCCTCGGCGTAGGCCGGGTTGTGGGCCGGGGCGATCTCGCGCATACCCTCGAGGGCGGCGATGGCGCGGTCGTCGGCGAGGACGCAGCCGGTGAGGTTCTTGCCGAGGACGGCCTTGAAGCCGACGCCGTGGAGGTCGGCGGCGGTGCGCACGTGGCCGGCGGCGCGCAGTTCGGCGAGGCAGTCGTCGATCGCCTTCCCCTGGTCGGCCACGCGCTCGTAGCCGCCCTTCGCGAGCAGGGTGGCCTCCCCCGCCCCATCAAAGCGAAAGAGGCGGAACTTGAAGGAGGTCGAGCCGAGGTTGGCGACGAGGATGTTCATGCGGGGGCCGCAGGGAACGGGACGGGGCGTCCCGCCCGGGATCCGGCGCCCGGGCGGGAGGCCCGGGCCGCCGGGATCAGGTGGACGCGGGCTGGCTGAGCCACTTGCCGAGGCCGGCGAGCTCCTCGTGCGGGCGCGGGATGACCTGGACGGCGACGACCTCGCCGACCTTGGAGGCGGCTTCGGCGCCGGCGTCGATCGCGGCCTTGATCGCGGCGACATCGCCGCGGAAAAAGGCGCAGACGTAGCCGCTGCCGACGGCCTCATAGCCGGTCATGGTGACGCTGGCGGCCTTGAGGGCGGCGTCCGCCGCCTCGAGGAGCGCGCAGAAACCCTTGGTTTCGATAAGTCCGACTGCTTCTTGGTTAGCCATAAAGAATGGAGGTTGGAGTTGGGGTTAGAGTCCGACGGTGCGGAGCAGTTCGGCGTGGGGCCGGGCGATGACGTGCGAGCAGACGAGCTCGCCGACGCGCTTGGCGGCCTCGGAGCCGGCTTCGACGGCGGCCTTGACGCTGCCGATGTCGCCTTTGACGACGACGGAGACAAAGCCCCCGCCGATCTGGATCTGGCGAACGAGGGTGACGTTCGCCGCTTTGACCATGGCGTCGCTAGCTTCGACGCTGCCTACATAGCCTTTGGTTTCTACCATGCCGATGGAATCACTCATAATATGTGTGGGTGGGTGAGGGTTGAGGGAGACGGGAAAAGGGGACGGTTACTTGAGGAGCTCGACGGGGGTGTCGGGCTGGAGGGCGCAGGCGTTGCCCTCGTCGGTGTCGAGGTGCACCTCGAGCTTGAACTCGGGGTCCACGCGCACGAACACGCGGTCGAAGGTGAGGGCGCAGGGCCCGCCCACCCGCAGCCGCATGAAGTCGCCGCCCTTCACGCCGTAGAAGGCGGCGTCGTCGGGGTGCAGGTGAACGTGGGGCGCGGCGCGAATGACGCCCTCCTTCAGCTCGAAGAAGCCCTTGGGGCCCATCAGCATGCAGCCCGGGGTGCCCTCGATGCGGCCGGAAAAACGGATGGGGGCCTCGAAGCCCAGCGCGATGGAGTCGGTGTGCGCGAGTTCAACCTGGTTGAGGCTCCGGCAAGGGCCGAGGATGCGGAGGTTGGAGATGATGCGGCTGCGCGGGCCGACCAGCGTGACCATCTCCTGCGCGGCGAACTGGTCCTTCTGGTAGAGCCACTTCATCGGCGTGAGCTTGGCCCCCGGGCCGAACAGCGCCTCGACCGCCTCGGGGGTCAGATGGCAGTGCCGGGCGCTGATGTTCACCAACAGCGGATTCGGCGCGAGTGCGGTGCGCGGTAGCTCCCGGCCCAATTGCTGGTAAATCGAACGCCGGACGAGATGCTCGATCTCAACACGGTGGGGCGATGGAGGAGGTAGGGACATGCGTGGAAACGACTACTTCGGCCCATAGAAAGCTAAATTCTTCCAATTAGTCAATGAAAAGATTGCAATATCTACCAAAACCTTCCAACTTACACCAGATCGATGCAAGCCGAGGAACGTCAATCCAAGATAGAGGCCTACCTGCAAAAGGCTGAATTTGCTTCACTTGAGGAGCTGGCGGGGCACGTCGGGGTGTCGGTTTCGACGGTGCGGCGGGATTTGACGGCGCTGGAAGGCGGCGGGGTGGTCCGGCGAACCCACGGCGGGGCGCGCACGGCGCAGCAGCCGAAGTCGGATGAATTTGTGTTCAACGTCCGCGACACCCACCAGGTGGCGGAGAAGGAGTCGATCGGCGAGGCCTGCGCCGCGCTCATCTCGCCCGGGCAGAATGTCATCATCGACAGCGGGACGACGTGCTTCCACGTCGCGAAGCGGCTCGGGGACAAGGTCGCGCAGATCATCACCAATTCGCTGCCGGTCGCGAATCTCTTCTCGGCGTCGAACCGCCACGAGGTGCACCTCTCGGGCGGCGTGATCTACCCCCGGCTGGGCGTGCTGGTGGGCCCGCACGCGGTGGAGACCTTTGCCCGCATGCACGCCGACGTGGCGATCCTGAGCGGCAGCGGCATCGCCGAGGACGGCATCTACAACTCGCACGCGCTGATCGTGGACATCCAGCGGGCGATGATCGCGGGCGCGGCCAAGGTCATCTTCTGCATCGACCACAGCAAGTTCGGCCGGCGCTCGACCTTTTTCCTGGCGGACCTGGCGGCGGTCGACGTGATCGTGACCGACGCCGGCGCCCCGGCGGAGCTGGTGGCGGCGCTCCGGGCCAAGGGCCTCGAGGTGGTCGTCGCCCCGCCCAGCCCGCCGCCCCCGACCCGGAATTCCCCCTTATGAACCTCGTCGAACAAGTCAGGGAGGCGGGGGTGGTCGGGGCCGGCGGCGGCGGATTTCCCGCGCACGTCAAGCTGGCGGGCAAGGCCGACACGGTGATCGCCAACGGCGCCGAGTGCGAGCCCCTCCTCCACAAGGACGCCGCGGTGATGGAGCGCCAGGCCGCCGAGCTGCTGCAGGGCGTCCAGCTGACGATGGAGGCGGTCGGGGCCCGGACCGGCATCATCGGCATCAAGGCCAAGAACCGGCACGCGGTCGACACCGTCCAGGCCGCCTGCCAGGGCACGGCGGTGCGCGTGCACCTGCTCGGCGACTATTATCCGGCGGGCGACGAGTACGACCTGGTGCACGAGGCGACCGGCCGGCTGATCCCGCCGGGCGGGATCCCGCTCAACGTCGGCCTGGTGGTCTGCAACGTGGAGACGCTGGTGAACATCGCCGCGGCCGCGGCGGGCCGCCCGGTCGTGACCAAGACGCTGACGATCGCGGGGGCGGTGCGGGAGCCGCAGACGATCACGGTGCCGCTCGGCACCAGCCTGCGCGCCTGTGTGGCGGCGGCGGGCGGCGCCACCGTCGCCGACCCGGTGCTGGCCATTGGCGGCATGATGATGGGCGAGACGACGGACGAGCTGGACCGGCCGGTGATCAAGACCACCGGCGGCGTGATCGTGCTGCCGCGCGACCACCACGTGATCGCGCGCAAGCTCAAGCCGGCGGCGGCCCGCCAGGCGATCGGCAAGTCCGCCTGCGACCAGTGCCGCTACTGCACCGAGCTGTGCCCGCGCTACCTGCTGGGCTACGCGGTGGAGCCGCACCAGGTGATGCGCAGCCTCGCGTTCACCGCGACGGGCGCGGCGCACTGGAACGAGTGGGCGGCGATGTGCTGCGCCTGCGGGCTCTGCACGCTGTTCGCCTGCCCGGAGGAGCTCTACCCGAAGGAGGCCTGCGACCAGTCGAAGGCGGAGATGAAGCGGGCCAACCTCAAGTGGTCGGGCCCCACCACGGTGAAGCCGCACCCGCTGCGCGACGGCCGGCGCACGCCGATCGCGTCGCTGCTGAAGAAGCTGAATCTCGCGCAGTATGCGCACCCCGCGCCGTGGCAGGCCACCGTGCTGGCCCCGGCCCAGATCACCCTGCCGCTCAAGCAGGGCGCCGGCGCCCCCTGCCAACCGCTCGTCCGCGCCGGCGAGACGGTCGCCGCCGGCCAGGCCGTCGGCGGCATCCCGGACCAGGCGCTGGGCGCCCGGCTCCACGCCCCGTTCGCCGCGACCGTCGCCGCCGTCACCCCCACCCACCTCCTCCTCGATCGTCGCTGACCCCCTCCCCCATGACTGAAAAATCCATTGGCTTGGTTGAACTCTCCAGCGTGGTGGCCGGGTTTCTCGTGGCCGACGCGGCCCTGAAGGCGGGCACGGTGCGGCTGGTCCTCTCGCGCTCGATCTGCTCGGGCAAGTACATGGTGCTGATCGCGGGCGACCCCTCGGCGGTGCAGAGCGCCATCGCCGCCGGCTGCGACGCGGCCACCGGCTGCCTGATCGACAGCTTCGTCATCACCAACATCCACCCCGACGTCATCACCGCGCTCGGCCGCACCGCGGTGGCCCCGCCGACGGGCGCGCTGGGGATCCTCGAGTCGTTCAACGTCGCCACGCTGATCAAGGCGGCGGATGCCTGCGCCAAGAGCGCGGCGATCCAGCTGCTCGAGGTCCGGGTGGCGATGGCGCTCGGCGGCAAGGCGTTTGTCACCATGACCGGCGACGTCGCCGCGGTGCAGGTGGCGGTGCAGGCGGGGCGCGAGATCATCGCCGCCGCCGGCATGCTGGTGAACGCCGCGGTGATCACGCGGCCGCATCCGGACGTCTACCGGGAAGTGGTCTGAGGGCGCGCCGCGGCCGGGCCTACAGCACCACGTTGTCGATCAGCCGGATCTCGTCGATCCAGGCGGCGATGGCCAGCATCGTTCGGTCCGGGATCGCCTCCCGCGCGGTCTCCATCGTCAGGGTGTCGACGATCAGGATGTAGATGATGCGCACGCGGCGGTGCTGGCTGAGGATGTGGGTGGCCTCGGCGATGAGGCGGTCGGGGTTGCGCACGCCGTGGTCGGACATCTCCTTGACCTTGCGGAGGGCCTTGCTGAGGGCGAGGGCCTCCTGGCGCTGGCTCGGGGTGAACTCGCGGTTGCGCACGCCGGCGGCCAGGCCGTCGACCTCGCGCACGGTGGGGACGACGACGACCTCGACGCCGCCGTGCAGGTCCCGCGCCATCTTCCGGACCACCGCCGCGCGCTGGGCGGTCTTCTGCCCGTAGAAGGCGAAGTCGGGCCGGATGAGGTTGAGGAAGTTGGCCATCATCGTGGTGACGCCGCGGAAATGGGTGGGCCGGGACGGCCCGCAGAGCGCCCGGCTGGTCTGGTCCTCGGTGACGTAGGTCGAGTAGCCGCGCGGGTACATTTCCTCGACCGAGGGGGCGAACACGAGGTGCGCCCCGCAGGCCGCGCAAAGCTGGAGGTCCTCGGCGAAGCTCCGCGGGTAGTTGGCGATGACCTCGTTGGGGCCGAACTGGAGCGGGTTGACGAAGATCGCGACGATCACGATGTCCGCCCGCTGCACCGCGGCGCGGATCAGCGCCTCCTGCCCGGCGTGCAGCGCGCCCATGGTGGGGACCAGCGCCAGGGTCTTGCCCTGGGACTTGAATTGGGCGGCGACGGACCGCATTTCAGCCACGGACTCGATTTTTTGCATGGGGCGACGGAGTTGCGGCCCCACTCTGCAGGTGAAAGCGGCCGGTTGAAAGGGGAAAGCGGCGGGCGGCGGGCGCGGGAAAAATTACCGGCCGGCGGCGCAAGAGGGGTTGCGTCGTCGCCCCGCTTCTCGCAATGAAGCTGCCCGCACTTCCCCCGCCATGATCCGCATCAACGAACACTACACCAAGCTCAAGGCCTCCTACCTGTTTGCCGACATCGCCAAGCGCGTGAGCGCCTACGTGGCGGCCAACCCGTCGAAGCCCGTCATCCGCCTCGGCATCGGCGACGTCACCGAGCCGCTGCCGCCGGTCTGCATCGAGGCGCTGCATGCCGCCACCGACGAGATGGCGCGGCGCGAGACGTTCAAGGGCTACGGCCCCGAGCAGGGCTACGCGTTCCTCCGCGAGGCGGTGGTGCAGCACGAGTTCGCCCCGCGGGGCTGCCACGTCGAGGCCGACGAGGTGTTCATTTCCGACGGCTCGAAGTGCGACTGCGGCAACCTGCAGGAGATCTTCTCGACCGACCTCCGCCTGGCGATCCCGGACCCGGTCTACCCGGTCTACGTCGACACCAACGTGATGGCCGGCCGCACCGGCGCCAACGTCGAGGGCCGCTACGCGGGCATCACCTACCTCGATTCCACGCCGGCGAACGGCTACGTGCCCGCCGTGCCGACGACCCCGGCCGACCTGATCTACCTGTGCTTCCCCAACAACCCGACCGGCGCGGTGGCGACGCGGGCCCAGCTGGCCGCCTGGGTGGCGTACGCCAAGCAGCACCGGGCGATCATCCTGTTTGACGCCGCCTACGAGGCCTACATCCGCGACCCGCAGATCCCGCACAGCATCTACGAGATCGAGGGCGCGCGGGACGTGGCGATCGAGTTCCGGAGCTACTCGAAGATCGCGGGCTTCACCGGGACCCGCTGCGCCTACCTGGTGGTGCCGAAGACGCTGCAGGCCTACGATGCCGCGGGCCAGCCGCACTCGGTGCACGCGCTCTGGAACCGCCGCCACTCGACCAAGTTCAACGGCGTCGCCTACCCGATCCAGCGGGCCGCCGCGGCGATCTACACCCCCGCCGGCCAGCAGCAGACCCGCGCCCTCACGGACTTCTATCTCGGCAACGCCCGGCTCATCCGGGAGGCCGTCACCCGGCTGGGCCTGTCCTGCGTCGGCGGCGACAACGCCCCGTACGTCTGGGTCAACACCGGCCTCGACTCGTGGGCGTTCTTCGACCGGCTGCTGCAGCAGGCCCAGGTGGTGTGCACGCCCGGCGCCGGCTTCGGCCGGTGCGGCGAGGGGCACGTGCGCATCAGCGCGTTCAACTCCCGCGCCAACGTCGAGCAGGCCCTCGCCCGGATCGCCGCGGCGCTGGCCTAGGGGTTGGCCGCCGCCAGCAGGGTGGCGAGGCGTTCGCCGAACGCCTCGACCGCCGCGCTCAGCTGGGCCGCGAGCGGTCCGTAGCCCTGCCCGTCCCAGCCCGGGATTTCCGTGGTGAACGTCTCCCGGCAGCGGCGCGCCCCGCCGGGGCCCGCGGCATAGATCTCCACCGTGGCCGTGAACCGCGCCACGCCCAGCGCGCGGTCGCCCTCGCAGTGCTGCACGCGCACCGCGACCTCCAGGTCGTGCTCCTGGCCGGCGGTGGTCACCACCCAGGCGCCCTCCCCGCGGCCCTCCAGCCGCTCGCGCAGCACGCGGCCGAGGCCGGCCTCCAGCGGCTCCGCCCACCGGGCCTCGTCGGCATAGGTGATCTCGTTGCCCGCCACCCGGACCGGCAGCGGCTTGCCCCGGAGAAACACGGGCAGCTCCACCGGACGGAGCAGGACGCGGCCCGCCCGCGCGGCCGTCGCCGCGGCGGCCGGCTGGGCCGGCGCGGACGAGAGGACGTAGTAGCGGGTCGGGTCCGGCTGGGCCGGCGGCAGCGAGCAGCCGGCCCCGAGGCCGGCGAGCCCGAGCAGCAGGCCGGCGGCGAGGACGGTCAAAATCGGTCGGGAGGGAGTTTTCATCGGCGCGTCCGGGTGGTGGGGGCGGGGAAAATCAGGGGCGCTTCTTGCCGGCGATGAGCGCGTTGGGATTGCGCTCGAGGAAGTCCGCCAGGCGCTGCACGGCGTCGGCCGCCTCGCCGAGCTGGGTGAGGGTGCGGGTGAGCTCGCGGTCCAGCCCGCCCTGCGCGGCGATGAAGCGGCGGGCGTCGTTGGCCGCGGCGTTGAAGGAGGTGAGCGTGACCTGGGCCTGGGCGAGGGTGCGGGTGAGCTCCTGGCCGGCGGGCACCACCTGGGTGTCCAGCTTGGCCAGCAGCGTACGGAGGTCGGTGGCGGCGCCGTTGAGGCTGACGAAGGCCTGCTTGAGCTCGGGGGCGCTGACGGCGGTCTCGACGGCGGCGCCGGTGCGCCGCCACTGGGCGGCCACGCCCTTGAGGTCGAGGCCGTCGACCTGCTGGCGGGTGGCGGCCAGCAGGGCCTGCAGCTCGACCGAGAGGCCGGCGAAGTCGACCCGCCGGAGATTGGCCAGGATCTGGGAGGCGCTCGCCTGGAACTCCGAGATGGCCGACGGCACGGCCGGCACCACGGCGTAGCGGGCGCCGGTCAGGCGGTGGTCCGCGGGATAGGCCCGGGGGTCGAGGAAATCGAGCTCCACAAAGAGCAGGCCGGTGGCGAGGCCGAGCACGCCCAGCTGGGCGCGGAGGCCGCGGTCGACCAGGCGCTGCAGCTCGCCGGGCTCGGAGACGTTGATCCGCGCGCCGGTGGTGTCCGTGATCATGTTCCGGCTGAACTCGCACACCACCATCACCACCGAGTGGTTCTTCGCGGCGTCGTAGCGGAGGTTCAGGTCCACCACGCGGCCGACGCGCACGCCGCGGAGCTTGACCGGGGAGCCCAGGTCGAGGCCGTGGATCGACTCGTCAAAATACACCTCGAAGCGCGGCGGCTTGGAAAAGAAGCTGACGCCGCCGAACGCCAGCAGCCCGATGATGATGAGGGCGAACCCGCCGAGCACAAAGGCGCCGACGACGGTGGGGCTGAACTTGGGATTCACGGGACGGAGGGATAAGGGCTGGGCTCCGGCGGGGGAAGCCTATTGCGGCGGCGCCTCGCGCTGGAGGAACTCGGTCACGCGCGGGTCGCGGCTGCCGGCCACCAGCGCGCGCGGCGGCCCGGCCGCGATGATGCCCTGCGCGCCGCGGTCCAGCAGGATGACGCGGTCGGCGAGGCGGAAGATCGAGTCGAGCTCGTGGGACACGACGACCAGGGTGGTGCCGAAGAGCTCGCGGATCTGGAGCAGCAGCTCGTCGAGGCGGCGCGACGTGATGGGGTCGAGGCCGGCCGAGGGCTCGTCGAGAAAGACGATGGCGGGGTCGAGGGCCAGCGCGCGGGCGAGGCCGGCGCGCTTCCGCATGCCGCCGCTGATCTCGGACGGGTAGTAGTCCTCGAAGCCGGTGAGGCCGACCTGGGAGAGCTTGAGCGCGACGACCTCGCGGATCTCGGCCTGCGAGAGCGGGGTGTATTCCTCCAGCGGCAGGGCGACGTTCTGGCGCAGGGTGAGGGAGCTCCAGAGGGCCCCGCCCTGGTAGAGCACGCCGAAGGTCTGGAGCCGCGCGCGCTGCGCGGCCGGGTCGTGGGGGGAGAAGGGCTGGCCGAAGAACTCCACCGTGCCGGCCTGCGGCGGCCGGAGGCCGACGAGGTGGCGCAGCAGGGTGCTCTTGCCGCAGCCGGACCCGCCGATGATGAAGAAGATCTCCCCGGGCGCGACGGCGAACGTCAGGTCGGTGAGCACGGCGCGGCCGTCGTAGCCGCAGGCGAGGCCGGTGACGGCGATGGCGGGGGGGAGCGGCGCGGCGGGCATGGGGCTCAGAGGCCGACGATGTTGAACAGGACCGCGAAGACCGCGTCGGCCACGATGATGAAGAGGATGGCGGTGACCACGGCGGAGGTGGCGGCCTGGCCGACGCCGGCGGCGCTGCGCTCGGCCTGCAGGCCGCGGAGGCAGCCGGCGAGGCCGACGATCAGGCCGAAGGCGACGGCCTTGATCACGCCGACCAGGACGTCCGACAGGCTCACGATGGTCTGGAGCTCGATCCAGTAGGCGGTGGGCGAGATGGCGAGCAGGCCGCGGGAGACGGCCATGCCGCCGAGGATGCCGCAGGCGTCGGCGTAGAGCGCGAGCAGCGGCAGCATCACGCCCAGCGCGAGCAGCCGCGGCAGCACGAGGAAGTTCACCGCCGGGATGCCGAGGGTCTCGAGCGCGTCGATCTCCTCGTTGGCCTGCATGTTGCCGAGCGTGGCGGCGAACGCCGCGCCGGTGCGCCCGGCCAGCACCACGCCGGTCAGCATCGCGCCCATCTCGCGCACCATCGCGAGGCCGATCAGGTCGGCCACGAAGATGTCGCCGCCGTACTGCCGCAGCACGAGGGCGCCGGTGTAGGCCAGCGTCACGCCCACGAGGAAGCTGATCAGGCCGACGATCGGCAGCGCCATCGCCCCGCACTGCTGCATCTCCACCAGGCAGTCGTGCCAGCGGAACGCCCCCGGGCGCCGCACCAGCCGGCCCGCGCTCAGGACGCATTCCCCGACGAAGTGGGAGATGGCCCGCGCCTTGACCAGGACGTCCTGGGTCGCCCGCCCGACGGTGATGAGGAAATTCTCCGTGCGGTCGAAGGGCACGCTGGTCTCGTGCGAGGACGCGAGCTGGGCGAGCAGGCGGCGGATCTTCTCGGGCAGGGCGTCCGGGTCGCAGTGGGCCCCGGTCGCCCGGCACCACTGCTGGACCCCGAAGAGGAACAGCAGGAGGGAGCTGTCCCACTGCTCGACCTGGTCGACCCGCAGGCGCACCCGCGCGGGGTCGAGGGTCCCGCGCACCTCGCGCCACGACGGCCGCGGCTCGGTGATCTTCCAGGTTCCGGCCAGCGACACCTCCAGCACGCCGTCGACGGCCAGGGCCGAGACGCGGGCGCGGGGGGCGGCGGGGGAGACCGGCATGGCGGCAGTTCACTCGTGACACCGGCCGCCGCCAAACCAATTCTGGGCCCTCCATGGCCCCCTTCGCCACCCTGCTGCTGGACCTCGACGGCACGCTGATCGACGCCTTCACGACGATCCAGCGCGCCTACGCGCACACCCTGCCGCAGTTCGGCCGGCCCGCGCCCACGCTGGCGGAGGTGCGGCGGGCGGTCGGCGGCGGGCTGGCGGACGCGATGGGCCGCTTCCTGCCGCCGGAGCTGGTGCCCGCGGCGCTCCCGATCCACGTGGCCTACACGCACCGGATCCTGCTGGAGGACGTGGTGCTGATGCCCGGCGGCCGCGAGCTGCTCCAGGCCCAGCACGCCCGCGGGGTGCAGCTCGCGGTCTTCACCAACAAGCAGGCGGAGGCCTCCCGCCGCATCTGCGCGCACCTGGGGGTGACGCCGCTGCTGCAGGGCATCTTCGGCGCCGGCGACACCCCGTGGCTCAAGCCGCAGCCGGAGTTCACCGCGCACGCGCTCGCCGCCCTGGGCGCAACCGCGGCGCGCACGCTGCTGGTCGGCGACTCGCCCTTCGACGTGGCCGCGGCGCGCGCGGCGGGCCTGCCCTGCTGGGCGGTCACCACCGGCACCCATGACGCGGCGCAGCTGCAGGCCGCGGGGGCAACGCGGATTTTCCCCGGGCTGGTCGAGCTCGGGGCGGCGCTGGCCTAGGCGGCCGATCCCGCGCCGGGGGCGGGGACGAGCACGTGGCGGGCGGGGAAGTCGAGGTCGAACGGCTCGTCGGCCGCCGGCGCGTGGTAGGTGCTGATGATGGCGTAGCGGTCCCGGCCGGCGGTGTTGGGCGTGGAGCCGTGCACCAGCCGGTCGGAGAAAACGACGGCGGTGCCGCGCGGGATCGCGCAGGTGACGATGTCGCCGTCCTGCCAGCCGCCGGGGGTGATCTCGTCGTGGAACTCGCCGTTCGCGAGGCCCTTCTTCACCATCGTCCAGTCCTGGCGGTGGCTGCCCGGCACGACGGTGAGGGTGCCGTTCGCCGCGGTGGCGTCGTCGAGCGGGATCCAGACCGAGAGCTTCGGCCGGGTGTTGCGCCAGTAGAAGCAGTCGATGTGCCAGGGCGTGGGGAAGGTCTTGTCGGCGGACTTGTAGACGATCTTGTCGCTCAGGAACATCACGCCGTGGGGCATGACGTCGCGGAGCACGCCGACGACGCGCGGGTCGCCGGCGAGGGCGCGGAACACGGGGCTGGCGGCGGCCAGGTGCAGGTGCACGGAGGCGCCGGGCCGGGCGAAGGTGTCGAGCACGCGGCGCGCCTCGACCTTCAGCCGGTCGCACTCGGCCGGGGGAATGAGGTCGGGCACGAGGAGGAAACCGTCGCGGGCGTACTGCGCGGCCCGGGCGGCGGAGGTGGAAGCGGTGGAGGCCATGGGAGGGAAAGCGGCCCCAGCTCTGTCTCCCGCCCCGGCGGAGCCAAGGCAAAACGGCGGAATCTTTGCCCGAGAATCCGCTTCCCTCCGCCGCCGCTTGCGCCAACGTAGCCGGGTCGGCCGCCCCACCCCCGGTTTCCCGGGCGCCGGCACTCCCCCATGACCCTCTCCCCGATCGACTGGATTATCGTCGTCGTCTACGTCTTTGGCTGCCTCTTCGCGGGGCTGTGGATGCGGCGCTTCATCCGCGGCGTCGACGACTTCACGATCGCCGGCCGCGAGGTGCACGTGAACCTCGGCATCGCCTCGCTCGCCGCGACCGAGATGGGCCTGGTCACCGTGATGTACACCGCCCAGCTCGGCTACGAGAAGGGCTTCGCCGGCGAGGTCATCGGCGTGATCATGGCCGCGGCCTTCCTCGTCGTCGGCCTGAGCGGCTTTGTCATCCGGCCGCTGCGCGACGCGGGGGTGATGACGATCCCCGAGCTCTTTGAGCAGCGCTTCAGCCACCGCGTGCGCTGGCTGGCGGGCGTGTTTGTCGCCCTCGGCGGCCTGCTCAACATGGGCATCTTCCTCCGCCTCGGCGGCGACTTCCTGGTGCATGCCACCGGGATGCCGGCGAGCTGGCTGGAGAGCGTCATGACCGTGCTGCTCGTGCTCGTGCTGCTCTACACGGTGGTCGGCGGCATGCTCTCGGTGCTCGTGACGGACTACCTGCAGTTCATCCTGGTCGGCATCGGGATCGTGACGACGTCGGTGATGGTGATCATCAACATCGGCTGGACCAACCTGATCACCACGCTGCAGGCCACCTGGGCGGCCAGCGGCGGCACGGCCCCGCACCCCTTCAATCCCGCGCATCCGACCAGCTTCGGCTGGGGCTACCTGATCTGGATGTTCGTCTTCCAACTCGCGGTGGTGACGACCTGGCAGACCACGATCAGCCGCGTGCTCGCGACCAAGGATTCCGGCACGGCCACGAAGATGTACCGGCGGGTGTCGTACTATTTTGTCGGCCGCTTCCTCCTGCCCGGGCTCTGGGGCGTCGCGGCGTTTGTCTATTTCTCGCAGCACGGCGGCCTGCCGGCGGGGCTCAACTCGATGACCGCCATGCCCCGCTACCTCAGCGCGGTGCTGCCGATCGGGCTGATGGGGATCCTCGTGGCGGCGATGATCGCCGCGGAGATGTCCACGATCAGCGGCTACATGCTGACCTGGGCGACGGTGATCTACAACGACATCATCACGCCGTGCCTGCGGACGCCGCTCTCGAACCGGGGGCAGCTCCTGCTCACCCGGATGATCCTGCTGGGCATCGCGATCTTCCTGCTGTTCTTCGGCCTGTGGTACGAGCTGCCGGGCGACGCGTGGACGTTCCTGGCGGTCACCGGCAACATCTACCTGGCGAGCGTGTTCACGCTCCTGCTGGCCGGCCTCTACTGGCCGCGCGCCAACTCCACCGGCGCCTACGCGGCCCTGATCCTCGGGGCGATCGGCCCGCTCACCTTCCTCGTCCTCGCCAAGGTCCTGCCCGCGCACCAGATCCCCGCCGAGGTGGCGGGCGGCTCGTCCTTCGCCCTCGCGTTTCTCGGCATGGTCGTCGGTTCGCTGGTCTCGCGCGCCCCGGCCCAGGCCCTCCACCCCCAACCGACCCCTTAAATGAAAGACCCCTTCGTCCTCGTCTGGGCGGTGCTCCTGTTCACCTCCCTGGGCTGGTATGGCTTCCTCGTGTTCTACATCGGCGCCAAGGCCGGCAAGGAGCTGAAGACGCTGATCGCGGACCTCACCCTCGCGCGCCCGCCGACGCCCCCCGCGCCCCCGGCGCCGCGCTAGCTACCGGGCGGCGGCGCAGACCAGCGCCAGCGCCACGGCGCCCGGCACGGCCTGGACCCAGAGGATCCGTCGGCTGGCCGTGAGCGCGCCGAAGATGCCGGCGACGATCACGCAGGAGAGAAAAAACACCTTGGGCGGGTCGCCGGCGGCGCCGGCGGCGATTCCCCAGACCAGCCCGGCGGCGAGAAACCCGTTGTAGAGCCCCTGGTTCGCCGCGAGCGACCGCGTGGCCTCCGCCCGCTCCGGCGTCAGGCCGAACACCCGCCGGCCCACGGGCTTCGTCCAGAGGAACATCTCCAGCACGAGAAAGTAGGCGTGCAGGGCCGCCACCAGGCCCACCGCGACGTTGGCGACGAGGATCATGGCCGGAGCCTGGCCGGCCCGGGGCCCGGTTCCAAGCGGCAAGTGCCGGCGGGCCGCCGCCTCCCCGCAGTTGCCTCGCCGCGCATCTGTGTTTTTGTCCGGTGAACGTGGCTCCTCCCGCACCGACCTCCCTGACCGGCGTCCTCGAGCGCATCATCTTCTTCAACGAGGAAAACCACTACACCATCGCGGAGTTCCGGCCCGACGCGGACCGCGCGGCGGACCCCGCGGCCAAGGTCACGATCGTCGGCGCGCTGCCCGGGGTGGAATGCGGCGAGACGCTCCACCTCGACGGCGAGTGGACCCGCCACGCCCAGCACGGCGCCCAGTTCAAGGTCACGGCCTTCAAGTCCGAGCTCCCCGCCTCCGTCTACGGCATCCGCAAGTACCTCGGCAGCGGCCTCGTCCCGGGCATCGGCAAGGTGTACGCCAACAAGATCGTCGACGCCTTCGGCACCGACACCTTCCGCGTCCTGAGCGAGGAGTCCGGCCGGCTGCGCGACGTCGCGGGCATCGGCCAGAAGCGGGCCGGCTCGATCAAGCAGGCCTGGGAGGAGAAGCGCACGGAGCGGGAGCTGTACATTTTCCTCCAGACTTACGGCGTGACGCCGGCGCAGTGCGTGAAGCTGGTCAACCACTTCGGCCCGGGGGCGAAGCAGGTGCTGCTGCACGAGCCGTATCGCGTCGCCCGCGAGATCGACGGCATCGGCTTCAAGACCGCCGACCGGGTGGCGATCAACCTCGGCTTCGCCAACGACGCCCCGCCCCGGCTCGACGCCGGGCTGATCTACGCGCTGGAGACGCTGCAGGAGGAGGGCCACACGGCGTTCCGCGAGGCCGACCTGGTCGCCTACTCGGCGAACCAGCTCGAGACGAATTCCGACCTGGTCACCGCCCGCATCCAGGCCCTGGTCGCGGGCCAGGCGCTGGTCCGCCACGCGGCTCCCGCGGGCCCCGGCGCGGCCGCCCCGCTCCCCGGCTCCGCCCTGCTGCAGCTGCCGCACAACGACCGGGCCGAGCAGAAGATCGCCGAGGTCGTCGCCCGGCTCGGCCGCGTCGGCAGCGGGCTGCCGCCGATCAAGGCCGACGCCGCCGTGCGCTGGGCCGAGGACAAGGCGGGCTTCGCCTTCCACGAGCTGCAGCGCACCGCGGTCCGCCACGCGCTCGCCCACAAGTTCACCATCCTCACCGGCGGGCCCGGCACGGGGAAAACCACGATCCTGCGCGCCCTGGTCGAGATCCTGAAGGCCAAGCAGGTCCGCGTGCACCTCGCCGCGCCCACCGGCCGCGCCGCCCAGCGGCTCGCCGAGACCACCGGCGGCTTCGCCTCCACCATCCACCGGCTGCTCAAGTACGACCCCGCCACCGGCGGCTTCACCAGCAACGAGTCCCACCCGCTCGCGACGGACTTCCTCATCGTCGACGAGGCCTCGATGCTCGACGCGCGCCTCGCCTCCGCCCTCCTCCAGGCCGTCCCGGCCAGGGCCCACCTGCTGCTCGTCGGCGACACCGACCAGCTGCCCAGCGTCGGCGCCGGCAACGTGCTCAAGGACCTGATCGCCGCCGGCGCGGGCCCGGTCACGCGCCTGTCCGTCATCTACCGCCAGCAGGAGCAGAGCGGCATCGTCACCACCGCCCACGCGATCAACGCCGGCGACGCGGCGCTGCCGCCGGCCGTCACCGACCTCGCCGGGGTGCAGGCCTGGAGCGACCTGACGTTCGTGGTCGCGACCGACGCCGAGGACTGCCTGCGCAAGGTCACGGCGCTGTGCACCGAGTTCGTGCCGCGGCTGTGGCCGTGGTTCGACCCGGTGAACGACGTGCAGGTGCTGGCCCCGATGCACAAGGGCGTGGCCGGCGTGGCCAACCTCAACGCCACGCTGCAGGGCGCGCTCAACCCCCACGCCCGCGGCCTGCGCGGGCCCGCCGCCGAATACCGGCCCGGCGACAAGGTCATCCAGCTCCGGAACAACTACGACAAGAACCTGTTCAACGGCGACATCGGCGCGGTGCGCTCGGTGGACGCCGCCGCCGGCACGCTGGACGCGGAGTTCGACGGCGAGCGGCACACCTTCGAGCGCGGCGAGTTCAACGACCTCGTGCTCGCCTACGCCATCAGCATCCACAAGTCGCAGGGCAGCGAGTATCCCGTCGTCATCATCCCGCTGCTCAAGGGGCACTTCATGATGCTGCAGCGCAACCTGCTCTACACGGCGATCACGCGCGGCCGGAAGAAGGTCGTGGTCGTCGGCGAGCCCGCCGCCTACGCCATGGCCGTGCGCAACAGCGAGTCCAAGCAGCGCGTGACGCACCTGCAGGCGAAGATCGCCGCGGTCCGGCGGTAGGCGCTACCGCGCCTCGTAGACTTCCACCAACGCCACGCCGGTCGTGCCGTCGCGGGACGAGACCTGCGCCGTGTAGGCGCCCGGGGCCAGCGTCACCAGCAGCGCGGCGTCCCGGCTCCCGGCCGGGAGCGTCCCGGCGCCCGCCTGCGCGAACGCCTGGGCCAGCGCCGCCGGGCCGCCCCAGTCGTCGTTCTCCGCCAGCAGCGTCCCCGCGGCGTCGAAGAGCTGGAGCCGCGGGTCCGGCAGCACGCCCGCCACCCCGTACGCGCCGAGCGCGGGGCCGAGGCCGCGGAGGAGCAGCGTCACCGGGGCGTTGCCCGTGATGACGAAGCCCGCGATCAGGGTGTCCGACCCCGCGCCGGCGAGGGCGCGGGCCGAGACGTTCACCAGGCGGGTGGCGCGGCCGGCCTCGGCGTCGTAGGCTTCCACCAGGCAGACCCCCTCGGCGGTCCCCCCGCCCCCGGGCGAGGGGGAGGCCTGGGCAGTGTAGGCCCCGGCGGGCCAGGTGGCCGCCACCGCCGCATCGAGCGAGGACGCGTCGAGCGCGAAGGCGCCGAGCGACTGGCCGAGCGTCCGCAGGGGCGCGCCGCCGCCCCAGTCGTCGTTTTCCCCCACGAGGCCGCCGGCGGCATTGAAGATTTGCACCCGCGGGTTCGCCAGCACGCCGGCCACGCCGAGGGGCGCGAGCGAGGGGCCGATCGCGCGGAGGAGCACGGGCTTGCCGGTCGGGCCGGCGACCACGCACCCGACGATCAGGGTCTGGTCGCCGCGGCCGGCGTGCGCCCGGACGGAGGCGTTGACGAGCTTCGCGGTGGTGTCGACCGCCCCGCCCAGGCCGAGGAAGCTGAGCGACCGCGTGGCGCCGCCCGCCGCGTAGGTGGCCGCGAGAGCGTGCTCGGGGATCTGCACCGTGAGACCGAGCGTGGCGCCGCTGGGCGTGGCCGCGGTCAGCCCGGCGGTCGTGGCCGAGGCCAGCGCCAGCGTGCCGCGCGCGCCCTCCGCGACGGCGGGGGTGATCACGACGGCCAGGGTGTCGCCGCCGTAGCCGACCACCGCGTAGACCCGGCCCCGGTCGCCCTTCAGCGCCAGGGCGGTGTAGAAGTCCCCCGCCGCCGGGGTGAGCGCGCCGCCGCCGGCGCGAAACTCGCCGCTGAGCGTCCGGCCCAGGCCGGCCAGCGTGCCGGTGACCAGCCGGCGGGAGGGATCGCCGGCCAGGCCGGAAATCTGCCCCGTCAGCGTGAAGGGGGCGCCGGACCCGGCGGCGTCCCCGTCGCCCGCCAGCCGCTCGGTGCCGGCGGCGCTGAAGCCGCCCGTCGGCTCCACCGTCAGCGGCAGCACGATCACGCTGTGCCGGTCGGGCAGGTCGGCGAGAAACGTCGCCGCCGCGCCGCGGAGATAGAGCGCCCAGCGGCCGCCGCCGGCATCGAGGCTGCCGAAATAGGCGCCCGAGTAGGCCAGGAGCTGGGTGCTGAGCGCGACCCCGTTGGAGGCCTCGGTGCCGTTGGCGTTCGTCACCACGCAGCGGTACAGGGACTGGTCCATCGCCGGGATCACGGCGCTGAGCCGCAGCGTGTCCGTCGTGGCGCCGGAGACGAGGCCCGCGTCGCTCAGGTCGGCCCACGGGTCGGACCGGGAGGCCCGCTGCTGCCACTGGAAGGTCGCCGGCAGGCCCGGCCGGGCAGACACGGTGAAGACCGCCGTCTGCCCCGCCAGCACCGTCTGGGGCGCGGGGTGGAACTGGATGATCGCGCCGGTGCTGACGGCCAGGGTCGCGGGATCCGAAATGAGGGAGCCGAACGGATTGGTGACGGCCACGGTGTAGTCGCCGGCGTCGGCCGCGGTGAGGGCGACGAAGCTGAGCCAGCTGTCCGTGGCCCCGGGGATGGGCACGCCGTCCTTCCGCCACTGGTAGGTGGGGAGCGGCCAGCCGAGGGCGAAGCAGGTGAAGGTGGCGGGGGAGCCGGGGGACGCGGACTGGTCCGCCGGCGGGGTGATGAGGTACGGCGCCGCGTTGAAACGCAGGTCCGATCCCGCCGAGGTGACCGTGCCGGCGGCGTTCGCCACGACGACCGCGTAGGTGCCCAGATGCGGGCCGTACTGGGCGTTGGGGATGACGAGCGTGGCGCGGGTCTCGCCGGCCAGGGGCTGGCCGTTCTTCAGCCACTGGTAGCTGAGCGGCGCGGTGCCGGCGGCCACCACGGTGAAGGTCACGGTGGCGCCCGGGTCGACCGCGACCAAGGCCGGCGGCGGCGTGGTGAGGCTGGGGGCGGTCTGGGCCCAGAGGCCGCCGGCGACACCGCAGGACAGGAGCGCCAGCCCGACGCGGCGCCGCCAGCGGCGGGCCGAGGAGCGGAGGAGTCGGAGGGTGGGCATGGCGCGGAGAGGGAAACCGCCGTGAGTTTATCCCGGCGGCGGGCGGTGTCTAGCATGACCGCCGACCGGCCGGCAGCCGCCATCCACCAGGATCAAAATGAATCCGGCCGCCGCTCATCCGGCGCGCCGACCGATCACCCCAAACACCATCGCCCCGCCGCAACGGGCTTGGCATGGGTCGTTTCCCCTCGCACCTTGTCCGCCTTTCCCCCTGTCGCATGAAACTCCGCCTCCTGTCCCCCCTCCCCTTCCTGCTGGGCGCCGCCGGCCTCTCGGCCGCCGCGCCCGCGGCCAGTCCGGCCCCCGTTGAAGGCTACCACTTCGTCCAGACCGTCGGCGCCATCTCCGAGTACACGCTCGACGCCAACGGCCTCCAGGTCCTCCTCCTGCCCGACCACTCGGCCCCGGTCATCACCTACCAGGTCACCTACCGCGTCGGCTCGCGCAACGAGGTCACCGGCACCACCGGCGCCACCCATCTCCTCGAGCACCTGATGTTCAAGGGCTCCACCCACTTCAACCGGGAGCTGGGCACCAAGGTGGACCAGATCCTCGACCCGATCGGCGCGACCAACAACGCCTCCACCTGGGTCGACCGCACCAACTATCACGAGACCTTCGGCGCCGAGCACCTCCCGCTGATCGTGCGGATGGAGGCCGACCGCATGCGCGGGCTGCTCCTCCGCGACAGCGACCGCCAGCCGGAGATGACCGTGGTGCGCAACGAGTTTGAGCGCGGGGAGAATTCGCCCTTCCAGGCCCTGATGAAGGAGATCACCGCCGCGGCCTACGTCGCCCACCCCTACCACCACAGCACGATCGGCTGGCGCAGCGACATCGAGCAGGTCTCGACCGCGAAGCTCCGCGAGTTCTACGACACCTACTACTGGCCGGACAACGCGACCGTCTCGGTCGTGGGCGACTTCCAGCCCGCCGCCGCCCTCGCGCTGGTCCGGCAGCATTACGCCGCGATCCCGCGCGCGCCAAAGCCCATTCCCCAGCTCTACACCCAGGAGCCCGAGCAGACCGGCCCGCGGCGCGTGGTGGTGAAGCGCGCCGGCCGCCTCGGCGTCGTCGGGATCGGCCACAAGATCCCCGCCGCCACCCATCCCGACGCCCCGGCGATCACCGTCCTCAGCCTCATCCTCACCGACGGCAAGAACAGCCGCCTCTACCGGGCCATCACCGACCAGAGCCTCTCGACCGGCGTCTCCGGCTTTCCCTTCCCCACCCACGACCCGTCGCTCCACTTCACCTTCATCCCGCTGGCGCCCGGCGCGAAGCACGAGGCGGTCGAGCAGCTCGCCACCGCGCAGATCGAGCGGCTCAAGCAGGACGGCGTGACGGCCGCCGAGGTCCAGGCCGCGATCGCGAAGTACCTCGCCGACTCCGCCTTCCAGCGCGACGGCACCTATGCGATCGCCGACAACCTCAACACCGCCATCGCCGTCGGCGACTGGACGATGTTCTACCGCTTCGACGAGGGCGTGCGGCAGGTCACCGCGGCCGACGTCCAGCGCGTCGCCCGGAAATATTTCAACGAGGACCAGAGCACCACCGGCTGGTTCGTGCCGCTCGCCCCCGCCGCCCCGCCCGCCGCCGCCGCCGCCAAATAATCCCCCGCCCCCCTTCGCCATGAAACGCTTCTCCCTCCTGCCCCTGCGGCCCGCCGGCTCCCTGCTCCGGGTCGCGGCCTTCCTGCTCCTGGCGACCGCGGCGACCGCCGCGGTGGCGCCGAACGTCCTGCGCAGCCGCATCGCCGGCCTCGACGTGCTGATCTACCGGACCGGCGTCCGGGACGTCGTCACGATCAAGGGCTCGCTGCCCGCGGGCGACGCCCACGCCGGCGGCGGCAACGGGGCCGTGGCCTCGCTCTGCGGCCACCTGCTCGACCAGGGCACCACCCGGCACGGCAAGTTCGAGATCGCCGAGCAGCTCGAGCGCGTCGGCGCCACCCTCAGCTTCAGCGTCGGCCCCCAGGCCCTCGCGATCGAGGCGAAATGCCTGAAGCAGGACGTCCCGCTCGTCCTCGGCCTCATCGCCGAGCAGCTCCGCTGCCCCGCGTTCCAGGCGGAGGAGTTCGCCAAGGCCAAGGCCCAGATCGCCGGCAACCTCCAGCGCGCGGCCGAAAACACCGACTTCCGCGCCAACGAGGCCTTCCTCCAGGCCGTCTACTCCCCCGGCCACCCGAACCGCGAGCTCACCACCGACGAGTTCCTCGCCGCCCTCCAGACCGCGACGCTCGACGACGTGAAGGCCTTCCATGCGCGGACCTACGGCCCGGCCCATCTCACGCTCGTGCTGGTGGGCGACGTGGACGCCGCGGCCAGCACGGCCGCCCTCGCCACCGCCTTTGCCGGCTGGACCGGCGGCGCCGACTACCTCCACCCCGCCGCCACCACCGGCACCGACGCCCCGCGCGAGCAGACGGTGTTCCTGGCGGACAAGACCAGCGTCTCCGTCGTCATCGGCCAGGCCAGCGGCCTGCGCTACGGCGACCCGGACTATGTGGCCCTGCGCGCCGCCACCTCGATCCTCGGCAGCGACTTCACCAGCCGGCTCGTCGCCTCCGTCCGCGACACCGAGGGGCTGACCTACGGCATCCGGGCCCAGCTGGCCAACGACGACTTTTCCGACGGCGACTGGAAGGTCACCGCCACCTTTGGGCCGAACCTCCTGAACCGGGGCATCACCTCCACCCAGCAGCAGCTCCGGAAGTGGTACGAGCAGGGCGTGACCGACGGGGAGCTCGCCAAGCGCAAGACCAACCTCATCGGCCGCTACCAGGTGGCCCTCGCGACGACCGACGGCCTGGCCGGCACGCTCATCGCCTGCGTCAACCGCGGCGTCGGCCCGGAGTGGATCGACCAGTATCCCGCCAAGCTCGCCGCGCTCACGCTCCCCGAGGTCAACGGCGCGATCAAAAAACATCTCAACCCCGACCGCATGGTCGTGATCCAGGCCGGGACGGTCCCCGGCGCCGCGGCGCCGGCCAAGCACTGACCGCCGGAGTCCGCGCCGCCCCGCTCAGCGCAACGGCGCGGCGGGGGGGCCTTCCGGGCTGGGGCCCGACGGCAGGAACTGCGGTTCGCGGCGGGCCCGGGTCCGCTGCTCAAAGTCCGCGGCCAGGCGCAGCAGGGCGGGCTCGCTCCACGCCCGGCCGAAGAAGGACAGCCCGACCGGCAGCCCGGCCACCGCGGTGGCGGGCACGGTCACGCTGGGATAGCCGGCCACCGCGGCCAGGGTGGCGCTGCTGCCGGTGAACGGGTCGCCATTGACGGGGTCGCTCGGCCAGGCGGGGCCGTTGGTGATCGCCACCAGGGCGTCGAGCCGGTGCGCCGCCATGACCGCGTCGATGCCCTCGGTCCGCGCGAGCCGGAGGCAGGTGGCGCGCGCCGCCGCATAGGCCGGCTCGGTCAGGGGCCCCTGGGCCTGCGCGCGCTCCAGCAGTTCCTGGCCGAAATACGCCATCTCCCGGTCCGCCTGCCGCCGGTTGAAGGCGATGACGTCCGCGAGCGACTTGACCGCGGACGTTCGCCCCAGGCCGGCGAGGTAGCGGTTCAGGCCATCCTTGAACTCATAGAGCAGCACCTCCTCCTCCGCCTGCTCCAGCTGCGCCGCGGCGGGAAATTCCACCGGGTCCACCAGCTCGGCCCCGGCCGCGCGCAGCTCCGCGACCAGCGCCGTCAGGAGGACCTGCATCCGGGGATGGAAGCCGAAGGGGCCGCGCACCACGCCGAGCCGGGCGCCCTGCAGCCCCCCCGGCGCGAGCGGCCGGGAAAAATCCGCGGCCCAGCCCGCCGGGCGCCGCAAGGTCGCGGCATCCTCCCGGTCCGGGCCGGCCAGCACGCCCAGCAGCAGCGCGGCATCGCGCACCGTGCGCGCCATCGGCCCGGCCGTGTCCTGCGAGCGGGAGATCGGGATGAGCCCGGCGCGGCTGACGAGGCCGACGGTCGGCTTGATCCCGACGATGCCGTTGACCGAGGCGGGGGACATGATGGAGCCGTCCGTTTCGGTGCCGACGGCGACGACGCAGAGGTTGGCGGCGACGGCCACGGCCGAGCCGGAGCTGGAGCCCGAGGCGCTGCGGTCGAGGGCGTAGGGGTTGTGGGTCAGCCCGCGGCGGGCGCTCCAGCCGTTGAGCGAGGCGGGGGAACGGAAGTTGGCCCATTCGCTCAGGTTGGTCTTGCCGAGCAGCACGGCGCCGGCCTCGCGCAGGCGCGCCACCAGCGCGGCATCGCGGGCCGGCCACGCCCCCACCAGCGCCAGCGAGCCCGCGGTGGTCGCCATGCGGTCCGCGGTGGCGATGTTGTCCTTGAGCAGGACGGGGATGCCATGCAGCGGACCGCGCACCCGGCCGGCCTGGCGCTCCCAGTCGCTCTGCGCGGCCAGCCGCATGGCGTCGGGGTTGATTTCCAGGACCGCGCTCAGGCCCGGCCCGCCCTCGTCAATCTCCGCGATGCGCTGGAGGTAGGCGGCCGTGAGCTCCCGCGACGACAGCGTGCCCAGCCGCATGCGGTTCTGCAGGTCATCAATGGTCGCCTCGGCAAAGGGAAAAACCGCCGGCTTCGGTTCCGGCTGGCGGCCGGCGGCCGGCGCCGCGGACCCAAGCGCCGGCCCGTCGGCGCGGCCGGGCAAGCCCGGCGCCGGCGCCTGGGCCCACCCCGCCAACAGGGTTGCCCCGACGCACCCGAGCACCAGGACAAGTCTCATCCCGCCAACCAAACGCGGGGAACTGCCCGGCGCAAAAAAAAAGAGCCGGGGCGGAGGACGAATCCCCCACCCCGGCGTTGTTTGCTGTTTATTTAGACTGAACCGACGGGCTTGGTGGCCGGCCGCCCCAGTGACTGCGGGACGAGACGCTTCCACACCTTGGGCAGGTGCTTGAACGCCTGCGTCCAACTGCGTTGCGGGCTCTGGCGTGACGCGAGCGGCTGATCCCCATCGGTCAGAGGTTCGTTCGCGCGCTGGTAGGGGTCTTCACCCGCATGCCAACTGATGAACGCCACCCCGGTGGGAAATCCCGCACTCATGACGAAGAGCTGTCTTGTCCTGTTTTTCATGGTCAGATGGAGCCTTCGACACGGCATGTGTCGACGGCTCCCCGCTGACCACGAAGGTGCAAAGAACGGCCGCAACGTGCAGGCCTTCTTCCGACCGTCAAGAAAAGGATCTTTTCACCCCGGCAGCAGCCGATCCTAAATATTGTCCGTCAGCTACTTGCCTAGTTTTTTAAGGGCCTTGTTTATCTTCACCAGGTCGCAGGCGGCGGGGTCGTAATCGGGGCCGAGCCACTCGAGCCATTCGCGGCCCAATTCGGTATGCGGCTCCTTGATGCAGGCCAGCATGTCATGGAAGGCCTCGAGTCCGCCGCAATCCTCCGGCGGGCCGGCGCGCTCGCCGGCGAGGCAGACCGGATAGGGGGCGCCTTTTTCGAAGGCGACGAGCTTCTCGACCTTGATCTCGATCTGCCAGCCCTCGCCGAAGTGGTAGCCGTAGGTGAAGCGGGCCCGGTGCTCGAGGTCGAGGTCGGCCAGGCTCACGTCGCGGTCGTCCTCGATGGCGAGTTCGTCGCGCTGGAGCGGGTTGCCCAGCCGCCGGTCGTCGAGGTTGAAGGCGTGGGTCTGGTAGTCGAACCAGTCGAAGGCGATCTGGATGCTGTCGTGGAGGCGGGACAGCCACATCGTCTCGCGCACGAGCAGCCGGCGCCAGATGCGCGGCTGGCAGCCCACCGCGGCGAGCCGCAGGGAGAACACCCGCTCGGGTGGTTTTTTGGCCGATGCGCCCTTGCCTTCGAGAAGCCCGATCATGCCCCAGTGGAACCGCCCGGGCGGCCGCGCGCAAGCGAGAGGTCGGGGCGCCCCACCCCATCCCCGACCCGGCCCGGGCGGACGACCGGCGTCAGTATTTCAGCTTCACATACCCCTCCAGCCGGCGCGGCAGCTCGGGGAAGATGAGCTCGCTCGCGGTGTAGGCGTCGCCGTTGTGGATCCAGTTGCGCTGGTGCGTGAGGTTGAGGCAGTCGAGGTTGGCCGACCAGCGCCGCGCCTCGTAAAACAGCGCGGCGTTGAGCGTGTACTGGGCGGGGAGGTGCCACTGGTCGTCGAGGTTGCCGCGCTGGCGGCTCTGGCTCTGGAGGTTGGCGCCCGCGCCGAAGCCGCCGGCCCACCGGTAGCGCACGCTGGCGTTGAGGAGGGTGTGCGACAGCCCCAGCAGCGGCCAGTCCCCGGCGGGCACCTGGTTGGCGTAGGGATCGTAGAACCCGGTGGCGGTGCCCCGCCCGCCCGGGCCGCGGCCGAGGGCGTAGGCCGCATACAGGTCGCGGCCGCCCGCCTGGTAGGGGCGGGAATTGACGTAGTGCCCGCTCTGGAAGGTTGCGTTGGCCGTGACGCTCAGCCGCGGGCCCGGCTGGTAGACGGCCTCCAGCTCGAGTCCGTGGAGCGTGAGGTTGTTTTTCTGGCCGCCCAGCGCGACCCGCGAGCGGTCCTGCTGGAAACCGGTGACCGCGGCGAACAGCTGGCGGTCGAGCAGCGCGGCCTTGAGCCCCGCCTCGCGCAGCTCGCTGAGGTTGCGGAAGTCCTCGCGGTTGATCTGCCCGTCCGGAAGGTTGAGCATCACCCCGCCGCCGGTGACGTTGCCGTTCGCCGCGCGGATGCGGTTGTGGGTCGCATACAGGGACAGCTGCGGCGTCGCCCGGTACACCAGGCTGTAGGCCTGCGAACCGGCGCTGACCGTCTCGGCATCGCGCCACGGCGCCCCGGCTGCGTCGCCGAGCGGGTCCCGGGCCCGGGCGAAAAACATGTCGGCGCGGAGGCCGAGCAGCACCGAGAGCCGGTCGGTGAGCGCGACGTCCTGCTGCCAGAAGACCGCCGGGTTCCAGGTCTCGCTGCGCACCGTCTCCGGGCTGTCGTAGCTGGCCGGGAAGAACTCGCGGCCGCCGGGCCCGATGAAGCCCGGGAAGGTGCTGAGGGGATAGTCCGCGCGGAAGTTGAAGACCCGCGACGGGTTCGTGAGGTCGAAGTTGTAGTAGTACTCGTTGAAGTAGTTGGTGAAGCTCTCGCGCCCCTCGTAGCGCACGGCCACGCCGCCGAGCCCGGTGGCGGCGAGGCCGCCGGCGGACAGCGCGAGGTGCGCCTCGGTGCGGTTTTCCGCGGTGTCCTGGGTGACGTACTCCGCGTACTCGAACTGGTGCACGCGGCGCCGGTCGACGTGCTCGCCGAGGGTGCGGTTGACCAGCGTGAGGGCCGGCGAGATCACGCGCGTCACGACCAGCTGGCCGCGGACCACGTTCGCGTTGGAGAAGTCCCCCCGCGAGAACAGGGTGGCCTCCCAGGGCAGATTCACGGCGGCCGTCGCGGGCACCGGGCCGGGCATCCCGAGGTCGGCCGAGGCGCCGGTGTAATAGGTGCCGTGCCAGACCAGCTCCTGGTTCACCCGGTTCACCCCCAGCACCTCCGGCGACGCCTGCCAGAGATACTGCAGGCTCGCGTCCAGCGTCGTGCCGTCCGCCGGCCGCCACGTCACCGCGGCAAAGAGGTCGCTGCGATCATCGCGCACGCCGTTCTTTTTCCAGAACGTGTCGCCCCCCTGCGCCTCGACGCTGACGCGCCAGGCGAGCCGGTCCGACACCGGCGCGGTGGCATCCAGCTGCACCGAGCCGTTGAGCGGGCTGACCTGCCCGGGCGCCCACGTGCCGAGCCGGGTGGTGAGCACCGTCTCCGGCCCCGAGAACTTCGGCTGCTTCGTGACGTAGTTCACATAGCCGCCGGTCAGGTAGCCGGCGCCGAACACGACCGAGCCGGGACCGCGCACGAGGTCGAGGGCCTCGACCCCGTTGAACGAGGGGAAGTAGCCGTAGAGGTTGTAGCTGAGGCGCTGGCCGTTGAGGTAGGTCTCCGCCGGGTCCCCGCGCAGGTTGGGCACCGTGGCCTTCCCGTAGCTCGCGCCGGCATAGGCGGAGGGCGAGTAGAGCAGGATCTCCCGCACGCCGTGGATCTGCCGCTCGTTGCACAGCGCCGTGGTCAGCGTGCTCACCCCGCGCGGGGTGGCGAGCGGGTCGCGGGCCTCACCGAGGGCGGCGGAGCTCGCCCGCGTGAGCGGGTTGACCGACGCCTCCAGCGGCACGCCGGCGACGACGTAACGCGGGAGCGGGGTGGCATCCCCGCCGGGGGCGGGCGGGTCGCCGGCCACGGCGGCGGTCGGGCGGAGGCCGGAGGCCAGCGCGGCCGGGGCAAGGAGGAGGAGCAGGAGGGGCGGTCGTTTCATGGTGGTGGCGGAAGCCCGGACCCCAACGAACTCCCGGCGAAAGCGGCGTTGCCCGCCCCACGGCGCTCGCAGCGCCTGCTGTTTCCTTCGTCGGCATGATCCGTTCAGGTTCGAAGGGTCGAGCGGCCGCGCGTGCCGCAATCTCAGTCCTCCGCGGAGGACACCCCTACAGGCAAGCCGCAGCAAATGACCGGACCGCGACACTGCAAGCGAAAGTTCGCCGCGCCCGGCCCGGCCGGCCCCCTAAACTACAAAAGCCGCCCCTCGCGGGGCGGCTTTTTGACCTAACACCAAGCAAACCATCAGAACTACCAACACTCATCGTCTTACCAGGACGATGTTGACTACACGGGGATAGATGCGGCGACCGGCCAAACGTTCAAAAAAGATTTTTTCCCGGCGGCGCGGCCCCGACGACACCCCGAAAACACAAGGGCCGCCTCTTGCGAAGCGGCCCGAGTGACCTAACACCAAGCAAACCGTAAGAACTACAAACAATGCTGACTACACAGGGATAGACGGGCCTCCGCGCAAAATGCTCAAAAAAACCGGATTTTTTTGGGCCTGGAATCATCTGGCGCAAAAGCCTGTGGTTCAGATGTTACCGGATTGTGAATGACTTGGCTTGGACATTTATGACACGGGGTCCGAGAGCTCTGCGCACCCCCTTCCCATGGAAAACCAATCCTCACGCCCCCACCTTTTCGGCCTGCTGGCCGGACTGTTTCTCGCCGCCGGCCTCTGCTTCGCCTCGATCACGTTCACCCGGACCTGGACGCACCTCCACGAGTCCCAGGTCATCGAGGTCACCGGCTCGGCCCGCAAAGATATCCTCTCCGACCTCGTGATCTGGCGGGCGAGTTTCACGGTCGAGGACGAGTCGCTGCTGAACGCGCAGGAGAAGCTGAAGGCGGACCGCGAGAAGGTGGCGGCGTTTCTGCGGGCGAAGGGGGTGGCGGAATTTTCGCTCCTGCCGGTGCAGATCCGGGAGATCACGGCGCGGGGCCGGCGCGAGGAGGACGAGACGGTGACGCGGCGGATCGGCTACCGCCTCACGCAGAAGCTGGAGCTCAAGTCGACCGACCTCGTCCCCGCCAGTGCGCTCGGCACGGAGTCGGCCGCGCTGCTGGCGCAGGGCATCGCGCTGGTGTCCGAGGGGCTGGAGTTCATCTACACCAAGTCGAGCGAGGCGAAGGTCGAGATGATGGCGGAGGCGACCAAGGACGCGCGGGCCCGGGCCGAGCAGATTGCCGGGCAGGGCGGCCGCCGGATCAAGGAGCTGCGCACCGCCCGGATGGGCGTCGTGCAGATCAATCCCCGGTATTCGAGCGCGACCAGCTGGGAGGGCAACAACGACATCACCGCCCTCGAGAAGACCATCATCACCACGGTCAGCGCGACGTTTGCGCTGGAGTGAGCCGCGGGGGCCGGCCGCCGCTCAGGGCACGACGGGGTGCGGCGGCAGGTGCGCGTGGGGATGCGCGTGCGGGTGCGGCACGTCGGCCGGGGTCCGGTCGGGCACCGGCGTGCTGGTGAGCGGATAGGAGAAGCGCGCGCCCTCGTAATTGCGGAACACCACCTCGCGGTCGGTGATTTTTTCGACGTAGTCCGGGTTGATCGGCACCTTGCCGCCGCCCCCCGGGGCGTCGATCACGTACTGCGGCACCGCATAGCCGGTGGTGTGGCCGCGCAGCGACTCGATGATCGCGAGCCCCTGCCGGACATCGACCTTGAAGTGCGCCCCGCCCGTGATCAGGTCCATCTGGTAGAGGTAATAGGGCCGCACCCGCATGCGCAGCAGGCGGTGCACGAGCGCCTGCATGACCTCGGCGTCGTCGTTCACGCCCTTGAGCAGCACGCTCTGGTTGCCCAGCGGCACGCCGGCGAACGCCAGCCGGTCGCAGGCGTCCTTCAGCTCCTGGGTCGCCTCCTTCGGATGGTTCATGTGGATGCTCATCCAAATGGGCCCGTATTTCTTGAACACCTCGCACAGCTCGGGGGTGATGCGCTGGGGCAGGAACACCGGGATGCGCGAGCCGATGCGGATGAACTCGACGTGCTTGATGGCCCGCAGCCGCGCCAGCAGGTGCTCGAGCTTCTTGTCCGACAGCAGCAGCGGGTCGCCCCCCGACAGCAGCACGTCGCGCACCTCCGGGTGCGACTCGATGTAGCGGAGCGCCTGCTCGTACTCGGGGTGGAAGTTGTAGTCCTGGGCGTTCGAGACCAGCCGGCTCCGCGTGCAGTAGCGGCAGTAGGCCGCGCACCGGTCCGTCACCAGAAACAGCACGCGGTCCGGGTACCGGTGCACCAGCCCCGGCACCGGCGAATGCTCGTCCTCCCCCAGCGAGTCCAGCTGCTCCTCGGCCGACAGCTGCCGCTCGCCCGCGCGCGGGATGACCTGCTTGCGCAGCGGGCAGTCCGGGTCGTCGCGGTCGATCAGGTTGAAGAAATACGGCGTGATCGCCAGCGACAGCTTCTGGTCCGCAAACGCGCACCCGGCCCGCTCGTCCGGCGTGAGCGTCATGAACTGCTCCAGCTGCGCCACGCTCGTGATCCGGTGCTTCAGCTGCCACGTCCAACTGCGCCAGTCGCTCTCGGGGATGTGCTGCCAGAGACCCTGGCCTTCAAACCAGGTGGCGCGGTCTTCGGTATAGGGCATTTTTTGGTCGGGAAGTGGTAAGGGGCCTAACCACTCCTGTCAAATGGCGGGGCAAAATAGGCCGCGGCCCGCCTGCCGGCCCCGGCGCACGCCCGGCGGAGGCGATTTTTCGCCCGCCGGCCCGGTTTCCCCTTGGCAGGGGCGGGGCGACTCCTTTTCGTCAGGCTTTAATGTCCTCGCCCAAGCCCGCAATCCTCGCGCTCGAAGATGGCTCGATCTTCCGGGGGCTCGCCTTTGGCGCCGACGCCACCATCGCCGGCGAGTGCGTGTTCAACACCTCGATGACCGGCTACCAGGAGATCCTCACCGACCCCTCCTACTTCGGCCAGATCGTCACCATGACCGCCGTCCAGATCGGCAACTACGGGATCAACGCCGCGGATGCCGAGTCCGCCACGCCCAAGTGCTCCGGCTTCGTCGTGCGCGAGCTCTCCCCCGTGGTCAGCAACTGGCGCAGCCGCCAGTCCCTCGGCGACTACCTCCTCCAGTACGGCATCCCGGGCATCAGCGAGGTCGACACCCGCGCCCTCACCAAGAAGCTCCGCGTCGCGGGCGCGATGAAGTGCTGCCTCAGCACCCGGCCGCTCGGGGACGACGAGGCCGTCCGGCGGGCCCGCGCCTGGCGCGACATGGCCGGCGCCGACTACGTGAAGGATGTCACGTGCCGGGAGCCCTACCTGTGGCGCGCGGACGACCCCGCGAACCACAACGCGCCCTACCTCCCGGTCGGCACGACGATGAACGCCCCGGGCGTGCCGGCGAAAAAGTTTCGCGTCGCCGCCTTCGACTACGGCGCCAAGCACAGCATCTACCGGAAGCTGGTGCAGCATGGCTTCGAGGTGCAGGTCTTCCCCGCCACCGCGACCCACCAGCAGGTCCGCGAGCACCGGCCCGACGCCGTCTTCCTCTCCAACGGCCCCGGCGACCCCGCGGCCCTGCCCTACATCCACCAGACCGTCACCGGCCTGCTGCCGGACTTCCCCATCTTCGGGATCTGCCTCGGGCACCAGATGATCACGCACGCGCTCGGCGGCACCACCTTCAAGCTCAAGTTCGGCCACCGCGGCGGCAACCAGCCGGTGAAAAACCTCGAGACCGGCAAGGTCTCCATCACCGCGCAGAACCACGGCTTCGCCACCGATCCGCAGTCGCTCGAGCGCCACGGGGCCAAGGTCACCGAGATCAACCTCAACGACCAGACCGTCGAGGGCCTGCGGCACACCCGGCTCCCCGTCTTCTCCGTGCAGTACCACCCCGAGGCCGCCCCCGGCCCGAACGACGCCGACCCGCTCTTCACCGACTTCTACCGGCTGGTCGAGCAGCGCCAGGCCGGCAAGATCTGACC
Organism: uncultured Opitutia bacterium; assembly: GCA_903830425.1. GTDB lineage: Bacteria > Verrucomicrobiota > Verrucomicrobiia > Opitutales > Opitutaceae > Opi-474. Next base: position 40,442 of record CAIKTR010000013.1, read on the forward strand.
CGGCGGTCCGGGCCGCCCCGCGCGGGCGCCGGACCGCGTTGCGCCCGACCTCCTTCCGGTGAAAAAAATCCTGCTCCTGGCCGCGCTGGCGGCCGCCGGCTGGGTTTATTTCCATGAGCCGCCCGCCGGCTGGAAGGGCATCCCGGCTGCGCGCGACCCGGCGCAGACCGCCGATCAGCTGCCCCCGGCCTGGGCGCACGGCGAGTACACCCTCACCCCGCTGGCCCGCTACGCCGTGACCGCCGTGGTGCTCAGCCGGGACCGCTACCGCCTCGACCGCGGCGCCGAGCTGAGCCCCGTGGACCTCGCGCTCGGCTGGGGGCCGATGTCGGTGGCCGCGGTCGTCAACGACCTGAAGTTCAGCCAGTCCGGCCGCTGGTACGAGTACACCTACCGGGGCGAGCCGCCCCTCGAGCCGGGCCTCATCGCCTCCCACTCCGCCAACACCCACTGCCTGCCGGCCGACGACACCGTCCGCGCCCAGCTGCTCGCCGTGCGCCGCCATGACCTCGTCACCGCCGAGGGTTACCTCGTCCAGGTGACCGCCCCCGACGGCTACCGCTGGCGCTCGTCGCTCCGCCGCGACGACACCGGCGGCGGGGCCTGCGAGGTCTTCTGGATCACCGGGCTCACCCGCCGGGCGCTCTGACCCGGCGGCCCGCCGGCGCGGGGCGGGCGGCGGGGCTCAGGTCCCCAGCCACTGCTCGAACTTCACCGCGTCCTCCGGCGTGTCCACGCCGATGGTGGGGTCGTCCGTCACGCCGCAGGCAATGTCGTAGCCCTGCTCCAGGGCGCGCAGCTGCTCGAGCTTCTCGATCTGCTCCAGCCGGCCCGGCGGCAGCTGGGCGAACTTCTCCAGCAGCTCCGCCCGGTACCCATAGAGCCCGAGGTGCTTGTAGCAGGGGTGGGCCTGCACCCAGGCATCGTCCAGCGCGGGGCCCCGCTCGCGCGGGTACGGCGTCATCGCCCGCGAGAAATACAGCGCCCGGCCGTCCTGCCGCAGCACGACCTTGACCTGGTTGGGGTTGGCAAAATCGGCCGCGGTCCGGAACGGCGTGGCCAGGGTCGCCATCGGCGCCCCGCCCTTCAGCAGCGCCGCCAGCGCCCGGATCTGCCCGCCGGTCACCAGCGGCTCGTCCGCCTGCACGTTGATCACCTCGCGGGCCCGGATCGTCCGGTTCGCCTCGGCGATCCGGTCCGTGCCGCTCTGGTGCGCGGCCGAGGTCAGGATCGCCCGCCCGCCCGCCTGGGTGACGCACTCGGCCAAAAGCTCGTGGTCCACCGCGAAATAGAGCGGAAACTCCGGGGCCTGCTGGGTAATCCGCTCGGCCACCCATGCCAGCAAAGGCCGGCCCTTGATCTTATGTAAGAGTTTGCGGGGGAACCGGGTAGACTCAAGCCGGCAGGGCACGATAATGGCAGCTATGGTCATCTGGAGCCATGTTGGCAGCTGGTTTTTAGGTTGCAAGCCGAGCCCTCATACCGGATTTACGCCCGCTCGCCCTCCGCCGACTCCATGAACAACACCGACGCCACGCCTGCCGCCACCCAGCTCATCAAGGAGCTGGTGGTGCAGAACAAGATGGGGATTCACGCCCGTCCGGCGGCGATGATCGTGCGGATCACCAACCGGTTCAAAGCCGACGTGTTCGTGGAAAAGGACGAGGAACAGGTCAACGGCAAGAGCATCATGGGCCTCATGATGCTGGCCGCCGGCAAGGGCTCCACGGTCAAGTTCCTCGCCACCGGCGCCGACGCGGCCCAGATGCTCGAGGAACTCGCACAGCTTTTCGCCCGCAAGTTCGACGAGACGTAAGCCGTCACTCCCCGCGGGGAATCCGGCGGGCTCGCGCCCCTACAGCCCGAAGAAGCGCCGCGCGTTCGCGGTCGTGGCCGCGGCGAAGTCCTCCGGCCCCACCCCAAAGACCTCCCGGGCGGCGAACTCCGCGGTGTGCCGCAGAAAGGCGGGCTCGTTGGGCTTGCCCCGGTGCGGCAGCGGGGTGAGGTACGGCGCATCGGTCTCGATCATGCACCGGCCGAGCCCCTGCGCGCTCGCCGCCGCGCGGAGGTTGCCCGCGTTCTTGTAGGTGAGGATGCCGGTGAACGACCCGAACCCGCCCCGCCGGGTCAGCTCCGCCAGCTCCGCCGCGCCTTCGGTGAAGCAGTGAAACACGACCTTCGCCCAGTCCACGCCGCTGGCGTCGATCAGCTCCACGCAGTCCGCGAACGCCCCGCGCGAATGGACCACCACCGGACAGCCGAGCCGTTTGGCCGCCGCCAGCCCCGCGACGAAGGCCGCGCGCTGCCACCCGAACACCTGCTCCGCCGCCGCGGGCTCCGTCGGCAGGTGGAACCGGTCCAGCCCGATCTCCCCCAGCGCCACCGGGCCGGGTCCCGCCCCGCCCCAGAACCCCTCCACCTGCGCCTGCGCCGCCGCCCAGTCCGCGTCGACCGCACAGGGGTGCAGCCCCACCGTGTAATGCACCCAGCCCGCCTGCGCCCGCGCCAGGTCCCGGTAGAGCGCCCAGTCGTCCGGCGAGGTCCCGACCGTCACCAGCGCCTCCAGCCCGGCCGCGCGCGCCCGCGCCAGCGCCGCGTCCAGCGTGCCCTGCCGGACGAAGGACTCGAGGTGCGTGTGCGTGTCGATGAGTCCCATGGCTCACCGCAAGTAGAGCGCGCCGTAGCGTTCGCGCAAATAGCGCAGCAGGGACCGCGGCGACAGTTCCTCACCCGTCACGCGCCGGGCCAACTCGAGCGCGTCATAGCGCCGGCCCTGGGTGTGGATGTTCTCCCGCAGCCAGCCGAGCAGCCAGGTAAAGTCCCCGCGCGCAAAGTCCTCCTCCAGCTTGGGCCGCAGCGCGAGCGCCCGGTACCACAGCTGCGCCGCCAGCATGTTGCCGAGGCAGTAACTCGGGAAATAGCCAAAGGCACCGCCGCTCCAGTGCACGTCCTGGAGCACGCCCTCGCGGTCGTTCGGCGGGGTGAGCCCCAGCAGCTCCGCCGCCGCCGTGCGCCACGCCCCGGGCAGGTCGGACACGGCGAGTTCGCCGGTGAAGAGCTTTTTCTCGAGCTCGAAACGCAGGATAATGTGCAGGTTGTAGGTCACCTCGTCGGCATCCACGCGGATCAGCGTCGGCGACACCGCATTGATCGCGAGGTACAGTTCCTCCGTCGAAACCCCCGACGTCTGCGCGGGAAACACCGCCCGCAGGCGCGGCTCGAAGCCTTGCCAGAATCCGCGGCTGCGCGCGACCTGGTTTTCCCAGAGCCGGCTCTGCGACTCGTGCACCGCCATGCCCGCATGGATGCCCAGCGCCGTGCCGAGCTGGTCCGCCGGCAGGCCCTGCTCGTACAGGCCGTGACCCGTCTCGTGGATCGAGCTGAAGAGCGAGTCCAGCGGCTCGTGCTCCTTGAACCGCGTCGTCATCCGCACGTCGGAGCCGGTGCCCGAACAGAAGGGATGCAGCGACACGTCAATCCGGCCACGGTTGTAGTCGAAACCCAGCCGTTCCGTCACCTCGCGCAAAAACACCTGCTGACCCTCGGTGGAAAAGCCCCGCAGCGCATCCGCCCGCGGCTTCACCTTCGACGCGGCGATTTCCCGCACCAGCGGCACGAGCTCGCGCTTGAGTTCGCCAAAGAGCCGCCCGATGACCTCCGCCGTCATTCCGGGGTCGTGCTTGTCGATCATGTAGTCGTACTCGCGCCCGGCCCAGCCAAGGTAACTGGCCTCGCGTTTCACCAGCTCCAGGTTCTTCGCCAGCACCGGCGCATAGCCGGCAAAATCATCCGCCGCCCGCGCCTTCGCCCAGGCATGGTAGCCCCGGCTGTCCTGCGTCGCCTTCTCGCGGACAAACTCCGCCGGCAGCTTCGTCGCGCGGTCGTAGTCCTTGCGCGCATTCTGCACCACCGCGCGCTGGTCCGCGGACAATCCGGCCGCCCCCTCCAGCTGGGTCAGCCAACCGCCGAGCCGCGGATCACTCGCCGCCCCATGCGCCGCCTCGGCCAGCGCCGCCTGTTGGCCGGCGCGCTGCTCAGCCGCACCGGGCGGCAGGTTCACCTGCTCGTCCCAGCCGAGTAATTCGCCTACCGTGCCGAGGGCATGCACGCGTTGGATCCAGCGGGTGAGCTCCGCATAGGTGGTTTCGGTCGACATGACGTCATTCCAAACCGCGCGGCCCCGCGATGGCCAGTGTGATGTGGCCGGGGCAAAATCGCTTGCGACCTTTCCGCGTCGCCCGGAGCCTGCCCCCAGTGGACTCTCCCCCTTCCTCCCCCGCCGTGCCGCCCTCGCGGCTCTGGTCGCTCGATGTGATGCGCGGCGGTTGTGCGATGGCGGTCTTTCTCTGCCACTGGCACCTCTGGTCGGACTTTGCGCCGCAGGCCGGATTCGAGCACGGGGTGCGGCTGGTCGGAGAAAAGGCCTATGATCTTTTCACGACCCTCACCTGGCCCACCGGCGGGCATCATCCCGCCGTCATCGGTTTCTTCGTACTGAGCGGGTTTTGCATTCACTACCCCTTCGCCCAGCGGGCCCGCGCCGGCCTCCCCCAGCCCGGCTGGAAGGACTATTTCTCCCGCCGGTTCCTGCGCATCATGCCCGTGTTTTGGACCGCTTGTGTCTTCGGCCTGATTTTTGTCCTCGCCGAAACCCACCGGCCCAGCGGCGACCCGCTGTTGTCCACCCATGCCGCGGGCTCGCCGGGCGAGATCGCCGTGCGGTTCGCCGCGCTGGCGGGACTCTATCCGCATGAAATCTTCGCGGGAAACTATCCGCTGATCACCGTCGCCGTGGAGCTCCTGATGTATGCCCTTTATCCCCTGGTCTACGCCCAGGCCGCCCGCGGGCGCTGGCTCGGACTCGGCCTGGGTTTTGTCTTTCTCCAGCTGGTCGCGGTCTGGCTGCTGCAGTACGTCACGCCCTACTGGGTGTTCAACAGCGTCCTGATGTTCGGCTTGTTCTGGTATGCGGGCGCCCTCGCCGCCCACCTCTATGTCAACCGGCACACGGTCGTCCGCGGCCGCTGGTTGCTGGCCGTGTGGCTGGCGTATCTCGCCCTCAAGGCGGCGCCACACTTTTACGGCATCACCCTTTTTAAGCAGGCCGCTTGGGCGCTGGTCTGCACCTTCGGTCTCCTCTGGGCCCTGCGCCGTGAAGCCCTGCATCCGGCCGCCCAGTCCCGTCCCGTCGTGGTGGCGCTGCGCTACTCGGGCCGGATCAGTTACAGCCTCTATGCCATGCACACGCCGGCCATCATGCTGGCCACGTGGGGGCTGCTGAGTTTCACCGGCAACCGGGACTACCTGGTGCAGCTGGCCGCCACGTTCACCGCCACCGCGGCCCTCACGCTCCTGACCTACCACGGCGTCGAGCGGGTGTTTTACCGGCCGCGCGTCTGAGGTTCGGCGCGGCCGGATGGGGACGTTCAGCGGGTCTGGACGATGATGTCGCCGCCGCTCGAGCGGAGCTTGAGCACCGGCCCGCCGCCCTGGACCTTGCCCGCGAGCCGGCTGCGGCCGGCGCCGCCGCGTTCAACCGTCAGCGTCAGGCCGTCCGCCGTCACCCCGCCGCCGCTGGTCGCCGCGTCGAGGATGAAGCCCGCCGCCGGGTCGACCGTCACGCGGACCTGCCCGCCGGAGGTGCGGAGCTGGCTGTCGCCCCGGAGCGCGCCGGTGAAGCCCACACTGATGTCACCGCCGCTGGTCGAGGCCGCGAGGGTGTTTTCCGCCGCGGTGACGTCGATGTCGCCGCCGGAGGTGCTGAGCTCCGCCGGCCCCGCGACGCGCCCCACGCGGAGGTCGCCGCCGGAGGTCCCGAGCTTCACCGCCGCCCGGCCCTCCCGCAGGCACACGTCGCCGCCGGAGGTGCCGGCATGGACGTCGCCGGTGATCCGGCCCAGCGTGAGGTCGCCGCCCGAGGTGTGCGCCTCGACCCGGCCGAGCAGGTCGCCGACCGTGATGTCGCCGCCGGAGGTCTTCAGGTCCGCGTGGTAGTTCGCGGGCACCGTCACCGTGAAGTCCACCCGGACCGGCGGCCAGGCGCCGACGTGGAAGCTCGACGCGGCTTTTTCATAGACCGCGGTGGCCGCGACGCCCCCGGCCTGCAGCTCGATCGTCAGCGCGAGTTTTTTCAGGAGCTCGTCGGCGGCGGCCTCGGAATCGGCGCGGATGCGTTGCCGGGCGACGACGGTGACGACGGCGTCGGGGGCGGTCAGCACCCGGATGTCCCCGCCCTGGGTGGCCACGGTCAGCCGGCCGCCGGGCTGGACGGAAAAAGTTTTGGTGACGGTGCGCTCAATCTTGGCCTGGGCGGAAAGCGGCGCCAAGGCCAGCAGGCCGGCCGCGAGGATCAGGGCAGGGGAGTTCATAGGTTCCCCTATAACCCGGACGGCCGCGGGAAGTTGCAGCGAAACCTACCGGGGACGGTGGCCGGCGGCGGCTAGACCTTGGCGCTGTTGTCGCACTTGAAGTGGACCTGGGAGCGCCGCAGGCCGTGGGCGCGCAGGGCCGAGGTCTGGGCCGGGTCGCGGCGCTGAATCAGGTGGCGCTGCCGCTCCTCGGCCTCGGCGGCGGCGGCCAGGGCGGCCACGCAGAGGAGGACTTCGGAACGGGTTTCCAGCCGGCTCGCGGGGAAGCGCGTGTGCGCGGCAAGCCAGCGCACGGTGTCGCGGAGCGGGTCGGGGGAGTTCATCGTTTCAACAGTGCCACACTCCAGGCCGGTTCGTCAAAGCCTGTCAGGGCCACGCCCGCGCCGATCAGGAACGGCCGTTTCACCAGGTTTCCGTCGCCCGCGAGCAAGGCGAGCACCGCCGCCTCGGTCATGGCCGGCAGCTTTTCGGCCAGCCGCTGCTCCCGGTAGGCCTGGCCGGAGGTGTTGCACAGCCGGCGCAGCGCCCCGCCCTGCGCCGCCAGCATCGTCCGCAGCTCCGCGGGCGAGGGCGGGGTCTCGCGGATGGGCCGCTCGTCCACGGCGATCCCGTGGGTGTGCAGCCACTGCCGCGCGCGCCGGCAGGTGCTGCAGTGGGCGTAGGTGTAAAGCTTCAGGATCGGGCCGCTCATTGGACCCAGCTTTCATCCCGGATCACGAATTGCCAGTGTCCTTTGTACTGGCCGAGTTCGCCGTAAAAGCGGAGCGGGGCGCCGGCCGGATAGGCCGCCCGCAGCCGGGCGCGCAGCGGCGCATCGAAGCTCCAGACGTCGTAGGTCTCGCCCAAAAACTCCACCGTGAGCCGCGCGCCGGCCCCCACCCGGCCCTCGACCCGGATGACCTTGCCCGCGTAGGCCGGCGTGCGCAGCCCGGCCCCGGCCGGCAGCTGGGCGGCGGTGAGGCCGACGCGGGCCAGGTCGATCGCGCGCGGGTCGGGCCGGGCCGGCGCCGCCGCCACCGTCGGCTCGGGCGCGGGCCGCGCCACCGGCAGGTAGCGGTCCGGGTTGCCGTCGGCCACGGTCGTGAACCGCGCCGTGAGGGGAAAATGGTCCGAGCAGCCCGCGCCGCCCGGGCCGGCGAACGACCACCGCCGCGGCCGGCCCGCCGCATCCTCGTTCAGGCCGGAAAACTTGCCGACGGCAAACGAGTGCGCCACGTACTGCACCCCGCGGTAATCCAGGAGCCCGCGGGAGACGATGAGCTGGATCAGCGTGCCCCATTCGCCGCGGAACGTGTCGCTGCCGCGCTCCGCCGCCGGCACCTCGTACCACAGGTTGTAGAGGTCGCGCTGCGGGCCCCGCACGGCGACAGCGTCGCCCTGCGACCGGAGGATGTCGTTCAGGCCGGTCTGCGGCATCGTCGCCGCATAGCGGGCGCTCTGGTTGTACTGCGAGTTGAAATCGCCGCCGATGATGAGGTCGGCCGAGGGATCCGCCTGGAGGATCTCGTCGATCCGCCCGCGCAGCGTCCGGGCGTTTTCGATCCGGATCTTTTCCGTCCCCGCGTCCCCCGCGCCCGACTTCCAGTGGTTGGCGAAGACGTGCAGCGGGGCGCCGTCGGCGTCGAGCTGGACCTCGAGGATCGCGCGCGCGCCGGGCGTGGGCAGCACGCGGACCGCCTGCACCGGCAGGCGGGTGAAGATGACGCATTTCTGCGCATGGGGCGGCTGGGGCCGGGCCGCCGGGCCGGTGTCGCCGGCGATGATCTGGTAGCCGGTCATGCCGCGGTCGGCGAACGCCTTCGCCAGCAGGGCCTCGGCCGGCAGGTCCGCGACCGCCGCGTCGAACTTCGCCCCGAGCATCTCCTCCAGGCTCACCCCGGCGTACCGGCGCAGGAGCGCGGCGTAGTCGGGCGGCACCGGGCCGGGAGTCTGGTCCACCTCGATCTCCGCCAGCAGGATCACATCCGGCCCCCGCCCGTCCTCGTACTGCCCGACGACGCGGGCGATGTTCTGGAGCTTGGTCAGGACATGCGCCCGGGAATAGTGCGACGGCCGGTAGTCATCGAACACGGCCTGGCCGTCGGCGTCGAAGAGGTTTTCGACGTTGTAGGCCATCACGGTGAAAGTCCGGGCCTGGGCCGCGGAGGCGGCGGCCAGCAGGACGGCGCACAGGCCAAGGCAGCGGAAGAGTCTCATCCCGCAAGCGTGTCGCAACCGGTCGGCGCGCGGCGAGCCGCATTTCGGGACCGGCCCCCGGCCCTGGGCCCCCGGCCCGCGGTCCCGAGCGCCCGCGAAAACTCCGCCGCGGAATTCAGTCCACCCTTGCCCGTCACCCCGAAAGCTGCGAAATCCGCGCTCCACCCATGCAAGCCGTCCTCGAAGTCTCCGGTCTGCGCGTCGCCCGCGGCCGAACGACGATCCTGCACGACCTCGCCTGGCGGGTCCGGCGGGGCGAGCACTGGGTCATCCTGGGCCCCAACGGCTCCGGCAAAACCTCCCTGCTCAAGGTTCTCAACGGCCACCTGCCGCCCACGGCCGGGAGCATCGCCGTCCTCGGCCAGCGCTACGGCGCGAGCGACTGGCGCGAGCTGCGGCGGAAGCTCGGCGTGGTGATGAGCGCCTTCGTCAGCGCCATTCCGCCCGCCGAGACGGCGCTGGAGACCGTGCTCAGCGGCCGGTTCGCCCAGCTCGACCTCTGGGCGCGCGTCCGCCCCGCCGACCGCCGCGCCGCCCGCCGCCTGCTGCAGCGCGTCCGCGCCACCCGGATCGCCGGCCGCGCGTGGCTCCATCTCTCGCAGGGCGAGCGCCAGCGCGTCCTCATCGCCCGGGCGCTCATGGCCCGGCCGCGCCTGTTGATCCTCGACGAGCCCTGCGCCGGCCTCGATCCCGTGGCCCGGGAGGAATTCCTGGGCTTCGTCCAGCAGCTGGCCCGGCGGCGCGGCGCCCCGGCGCTGGTGCTGGTGACCCATCACGTCGAGGAGATCACCCCGGCCTTCACCCACGCCCTGCTGCTCCGCGGCGGCCGCGTCGTCGCCGCCGGCCCGCGGGCGCGGGTGCTCACCTCCCGCCACCTCGCCGCGGCCTTCGGCGCCCCGCTCCGGCTCACCCGCGCCGGCCGCCGCCTGCAGCTCGCCTTTCCCCGCCGGTGAATCCCCTCGCCGAAGCCATCGACCAGCTGGGGTTCACGAACCTCTGGACCTACCTCGGTCTGTTCCTCGCCGCCTCGCTCCTGATGGTCTGGCGGCTGGAGGCGCTGCTCGACCACGGGCTCGAGGGCACCGCCCTCGGGACGCTGGTGATGCCCTACTGCTCGGGCCTGGGGAACCTGATCTTCGTCGCGATCATCGCCGGCCGCCGCGGCCCCGCGCAGGAGGTGCTGACCAACTGCCTCGTCAACAACGTCACCAACCTCACCCTCGTGCTGGCGCTGCCCGCGCTGGTCTGGGGCCTGAGCCTGCGCGGCCCCGCCCCGGGCCGGAAAGGCGGCGCCCGCGCCAAGGGGGGCACCCCGGCCGAGACCGAGCAGAAGATCAACCGGCTCTCGCTCCTGCTGACCCTCGCCGCGGTGATTTTCTTCAGCGCCATCACCTGGGACCTCGGCGCCGACGGCCAGCTCGACGCCAGCGACGGGCTGGTCCTGGTGGCGCTGTTCCTCTTCTGGCAGTGCTTCCAGGTGTTCGACGTGCTCAAGCAGAACGTCCGCCAGCGCCGCTCGTTCGGCCCGCTGTTCTACCTCGACCTGGGCGTCATCCTGCTCGCGGCCTACGGGATCTACGTGAGCATCGACTGGCTGGTCGCCTGGCTGTCCGCGCGCCCGGGCGGCTTCGTGAGCGCCGCCCACCTCGGCTGGCTCAGCGGCTGGCTGATGGTGCTCCCCAACGCCCTGCTCGCCTTTTATTACGCCGCCCGCCGCCGCGCCGACATCGTCTACGCGTCGCAGGTCGGCGACGGCCACATCTGCATCCCGCTCTGCCTCGGGCTGAGCGCCCTGGTCCAGCCGATCGCCGTCCCGAAGTTCTTCGAGACCGGCCTGGCGATCCTGCTGGGCGCGGCGGTGGTGCACGCCGGCTGCGTGCTGCTGGCCGGCGGGCTCCCCCGCTGGATGGGCTGGCCGTTGCTCGCCGCCTATGCCTGGTTCGTCGGGGCCGGCCTGCTGGCCTGACCCCGCGCCGCCACCCGATGAAACTTCCCACCCCCGCCGCCCTGGCCCGCCGCACCACCGCCCGGCTGGATCCGGCCCGGGGCGAGCTCGTGGCCTCCCTCGAGCGCGAGCTGCACCGCCGGCGCGCCGCCCTCGACGCGGCCCGCGGCGCCCGCTGGCCGGCG
>CAIKTR010000014.1 GCA_903830425.1 uncultured Opitutia bacterium
GCCCAGGGTAACGGTGGAAACACCGTTCTCCAGGAAGTACTGGTCAGCAGCCGCGGACAGCTGGCGGGCGTTGTTCAAGACGGCCTTGTCCTGCGAGGACTGACGGACCTTCTGGAACGCGGGAATCGCCATGGCGGCCAGGAGGCCGATGATGACGACGACAATCATGATTTCGACGAGGGTGAAGCCCTTGTTGGAGTGGTTTTGTTTCATGGGTATGGATGCGTTGTTTATTATATGAGCCCGCCCGAATTCGAGCGGTTCACGATGAAACCGCACACAGGGGTCTCCCGGCAAGCGATTAATAGTAAGTAGAATTACTCCCACGTAGAAGGAGCGCATACCGGCATTCTATTAAATTTGTTAAGATCTATATAACATAATGTTACATTAATTGTCGGCCTGCTATTGCGGGCACTTATTTAGCCGATCCAGCTGATTTTCGGCTAGAAAAAACCGTCGTCCCGTCGCGTGAAAATGGAATTTTTACACCCGCTCTAGGGGGGCGCGTGGGGGTGATCCCGGCCCAACCCAAGCAGGATCGGAAGGATCCAAGAGTGAAGAGGGGGATGTTCGCCGCGGTCCTGATCTTCCGGCGCGTCCGGCGGGAAGCTGGAACCTACTTTCCGGCCTTCTTGCGCTTGGCCGCGACCGCCTTCGCCGGGGTCTTCTTCGCCGGGGTCTTCCGGGGGGCCTTGGCCGCCTTGGCCGACGCCGCCTTCGGCACCGCCAGAAGCTTGGACACGGACACCTCGACGGCATCCTTCCACAGGTTCTCGAGGCCGTATTTCGACCGGTTTTCCGCGGTGAAGATGTGCACCATCACGTCAAAGATATCGATGACGATCCACCCGCTTTCCTGCGAAGTCTCCATGCCGACAATGCGGTTGCTGCTGGCATCGATCGCCTTCTCCAACTCCACCCGCAGGGCCCGCAGGTGGGGATCCGAGGTGCCCGTGGCCAGGATCAGGTAGTCGGTGATCGAGGACTGGTCGCTGACGTCGAGCACACAGAGGTCCCCGGCCTTCTTTTCGTCCAAGGCCCGGCAGCACAGTTTGACCAGATTGAGTGAGTTGGCGGATTTTCCCTTCATGGTTGTTCGCGATAAAGACGATGGTCGCGGATATACACAATGGCCTTGTGCGGGACAAAATAGTCCAGCGACAGGTCCCGTTTGACGCGTTCGCGCAGCTCGGTCGAGCTGATGGCGAGCAAATGGCCGTCGCACCGGCGCAGGCGCAGGCCGGGGATGTTGGGCACGGCTTTGACCTGATGTCCCGGGCGCTCGAGGAAGATCAGCTCCACCAGCTGCGCGAGTTCCCCAATGTCTTTCCAGAGATGCAGCTTCGGGAGCTGGTCGCCGCCGATGATCCAATACAGCTCGTCCCGGGGGTAGAGCGCCCGGAAGTGCCGCACGGAGTCGATTGTGTAGCTGACCCCGCCCCGCCGCAGCTCGAAATCGGAGATCTCGAAGCGCCGGTCCCACTCGACGGCGGCGCGCAGCATGGCCAGCCGGTCCTCCGCCGAGGACTGCACATCGCTCGGCTTCAGCGGGGCCTGCGCGGCCGGCACGAGAATGAGCCGGTCGAGCTGGTTCTGCTCAAACGCATCCTGCGCCGCCATCAGATGGCCGAAATGCACGGGATCGAAGCTGCCGCCGAGAAATCCAATTTTCACCGGCGCGCACCGTGGGCTGGTGTCTCTCCCCGGGCAAGGATCATTTCCCGGCCCAGCCTCCTGACGTCGGCGGCTACCAGCGGACCCCAGCCTCCTCACGTCGGCTGCTACCCCCATGGCGGAGCACCCTACTGGCGGGGCCGGGCTTGGCACGTAGCAGCCGACGTCAGGAGGCTGGAGCACACCCCATCGCCCAGCGGGGCACCGGCGGGCCCCACCCCGGCTGGCATCCGGCCCGCCAAGGGAGTTGACGCTCCCGCACCGGACGCTGACAGTCGGCCCCGACAGTCGGCCCGGGTGGCGAAATGGTAGACGCTTGGGACTTAAAATCCCCTGCCTGAAAAGGCGTGCCGGTTCGAGTCCGGCCCCGGGCACCATCCGGCGCGCGACGCGCGACGGATGGCCCGGTGCGGCCCCCCACCCGCTCCGTACACCCGTTCCAGGTGCCCCGCCCTGCACACCCGTTCCAGGCGCCCACTCCGCACGCCAGTGCCAAGCGCGCGCCCCGCTCCGTACGCCAGCTCCAGGGACTCCCCCGCTCAGTACGCCAGCTCCACCATCTGGTGGCTCGTGAACTCGGGCACGGTGAACGCCACCGCCCCCGCGTGTTGGACAAACTCCAGCGCCCGGCCGTCGGGCACGAGCCGGACGGACTTCACCTTCCGCGGGAGCCGCAGCGCCACCTGGACGTCGCGCAGCGGGATCAGGTCCTCGATCAGCTCGATCGGCTGCTGGTTGAATTTGCCCCGGACGCTGGTCGCGGCGTAGAGCAGGTGCGCAACGTACCGGCGCTCCCGCTTCTGCTCCATGAGATTGATGCGCCCGCCGGACGGCAGGTTGGTCGTCACCGGCATCCGGTCGCCCAGCAGGAGCCGCAGCGCCGCGGCAAAGAAATCCCGGTAGAGCGGCTGGCCGTAGGACCGGTAGCGCGAGAACAGGTCGTGTGCGAAATAGGCGATCTGGCGGCTCACCACCGCCGCGGGCGAGGCCGCCCCGGGGGCGTCGGGCGCATGCTGGTGCGAACAGTAGTGCTCCCACGTGCGGTTGAAATAGGCCTCGCGCCGCGCCGCCAGGACTTTCCCGCGGGTCGGCTTGATCTCATAGGCCCCGCCCGGGATCACGATGGGCGTCTTGACGCCGACCTCCGCCGCCAGCGGCGTGGCCACCAGATAGTCCTTCTCGCCCTGCGACCGGCCGAGCAGCCGCGCCCCCGGGTCCACCGCGAAGCGCGTGTGCGCCTCGTTCAGCAGCGCCGAGCCGGCAGCAATGATCCGGCCGCCGCCCGCGAGGTACCGCTGCGCCTTGGCCGCCAGCGCCGGCGTCATCACGAAGCCGTCCGGCAGGACCACCAGGTCAAACGCGTCCCACGGGGCCCCCTCGTCGAGCACGAGGAACGGCTGGTGCAGCTCCAGCAGCATGCGCGCGACCCCCTGGTCGGCCTCGCAGGTCGTGCCATGGCCGCGCCACTTGCCCTGGCCCTGCTCCGCGCTGACCAGGCCGATGCGGGCCACCGGCGTCACATCATCGCACCACGGCTCCTTCTGCTCCACCTCGGCATAGGCCTCGCCGAGGAGGCGGTAGGTGTCGCGGTTCATCTCGCCGTTGGGATGCAGCTGGTCGCCCACGCTGCACTTCGCGCCATAGGCCAGCATCGCGCCGCACTCGTGGCGCAGCGCCGCCGCGCGCTTGAAGCCGCCGAACTCGCCCCACGTGTTGTGGAACTTCCCCGTCATCCCGAGGAAATCAAACTTCGTGGTGATGGCATAACGCGCCGACAGCGGGAAATGGTCGTAGCCCCAGCCGCCGGTGGGCAGGGACTCCAGCTCGAGGTGCGAGTTGAAGTTGAGCGCCTGGTGCGCGCCGATCGCGATGTGCCCGGAGTTGTGGAAGACCGGGGTGTCCCGGCGCACCGAGCGGGCCGCCGCCGTCGTCTTCCGGTAGTAGTCCAGCAGCACCTCCGCCCCGTAGGTGTCCACGTCGGCGTCCACCTCCGGGTTGAGCCCGCGCCGCTTCATCGCCTGGAGCGCGTCGTCGCTGTAGTCCCGCGTCGCGCTGATGATGTCGAGAAAGATGCCGTCGTTGTCCGGCCAGCGCTGCACGACCTCCTCGATCTGGGCGCAGAGGTAGGCGAGGTAGGGCGAGTTGAAGCGCAGGATGCGCACGAACCACTCGACCTCGAGCGGCTTGTACATCGTGCCGTCCTTCTTCTTCACCACCCACGTCGGGTGCGCGAACGCCGCCAGCTCGTCGAGCCCCGCGCTCAGGTAGATCGGGCAGCGCACGCCGATCTCCCGGCACGCGTCAATCTGCCGGGCCAGCAGGTCGAACTTCAGCTGCGGGTGCCGCCGGCCGACCTTGGTCGGATGATAGCTGTAGCCGTGGTGGCACTTGGAGAAAATGGTGATGGAGTCGACATGCCCGACCTTGAGCGCCTCCTGGAACTGGCGCTTGCTGAAGCGCGTCCCGATGCCCGGGATGAGACCGCTGGTGTGAAAATCGAGGTGAACCTGCCGGAAGCGTAGGTGGTGCATGGGGGGAGAAGCGGCGGCGCGCGCATTAGGGCGCGGCACCCCCGGATAAGCGGCACTTTTCTGCGCGGCGCGAGGCAAAATTGACTCGCGCGCTTCGCCGGCCGCGGCCACAACCACAGGCTACCCCATCCCTTCATCACCCATCCCAATGACCCTACCCAAATCGTGGCAACTGGGCGCCGCTGCCATCCTGGCCGCCGCCTCAACTTCCTCCCTGCGTGCAGGCGAGGCTGACATCAAGATCCCCGATCTCACGCATGTGCGCTTCGACGGCCTGGGCGGCGTCAGCGGCCTGACGCTGATGTACCTGGGCATCGTGATCTGCGCGATCGGCGCGGCGTTCGGCCTCATCCAGTACACGCAGACCAAGGCGCTGCAGGTGCACTCCTCGATGGCCAGCGTGTCCCACATGATCTGGGAAACCTGCAAGACCTACCTGTTCACCCAGGGCAAGTTCCTCGCCATCCTCTGGCTGCTGATCGGCGCCTGCATGGTCTACTACTTCGGCGTGCTCTCGCACAACTCCGCGGTCCACGTCGCCGTCGTCCTGCTCGCCTCCATCCTCGGCATCCTCGGCTCCTACGGCGTGGCGTGGTTCGGCATCCGCATCAACACCGTCGCCAACTCGCGCACCGCCTTCTCCGCCCTCAAGGGCAACCCGCTCAACACGCTCTTCATCCCCCTGCGCTCCGGCATGAGCGTCGGCCTGCTCCTCGTCTGCGTCGAGCTGTTCTTCATGATCTGCATCCTCGTGTTCCTGCCGCGGGAACTGGTCGGCCCCTGCTTCATCGGCTTCGCCATCGGCGAGTCCCTCGGCGCCTCCGTCCTCCGCATCTGCGGCGGCATCTTCACCAAGATCGCCGACATCGGCTCCGACCTCATGAAGATCGTCTTCAAGCTCCCCGAGGACGACCCCAAGAACCCCGGCGTCATCGCCGACTGCACCGGGGACAACGCCGGCGACTCCGTCGGGCCGACCGCCGACGGCTTTGAGACCTACGGCGTGACCGGGGTGGCGCTCATCGCCTTCCTCGCCCTCGCCCTCACCGAGAGCCAGGAGCTCTGCGCGATGCTCATCGTCTGGCTCTTCACGATGCGCGCCCTGATGATCGTCACCTCGCTGGTCTCCTACTTCCTCAACCAGGCCATCTCCCGCGCCAAGTACGGCAGCCTGAAGGATTTTGATTTCGAGGCGCCGCTCACCCACCTCGTCTGGATCACCTCCGCGGTGTCCATCGGCGTCACCTTCGTCGCCTCCTACTTCCTGCTCGCGCACCAGGCCGGCATCAACCCGGCGCTGTGGTGGGTCCTCTCGGTCATCATCAGCTGCGGCACGGTCGCCGGCGCCCTGATCCCGGAGTTCACCAAGATCTTCGTCAGCACCAATTCGCGCCACGTGAAGGAGGTCACCAACTGCTCCAAGCACGGCGGCGCCTCGCTCAACATCCTGTCCGGCCTCGTCGCCGGCAATTTCTCCGCCTTCTGGATGGGCCTCGTCATCATGCTGCTCATGGCTGCGTCCTACTACTTCTCGCAGCACGCCGCCCTGCTCTCCCTCATGCCGGCGAAGTTCCTCTTCGCCGCGCCGATCTTCGCCTTCGGCCTCGTGGCCTTCGGGTTCCTCGGCATGGGCCCCGTCACCATCGCGGTCGACAGCTACGGCCCCGTGACCGACAACGCCCAGTCCGTCTACGAGCTCTCCCAGATCGAGGGCAAGCCCGGCATCGCCGCCGAGATCGCGCGCGACTTCGGGTTCCAGCCCGACTTCGAGAACGCCAAGTACCAGCTCGAGAAGGGCGACGGCGCCGGCAACACCTTCAAGGCCACCGCCAAGCCCGTGCTGATCGGCACCGCCGTCGTCGGCGCCACCACCATGGTGTTCGGCATCATCATGCTCCTGCAGAAGCTCTACGAGCTCCAGGTCGCCTCCGGCGTCGCCGGCCCGTTCAAGGAGGTCGTGGGCGCCCTGAGCATCGTCCAGCCCGAGATCATCCTCGGCCTGATCATGGGCGGCGCCGTCATCTACTGGTTCACCGGCGCCTCGATGCAGGCCGTCGTCACCGGCGCCTACAGCGCCGTCGTCTACATCAAGGAGCACATGAAGCTCGATGCCAAGACCGCCTCCGAGCAGGACTCGAAGGAAGTCGTCCGCATCTGCACCGTCTACGCGCAGAAGGGCATGTGGAACATCTTCATCGTGGTGTTCTGCTTCGCCCTCGCCCTGCCGTTCTTCAACGCCTACTTCTTCATCGGCTACCTCATCGGCATCGCCTTCTTCGGCCTCTTCCAGGCCATCTTCATGGCCAACGCCGGCGGGGCCTGGGACAACGCCAAGAAGATCGTCGAGGTCGAGCTCCGCCAGAAGGGCACCGAGCTCCACGCCGCCACCGTCGTGGGCGACACCGTGGGCGACCCGTTCAAGGACACCTCGTCCGTCGCGATGAACCCCGTCATCAAGTTCACCACCCTCTTCGGCCTGCTCGCCGTCGAGATCGCCGTGACGATGACCAACCAGGGGCTCAAGACCGGCATCGGCCTGTTCTTCTTCGCCGTGGCCCTCGTGTTCGTGTACCGCAGCTTCTACAGCATGCGCATCCCGGCCGAGAACTCGGCCGGCATCTGAGCGCCCGACTGCGACTCTAGTTTGCTCGGGCGGGCCCCCGCGGGCCCGCCCTTTTTTGTGCCCCGCCGCCCGCGGCGGGACGCACGGTGCATTTGCCTTCCGGGGAAAATCCCTGCGAGGATCGGCCCGTGCACCCGCTCCGCCTGTCCGTCGCGCTCGCTGCCCTGCTCCCCCTCCTGGCCGCCCCGGGCGCCCTCCGCGCCCAGCGCGCCCCGGCCGTGGGCGCCCAGGGCATGGTCACCTCCGCCCACGAGCTCGCCTCCGAGGCCGGCCGCGAAATCCTCCAGCAGGGCGGCAACGCGGTGGACGCCGCCGTCGCCACCGGCCTCGCGCTGGCCGTCGTCTACCCCTTCGCCGGCAACCTCGGCGGCGGCGGCTTCATGCTCATCCACCTCGCCGACGGCCGCGCGGTGGCGATCGACTATCGCGAGACGGCCCCCGCCGCCGCCACCCGGGACATGTACCTCGGGGCCGACGGCCAGGTCCTCTCCGGCCCCCTGTCCTCCACGGTCGGCTGGCGCGCCAGCGGCATCCCCGGCACGGTCGCCGGCCTGGCGCTGGCCCAGCAGAAATACGGCTCGGGCAAAGTCTCGTGGGCCGCGGTGGTCGAGCCCGCCCGGCGCCTGGCGGCCGACGGCCATCGCGTCTCGCCCGGCACCGCCGCCAGCCTGCGGCACTGGGCCCCGCTCCTCGCGCAATTTCCCGAGTCCAAGCGCATCTACCTCAAGGCGGGCGCCTATCTCGCCGCCGGCGAATGCTGGCGGCAGCCCGAGCTCGCCGCCACGCTCGCCCGGCTGCAGGCGCAGGGCCCGCGGGAATTCTACGAGGGCGAGACCGCCCGGCGCCTCGCCGCCGCCATGGCCGCCCACGGCGGCCTGGTGACGCGGGCCGACCTGCAGGGCTACCGCGCGGTCGAGCGGACGCCGCTGCGCGGCACCTACCGCGGCTACGAGATCGTCACCATGCCGCCGCCCAGCTCCGGCGGCATCGCCCTGCTGCAGATGCTCGGGATGCTCGCGCCGCACGACCTCGCCGCGCTGGGGCCCGCCTCGGCGGAAAAATACCACCTGTTCACCGAGGTGATGCGCCGGGCGTTTCGCGACCGGGCCGAATACCTCGGCGACCCCGACTTCGTGGCGGTGCCCACCGCCGGCCTGCTCGACCCCGCCTACCTGACCCGCCGGATGCAAACCTACGACCCGGCCCGCGCCACGCCCAGCGCGGGGCTCGCCGCCGGCCAGCCGGACGGCGCCGCCGCCCCGCCCGCGC
>CAIKTR010000015.1 GCA_903830425.1 uncultured Opitutia bacterium
CCGGCGCCGTTTGCGATGGTCGGCTTCCGGCTCGCGAACACGCTGTCCGAGCACGGCGCGGTGGCGCGCGGCATCTGCCGGGCGGGGGCCGACGGACTGCTGGAGTCGATCACGGAGCACACGGGCATCCTGGCCGCCGACGTGGGGCCCGGGCGCGCCTACTCCGGGCAGGAGATCGCCTCGCTGAACTGCTGGGGCTTCACGCCGGCGCTCTTCGCGGGCCTCGACCGGCAGCTGGGCGCGTTTCTCGCGGAGCGCGGCGGCGAGGCCAAGGCGGAGTTCTACTTGCCGACGGCGGTGTCCGGCCTGATCGCCGGCCGGGAGGCGACGGTGCGCGTGCGGCCGACGGAGAGCACGTGGTTCGGCGTGACCTACCGCGAGGACAAGCCGCGCGTGGTGGCGGCGATCGCGGAGTTGGTGCGCGCGGGCCAATACCCGGCGAAGCTGTTTTGAGCGCGGAGGGCACCGATGGCACGCGGGAGCAAACCCCTGGCCCGCCGCGCGTCCCGCGGCAAGGCTGACCCCATGAACCCCTGGCCTGTCCTCAACTCCTACACCGGCGAGAAACTCGCGCGCGTGGCGCTGCCGGTGGGCGGCATCGGCACGGGCACGGTGTCGCTCTGCGGTTGGGGCGCGTGGCGGCACTGGGAGGTGGCGAACCGCCCGGCGAAGGGGTTCACGCCGGTGGGGCAGGGGAAGTCGTCGCCGTTTTTCGCGCTGCGCGCGCAGCGGCGCGGGGCCGCGGCGGTCACGCGGCTGCTCGAGGGCCCCCTGCCGGTGGGGGAGTGGGAGGGCGAGGAGGGGTCGCCGGCGCCGCTCGCCGGGCTGCCGCGCTTCCGGCGCTGCACCTTTCACGCCGCCTACCCGCTGGCGCAGGTCGCGCTGGCGGACGCGGCGGTGCCGCTGCGGGCGACGCTGCAGGTGTTCAACCCGCTGGTCCCCGGGGACAGCGCCCGCAGCGGCCTGCCGGTGGCGCTGGTGCGCGTGGTGCTGCGCAATCCGGGCCGCGCGGCCGTGGCGGCCGCGGTCGCGGCGGTGCTGCCGAACTTCATCGGCGTCGACGGGCGGGCGCAGCAGTTCGACGAGTTTCGCAGCAAGCTTTTCCCCACCGGGGCGAGCCGCAACCGCAACACCTGGCGCGCGGCGGACGGGCTCCGCGGCGTGGCGCTGGACTCGGCGGGCGTGGCGCCGGACCACGGCGCCTGGGGCACGCTGGCGCTGGCGACGACCGCGCGCCGCGGGGTGACGCACCGCACGGCGTGGGCCGAATCCGGCTGGGCCGACGGGCTGCTGGATTTCTGGGACGATTTCTCCGCCGACGGCCGGCTGGAGCCGCGGACGGCGAGCGTGGACCTGCCGGCGGCGTCGCTGGCGGTGGCGGTGACGGTGCCGCCCGGCGGCGAGCGCGCGGTGGAGTTCGTGGTGGCGTGGCATTTCCCGAACCGGGAGAACTGGGGCCACGGCCCGCAGCATGAGCGCGTCATCGTCGGCAACCACTACGCGACGCGCTGGCCCGACGCGTGGGCGGCGGCGGCGCACGCGGCGCGGCACTGGCGGGCGCTGGAGCGGGACACGGTGGCGTTTGCGCGCGGGGTGGCGGAGTGCGACCTGCCGGCGGAGGTGCGCGAGGCGGCGCTCTGCAACCTCTCGACGCTGCGCTCGCAGACCTGCTTCCGCACGGCGGACGGGCGCTTCTTCGGCTGGGAGGGCTGCTTCGACCGCGGCGGGAGCTGCCACGGCAGCTGCACGCACGTCTGGAACTACGAGCACGCCACGGCGCACCTGTTCCCCGACCTCGCGCGGTCGATGCGCGAGACGGAGTTTTCCGACTTTGCGATGCAGCCCGACGGGCTGATGGCGTTCCGGGTGAAGCTGCCGCTCAAGGCCGGCGACGGGCACCGGATCGCCGCGGCCGACGGGCAGATGGGCTGCCTGCTGAAGCTGCACCGCGAGTGGCGGCTCTCGGGCGACACGGCCTGGCTGCGCGGGCGGTGGCCGCACGCGCGGCGCGCGCTGGAGTTCGCCTGGCTGCCCGGCGGCTGGGACGCCGACCAGGACGGCGTGATGGAAGGCTGCCAGCACAACACGATGGACGTGGAGTACTACGGGCCGAACCCGCAGATGGCCTCGTGGTATCTCGGCGCGCTGCGGGCGGCGGAGGCCATGGCGCGGGCGCTCGGCGAGGCGGAGTTCGCGGAGAAGTGCCGCGGGCTGTTCGTGCGCGGGAGCGCGTGGGTCGACGCGAACCTGTTCAACGGCGAATACTACGAGCACCACATCCGGCCGGTGCGGAGCCGGGACGAGGTCCGCGCGGGCTGCCTGCTCACCATGGGGGCGCAAAACCCGGCCCAGCCCGACTACCAGCTCGGCGCCGGCTGCCTGATCGACCAGCTCGCGGGGCAGGTGAACGCGCACTTCGAGGGGCTCGGGCACCTGCTCGACCCGCGGCACGAGCGGGCGGCGCTGCAGGCGGTGCTCCGGCACAACCGGCGGCGCGGGTTCGCGGCGCACTTCAATCCCATGCGCAGCTATGCGCTCGGCGGCGAGACGGCGCTGCTGATGGCGTCGTACCCGCGCGGGCGGCGGCCGGCCCGGCCGTTTCCCTACTACCCGGAGGTGATGACGGGCTTCGAGTACTGCGTGGCGCTCCACCTCGCGCAGGAGGGCCGGACGGGCGCGGCGCGGCGCGTGGTGCGCGACATCCGCGCGCGCTACGACGGGCGCAAGCGCAACCCCTTCGACGAGGCCGAGTGCGGCCACCACTACGCGCGGGCGCTGAACAGCTGGGGGCTCATCCCGGCGTTCACCGGCTTCCACTACTCGGCGCTGACGCAGGAGCTGGGGTTTGCCGCGAGCCGGCGGCGCGTGCGGTGGTTCTGGGCGGCTGGCGCGGCGTGGGGCACGGTGACGATCGCGCCGGCGCGGCGCGGCGCCCGGGTGGTGCTGACCTGCCTCCACGGCCGGCTGCCGCTGCGGCGCCTGGCGCTGGCCGGCGGCGCGGCGATCAACTTTTCCCGCCCGAAAACGCTCGCGCCCGGCCGCCCTCTCACGGTTGAACTGAGCCCCGCCGCATGAGCCACCCCCCCGTCCCGCCCGACCTGACCGAGATGATCGCCGCCTTTCCGCTGGAGGGACGGCTCGTCGCGGGCGGGCCCTACGGCAGCGGCCACATCAACGAGACCTACGCCGTCGTCATGGCCGCCGACGCCGGCCCGCGCCGCTACATCTTCCAAAAGGTCAACCACCGCATCTTCCAGAACGTCCCCGCGCTGATGGAAAACGTGCGCCGGGTGACGGCGCACGTCGCCGGCAAGGTCCGCGCGGCCGAGGGCGCGGCCGCGGCGCGGCGGGCGCTGACGCTGGTACCGGCGCGCGACGGGCGGACCTTTGCGCAGGACGCCGGCGGCGGGTTCTGGCGCGTCTACGACCTCATCGAGGGGGCGAACACGGTGGACCGGGTGGAGACCGAGGCGCAGGCGCGCGTGGCGGCGCGGGCCTTCGGCGACTTCCAGGCGCAGCTCGCCGACCTGCCGGGCGGCCGGCTGCACGAGACGATCCCCAACTTCCACCACACGCGCAGCCGCTTCGAGGCGCTGCGCCGCGCGGCGGCCGAGGACCGCGCCGGCCGCGGGGCCGAGGTGCGCGCGGAAATTGACTTTGCGTTCGCCCGCGAGGCCGACGCCGACCGGCTGCTCACCCTCCTCGCCCGGGGCGAGATCTCCGAGCGGGTCACGCACAACGACACCAAGATCAACAACGTCATGCTCGACGACGTCACCGGCCGCGCGGTGGCGGTGATCGACCTCGACACGGTCATGCCGGGGCTGCCGCTCTACGATTTCGGCGAGATGGTGCGCACCTCGGCGAGCTCGACCTTCGAGGACGACCCGGCGCCGGCGAACATGCACCTGCGGCTGCCGCTCTTCCGCGCGCTGGTCGAGGGCTACCTCGGCTCGGCGGTGGGCGGCGTGCTCAACGCCACCGAGCGCGCGCACCTCGGCTTCGCCGGCCAGCTCATGACCTACGAGAACGGCCTCCGCTTCCTCACCGACTACCTGCAGGGCGACACCTACTACAAGATCAAGCATCCGCGCCACAACCTCGAGCGGTGCCGCACGCAGTTCGCCCTCGTGCGCAGCATCGAGGAGGCGCAGGCCGCCATGACCGCGATCGTCGCGGCCTGCGCCGCCCGCTGACCGGTCGCGGACTCCGCCGCCACGGTCCGGCGCGAAACCTGAAAACCCTCCCGCCATGAAATTTTCCCATCCGGACGCCGACCTTTTCATTCCCGAGCCCGCGGCGGTCACGCCGGCGCAGGCCCTGGCGCGCACGACGCACCTGTGCGTGATCGCGCACCAGGACGACATCGAGATCAACGCCTACCCGGGCGTGGCGGAGTGCCGGGGGCGGCCGGACAAATTTTTCACCGGGGTGGTGGTGACCAACGGCGCGGGCTCGCCGCGCACCGGCGCCTATGCGGCGTTCACCGACGAGCAGATGCGGGCGGTGCGCCGCGAGGAGCAGCGCGCGGCGGCGCGGCTGGGCGGCTACAACCTGCAGCTGCAGCTGGCGCACCCGAGCGCGGCGGTGAAGCGGCCCGGCGCGGCCGGGGTGCAGGCCGACCTCACGGCGATCTTTGCCGCCTGCCGGCCGGAGGTGGTCTACCTGCACCAGCCGGCGGACAAGCACGACACGCATGTGGCGGTGCTGCTGCGCTGCCTGGAGGCGCTGCGCTCCCTGCCGCCGGCGCAGCGCCCGCGCCGGGTGCTGGGCGTGGAGGCGTGGCGCGGCCTCGACTGGCTGGGGGACGACGAGAAGGTGCCGCTCGACTGCAGCGCGCAGCCGCAGCTGGCCGGGGACCTGATCCGGGTGTTCGACTCCCAGATCAGCGGCGGCAAGCGCTATGACGTCGCGGCGCTGGGCCGCCGCCAGGCCAACGCCACGTTTCATGCGTCGCACGCGACCGACCAGTTCACCGCGATTGCCTGGGCGATGGACCTCACGCCGCTGGTGGCGGACGAGCGGCTGGCGGTGGCGGATTTCGCCCTCGGCGCCGTCGACCGCCTGCGGGCGGACGTGGCCGCCCGGCTCGGGCGGCTGGGGTAGCGCAGCGCGGGGTTGATTCGCCGGCGGGGCGGGCTAGCTTGGCCGGCCTGCCATGCCCAGCGTCCCGCTCGAACTGCTCATCATCTGCCTGCTGGTGCTGGCCAACGGCCTGCTCGCCATGGCGGAGACGGCGGTGGTCACGGCCCGCAAGGCGCGGCTGCGCGAACTGGCGGCCCACCACAGCTATGGCGCCGCCAAGGCGCTCGCGCTGGCGGAGCACCCGACGCGGTTCCTCGCCCTCGTGCAGTTCTGGCTGACGCTTTCCGGCATGATCGCCGGCGTGCTCGGCGGGGCCCGGTTCGCCGGGCAGCTGGCCGCGGAAATCGCCCGGGTCGCCGTCCTGCAGCCCTACGCGCCGACCCTCGCCTTCGGGGCGGTGACCCTCGGCCTGTCGGCGTTCATGCTGCTGTTCGGCGAGCTGGTCCCCAAGCGCATCGGCCGGGCGCATCCGGAAAAGGTGGCGTCGTGGCTCGCGGGCTCGATGCGCGGGCTGGCCTGGCTGGCGGCGCCGTTTCTGCGCGTGCTGGAGCTGGCGACCGACGGCGTCACCCGGCTGATCCGGCTGCGCACCCGGCCGGCGGCGGAGGCCGTGGGCGAGGACGAGGTCCGGGCGCTGGTGGAGCAGGGCCTCCACGCCGGCGTGTTCCAGCGGGCGGAGCAGCAAATGGTCGAGGGCGTGCTGGCGCTGGACCAGCTGCCGGTGACGGCGCTCATGACGCCCCGGCCGAAGATCGTCTTCCTCAACCTCGAGGACCCCGAGGAGGTGAACTGGCGCAAGATCGTCGCGAGCGGCCACTCGTATTTTCCCGTCTACCAGCACAGCCGCGACCAGATCATCGGCCTGGTGTCGGTGAAGGCGCTCTGGGCGCATGCGGCGATCGGGCTGCCCACGGCCCTGAAAAACCTGCTGCTGCCCCCGCTGGTCGTGCCGGCGACGCTGACGGCGATCCAGTTGCTCGAGCAGTTCAAGCAGTCCGGCAAGCACCTCGCGGTGGTCACCGACGAGTTTGGCGCGGTGCAGGGCCTGGTGACGCTGATCGACGTGCTGGAGGCGATCGTGGGCGATCTGCCCAGCCCGGATCACCGCAACCAGCCCGAGGCGAAGCGCCAGGAGGACGGGTCCTGGCTGATCGACGCCACGCTGTCCACGGGCGAGCTCAAGTCCCTGCTCGGGCGGGAGGCGGACCTGCCGCAGGAGGCGGAGGCCGAGTACCAGACGCTGGGCGGCTTGGTGGTCACGCAGTTCGGCCGGATTCCGGCGGTGGCCGAATCCTTTGACTGGGCGGGGTGGCGCTTCGAGGTGGTCGACATGGACCACCGCCGGGTGGCCAAGGTGCGGGTGTCCCCGGCCCCGCCGTCCGCGGCGGGGCCCGCCTAGGCGGCAGCCGGCGGGAGGCGGCGAGGCGGCAGTCCTATTCGGCGATGAACCGGAGGATGACCTCGGCCTGCTGGTCCGTCGTGCCGCGGTAGTCGGTGTAGACGATTTTCCCGCCCTTGATGAGGTAGGCCTGCCGGTGGGCCAGGCCCACCACCGGGTAGGTGGGGACGCCGAAGGCCGTGATGACCTTGCTGTCGTGGTCGGCGAGCAGGGTGAAGGGCAGGTGGTATTTTTCCTTGAAGGCCTGCTGGTCGGCCACGGTGTCGTGGCTCACCCCGATGACGGCGACGCCCTTTTGGGTGAGGGCGGCGTAGCCGTCGCGCAGGGAGCAGCCCTGCTTGGTGCAGCCGGGGGTGTCGGCCTTCGGGTAAAAGTAAACGAGGGTGTAGGTGTGCCGAGCGTAGACGTCGGCCAGCGCGAGGGAGGCGCCGGTGTCCGTGAGGGCGGTGACCGCGGGGGCGGCATCACCCACCTTGAGGGGTTCGCCGCGGGCGAAGGCAGTGAGCAGGGAGGAGAGGGCCATAAGAGCGAGGAGCGGGCGGAGTTGCATGCCCCGGAGACATAGCTGCGGCCGGCCCTTTCGCAAGCCGGAGCCCGATTCCCTCCGCCGGCACAGGCGGGCGGGAGGGCGGGCGGGACGGAGGCGGCGGGGAGCCTAGTCGAGTCCGACGACGCTGATGTCGTTGGCGAACTCGATGGCGAACTTGACGGTCAGCTCGCGTTTTTCGCCGGGCTTGAGGTCGAGGGTCCACTTGAGCGCGCCCTGGTCGGTGGGCTTCAGCTCCTGGGCGTCGGGGGAGAGCTGGCGGACCACGATCTTCTCGTTGCGGGAGAGGGGGAGCTGGTCGGCGACGATCACGCGCTCCGCGGTCCGCTTGTTGTTCTGGACCGTGATGAGGTATTCGTAGGTGATGCGCTTGCCGGAGCGGGTGAGGCCGGTGTCCTCGGTGAACTGGTTCACGCGCTTGTGCTTCACGCTGATCGCCTCGTCGGCGCCGAGCGCGAGATCGAACTTCTCGCCCGCCATCACGGTGCGCAGGCTGCTGGTGGCGACGAAGGTGCCGTCGAGGAACACGTTCATGGCGCCGGCGAGGAGGGGGAAGTCGGAGGAGTTGACCACCTTGGCGGTGAGGTAGGCGGTGGCGAGCCGCTTGGGCACCGTGAGGTACTCGGGGTTGGCGTTCAGGCGGGTCGAGATGATCGGCACCTTCTGCGGGGAGTTGTCGCTGGGCACGCTGGCGGCGAGGGCCACCTTGAACGCGGCGCTGGTGGCCCCGGTTTCGAGCGTGGCGGAGGCCAGCGCGGCGTCCTTGAGCTCGGGCGGGGCCTCGCTCGTGAGCAGCTGCAGGTTCATCGCGCCGGCGGCGGTGGGGGCCGGCGCCGCCTTGGCCGAGTACTCGCGCCGTTCCGCTTTTTCCAGGGCCTGGCGGAGCAGGAGGGGGTTGAGCACATCGAGGCTCCAGGTTGACAGCGTCGGCGCGGCGCCGCCCAAGCCGGGGCGCGCGGTGGAGAGGGTGAGCGCGACCTCCGACCAGTCCTCGCCGGTGCTCTGGCGCACGACGCCGAAGTAGCTCAGCGCCACCGCCCGCTCGCCGCTGAGCAGGCGGGCGTCGTAGCTGGGCGACCAGCTGGCGCCGGGGACGGTGTAGGAGAGGGCGACGTCGAGGTTGCCGGCCTGGGGCGCGGACACCCGCACGGTCACGGTCTGGTACGCGCGGCGATCGGCGCCGCGGAGCTCGTTGAGCTGGCTTTGGACCGTGCTGATCCGCTGGTTCAGGTCCTCGCGCTGCTCGTCGAGGGTGGTGCGCTCGGCGATGAGCTTGGTTTTCTGCTCGGTGAGGTAGGCCAGGGAGTTCGTGAACTGGGCCAGCTCGGGCCGCGGCACGTCCTTGGTCGGCGGGGCGAAGAGCGCGGCCTCCATCCGGTCGAGCATGGCGCCCTGAGCCTGGACGACGCTGGCGTGGTCCTCGAGCCCGCGCAGCTGCTTTTGCAGTCCGCGCAGCGCATCCTCGAGCTCCTTCACCCGGGCGTTGGGGGTGAAGTCGACGTAAGTCCGCCGGGTGCTGACATCGAGGATGAGGGCCTGGGCGGTGCCCTGGCCGCTGACTTGGAGCGAGCGCTCGGTGAGCGTCTCGGGCAGGTTGGCAAACACCAGTTCGGTGATCCCGCCGGCGAGGGCCACGTGGGCGGTGCGGGTGACGACGGCGCGGTCGGTGTAGACCGTGACCGCCCGGATGGTGGAATCAACCGGCGCGGGAGCAGCCGAGGCGAGGGAGGCGGCGAACAGCGCGCCGAGGAGGGGAATGAGGCGTTTCATGGGAGGGGTGAGGGAGGGCAGGGGACACTAAACGAACGAGGGAGAAAGTTTATGCCGGAATCCGGAATCCGGCCAGCGCCCGCGAATCAATCCGACCGATGGGGCGCATCGAGCGGTGGCGGGCGGCCCGCCACCGGCCGAGCTTCCCGATGCGGGTCGGACCGCGCAATTCCCGCGCTTGTTCCGGCGCAACCCCCCGGGCCGCAACGGCGGGGGCCGGGGTTCAGGTCCCAGTCAGGCGTTGGCTCAAGCGCCTGGTTCCGGCCGAGCCCAGGTGAGGGGTGGCGGTCGGGCGTGCGTCCCTCGGCGGAAAATACGGCGATTCCGTCCCGGGCGAGTCGGCGGATTTTCGGCGGTTTTGACCTTGCGCAGGTTGGCGTGGGCCGGAGGGTTGTGGGTAATAACCCGGAACCTCCCCACTCCGGCCGAGACTAAGGGCTCCGACCACCATCCCCAGGGGGTCGAGAGACCGCTCTTGCCCGTTGGAAATTCTTTCTACAACTTGCCTCCTCTCATGCTCATCGTTTCGTCTTTTCGCGCCCTTCGGGGTCACCTGGGTTTCGTGGCCGGCCTCGCCCTCCTGGCGCTTTCCCACGGGCCGTTGGAGGCCCAGACCAACACCCCGTCGGCGGCTGACGGCTTTGACCCGAATGTGAACGGCACGGTTTTCGCGGTGGCCACCCAGACCGATGGCAAGATCCTGATCGCCGGGACATTTGACACGGTCGGCGGCCTGGCGCGCACCAATCTGGCTCGGCTGAACATTGACGGTTCCGTGGACCAGTCCTTCACGCTCGGCGCCAACGACAAGGTGACCTCGGTCGGCGTGCAGGCCGACGGCAAGATTGTCATCGGCGGCTATTTCACGTCGCTGCAGCCCAACGGCGGCGCGGCCACGACCCGGAACCGGGTGGCGCGGCTGAATGCGGACGGCAGCGTCGACGCGGGCTTCAACCCGAATCTGGGCGGCGTGCTGGCGCCCGGGGTGGAGGCCTTGGTCATCCAAGGCGACGGCAAGGTGGTCGTGGGCGGCACGTTCACGACGGCGCAGCCGACCGGCGCGTCGACGGCGACGACACGCAACCGCCTCGCGCGGTTCAACGCCGACGGTTCCCTCGATGCCGCCTTTAACCCGAACGTCGACCGCACGGTCCTGGCGCTGGCGCTGCAGGGCGACGGGAAAATCATCGTGGGCGGCGGCTTCACGAAGCTGCAGCCCAACGGAGCGGCGGCGGCCACGTCCCGCAACGCCCTCGCCCGCCTCAACCCCGATGGTTCCCTGGATGACAGCTACGACCCGAACGCGAACAACGGCGTGACCAAGGTGGTCGTGCAGGCGGACGGCAAGGTGATCGCCGGCGGCTATTTCACGACGGTCGCCCCGAACGGCGCCGGCGGCTACACCACGGTCAGCCACATCGCCCGGTTCAACACGGACGGCTCCTACGACACCGCGTTTAATCCCAGCATCAGCGGGAACATCATGGCGCTGGCCGTCCAGAGCAACGGCGGGGTCCTCATCGGCGGCACGTTCGCGTCGGTCCAGTCCACGCGGCGGACCTATGTCGCCCGGCTGAATCCGGACGGCACCCTCGACAATGTTTTCGACCCGAGCACCAACTACACGGTGTTCGCCATCGCCGAGCAGTCGGATGGCTCGATCCTGCTGGCCGGCAACTTCACCCAGCTGCGGCCCAACTTCGCGAACGCGCCCACCACCCGCCGGGGCCTGGCGCGGATCAACCTCAACGGGACCCTGGACTCGGATTTCAGCCCCGACACCAACGGACGCGTGCTGGCGCTGCTGGTCCAGCCCGACGGCAAGGCGCTGCTGGGCGGTTCCTTCACGAGCCTCGGCGGGGTGACGCGCAACTTCGTCGCCCGGCTCAACGTGGACGGCACGCTCGACACCGGCTTCGACCCCAACCTCAACGGTCAGGTCAACACGCTGGCCCTCCAGGCGGACGGCAAGATTCTCGTCGGCGGCGGTTTCACCACGGTCAAGGGGGCGGCCCGCCTCCGGCTCGCCCGGTTGAACGCCGACGGCACGCTCGACGGCTCGTTTGAGCCGAACCCCGACAGCGCCATCAATGCCATCGCGGTCCAGTCGGACGGCAAGATTCTCATCGGCGGCTACTTCACCTCCCTGCGGCCCAACGGCTCGGCCGACTTGACGGTCATGAGCCGTCTGGCGCGCTTGAATTCCGACGGTTCCATCGACAGCACCTTCAACCCCGCCCCCGGCGGCCCGGTGCTGGCGATCAAGCTCCAGACGGATGGGAAGATCCTCGTCGGCGGCAATTTCCTCGGCTTCGCCACCGGCAATCGCGCCAACCTGGCGCGGATCAACACCGACGGCACGCTGGATTCTACCTACAACCCGTTGGCCGACCGGCAGGTCAACGCCATCGTCCTCCAGTCCGACGGCAAGATCGTGATCGGCGGCTCCTTCACCTTCCTCCAGCCCGTCAACGCCCCGGTGGTCACGACCACCACGACCAATGCGGACGGGACCAAGACGACCACCACGACCACCACCAGCTTCCGGCGGGGCCTCGCCCGCATCAACTCGGACGGCACGGTGGATCCGACGTACGACCCGAGCACGAACGACGTGGTGCGCTCCCTCGCGCTGCAGGCGGACGGCAAGATCGTCGTCGGCGGGTTGTTCAGCGAGCTGACGCCCAACAGCAACACGGTCGGGACCACGCGCCGGTACGTCGCCCGGATCAACACGGATGGCACGCTCGACAGCGCCTTCGACCTCGGGGTCGGGGAGCGCGCCGGCAATCAGGTCATCGCCCTGGCGGTGCAGGCCGACGGCAAGCTGCTCATGGGCGGCGCCTTCACCACCCTCCAGCCCGCCGGCACCGCGACCGCCGTCACGCGCAACCAGTTCGCCCGGATCAATGCCAACGGTTCGGTGGACACGAGCTACACGCCGAGCGCCGGGGGCCCGACGGGTTCGGTGATCAACTCGCTGACGGTGCAGGCGGATGGCCGGGTTCTGCTGGGCGGTTCCTTTGCCACCTTTGGTGGCACCTCGAGCAACAATCTCGCGCGGTTCACGACCGAGAGCGTGCCGGACTCCTCCTTCAACCCGGATGCCAACGGTCCGGTGAACACCGTGGCGGCGCGGATGATCGGCGGCGCCATCGGCACCCAGCTGGGCAACTTTGCCTGGCTCAACAGCGACGGCACCCTGCGGACGTCCTTCCGCCCCAGCGCCCAGATCAGCGGCCAGATCAGCGCGCTCGCCGTGCAGCTGGACGGCAAGGTGCTGCTCGCGGGCAGCCTCCGGGACCTTTCCGGGGCCACCAGCGGCAACATCGTCCGGCTGAACGCCGACGGGTCGCTGGACGCGAGCTTCAATCCCGTGGTCGACAGCACGATCAACGCGATGGCCCTGCAGTCCGACGGCAAGATCGTGATCGGCGGCGCCTTCCTCAACGTCGGCGGGGTCAGCCGCCAGTACATCGCCCGGATCAACGCCGATGGCTCGCTGGACACCGCCTTCAATCCCAACGCCAACAGCAGCGTCAACGCGCTGCTCATCCAGCCCGACGGCTACATTGTCCTGGGCGGGAGCTTCAACACCCTCCAGCCGAACGGCGCCACCGCCACGAGCGCGGTCAATTACCTCGCCCGGATCAAGGGCGACGGCTCGTTCGACAGCACGTTCGGCCCGAATCCCAACAGCACGGTTTACGCGATCGCCCGCGAGGCGGACGGCTCCCTCGTGGTGGGCGGCGCCTTCTCGACCATCTTTGCCTCCAGCTCGTCCACGACGCTGCTGACCCGCAACCATGTCGCGCGCATCAAGCCCGACAACAGCACGGACGCCACGTTCGACCCGGGAGTCAGCGGCAACGTGCTGGCCCTGGCCGTCCAGGCGGACGGCAAGATCGTGCTCGGCGGCAATTTCAATTTCCTCAAGCCCAACGGCTCGGCCTCGATCATCACCCGCAATAATTTGGCCCGGGTGAACAGCGACGGCACGCTCGATGCGACCTACGACCCGAACTTCAACGGGGCGGTGGTCACCTTGGCCAAGCAGGCGGATGGCAAGATCATCGCCGGCGGCATTTTCACCACCGTGCAGCCTCCCGGCGCCACCAACCCGAGCTCCCGCAACCGCCTCGTGCGCCTGAACACGGACGGTTCGCTCGATGGCACCTTTGACCCGAACCCGAGCGGGGCGGTGGTGACGATCTCGGCGCAGTCCGACGGCTCCGTGCTGGTCGGTGGCATCTTCACGACCGTGGAGCCCTCCGGCTCCATCCTGGTGGGCGGCAGCTTCAGTTCCATCGGCGGGGTGGCGCTCAGCAACCTTGCCTTGCTCAACACCGGCGGCTCCGCCTCCGCCTCGTTCGCGCCCAACCCCAACGGTGCGGTGTCCGCGCTCGCGGTGCGCCCGGACAACCGGGTGGTGGTCGCGGGCTCCTTCACCACGATCGCCGGCGTCGCCCGGACGGGCGTGGCGCAGCTGGCGGCCAGCGGGGCCATCGATGCCACGTTCAGCGCGAGCGCCTCGGCCTCGGGCGGCCCGGCGGTCCTCCTGCTCCAGCCCGATGGCAAGGTGCTGGTCGGCGGCACCGCGGTCGGCTTCGGCGGCGCGGCGCGCGGCACGCTGGAACGGCTCAATGCCGACGGCACGCTGGACGCGTCCTTCAATCCTTCCGGGCTCGGCGAGGTCAAGGCCCTGGCCCTCCAGCCCGACGGCCGGATCCTGGTGGGCGGCGCCGCCCCCAGCCGGCTGGTGCGCCTGAACACCGACGGCACCGCGGACGGCTCCTTCAGCCCCGCCGCCAACGGCACGGTGAACTCCCTTCTCCTCCAGTCCGACGGCCGGATCATCGTGGGCGGCGCCTTCACCAGCGTCGGCGGCGCCGCGATCGGATACCTGGCGCGGCTCGAGGCCGGCGGCAGCGCGGACCTCACGTTCAATCCGAACGTCAACGGCCCCGTCACCACGGCGGCCCTGCAGCTGGGCGGCAAGGTGCTGTTCGGCGGCAGCTTCAGCTCCGTGGGCGGCCAGGTGCGCTACAGCCTGGCCCGCGTCGCCATGACCGCGCCCGCCCTGCAGTCGCTCGCGGTCGACACCAATCTTTCCGTCGTCACGTGGACCCGCAGCGGTTCCGGGCCGGCGCTGACGGCGGCGGTCTTTGAGCAGTCGGTGGACGGCCGCACCTGGACCACGCTGGGGCAGGCGAGCCGGATGGGCGTCGCCGACACCTGGCAGCTGACCGGCCAATCCCTGCCGACCGGCGCCTTGCTGTACCTGCGCGCCCGCGGCGTCGCCGTGACCTCGCAGTACAGCTCGTCCGGCCTCGTGGAGACGGTGCGGCTCTTTTATCCGTCCGCGCAGCCGAGAATCCTGAGCGCGCCGATGGCCACCGCCACGACCGGTTCGAATTTCTACTACGGGGTGCTGACCAACGTCGCGCATGCGACCTTCAAGGCCAGCGGCCTGCCGTCCGGCCTCAGCATCGATGCCGACTCGGGCATCATCAGCGGCACGACGCTGGAGGCGGGCGTCTTCCCGGTCGCCGTGACCATCACCAACGCGACGGGCCCGGCCACCAGCACGCTGATGCTGGTCACCCAGGCCCCGGGCAGCGGCCCCATGGCCGTCCGCTTTGCCAACTTGTCGGCCCGGGCCCAGATCACCGCCGCGGATCCGCTCATCGCCGGCCTGGTCATTGGCGGGTCCACGTCCCAGACCGTGCTGCTGCGCGCGGTCGGTCCGGGCCTGGCTCCCTACGGGGTCTCGACCGGCATCGCGCATCCCAAGATGCAGCTGTTTGATGCCGCCACCGGCGCGCTGGTGGTCGAGAACGCCGGCTGGGGCGGCAACGGCGCCCTCGCCGCGGTGTTCAACCAGGTGGGCGCCTTCCCGCTGCCCGCCGACAGTGCGGACGCCGCCCTGCTGGTCTCGCTCGCCCCCGGCGCCTATTCGGTGGTCGTCACCAACGCCACGGGCGGCAGCGGCGTCGCCTTGGCGGAAGTTTACGACACCGGCGCGGATGTCTCCGTGACCGCCCCGCGCCTCGTCAACCTCTCGGCCCGCGCCTCCGCCAATTCCGGCGAGAACATCCTGATCGGCGGCTTTGTCGTCAGCGGCACCGGCTCCAAGCGCATCCTGCTCCGCGGGGCCGGCCCGACGCTGGCAGGTTACGGCGTCACGGCGGCCATGGCCAACCCGGTCCTCAGCCTCCATGATGTGAACGGCAGCCTGCTCGCCCAGAACGACAATTGGGGCACGCCGGTCA
Organism: uncultured Opitutia bacterium; assembly: GCA_903830425.1. Classification (GTDB taxonomy): domain Bacteria; phylum Verrucomicrobiota; class Verrucomicrobiia; order Opitutales; family Opitutaceae; genus Opi-474. The sequence continues at coordinate 15,074 of CAIKTR010000015.1, forward strand.
CGGTGGCGCCCAGCCAGCCCGCGGCGAGCGCGGCCGACCTCAGCTTGGCCGCCACGCAGGCCGGCGCCTTTGCCTTCGGCGCGGGCAGCGCGGATGCCGCCGTGATCGTCACGCTGGCGCCGGGCACCTACTCCGTGCAGGTGAAGAGCGCGACCAACACCGGCGGCACCGCCCTGGTTGAGGTCTACGAGCTCCCGTAACCGGGCGCCTCGCCCGGTTCGCCGGGCGGCGCTCGCATTTGGCTCCCGCCCGAGTCGGGCGGGCCGGCGGCGCGGGCTTCAGCCCGACGGGTCGGGAGCCTGACCGCACCCGGCTCCCGCCGGCACCGTCACCAGGTGTCGCTGCGGAACGGCGGGGCGGGCAGGCCGGCGCCGTTGTAGAGGTTGGCCACCGGGGCGTTGCTCCAGGCGTAGCGCACGGCCACCGGATCGGTCACGCCGGGGGCCGAGACCAGC
>CAIKTR010000016.1 GCA_903830425.1 uncultured Opitutia bacterium
CCGGGTCGCGGCCCAGGCCCCAGGCGGTGGCGATCGCGGCCAGGAGGTTGCTGACGTTGTAGCGGCCGATCAGCGGCGAGTTGAGCTCGAGGGTGCCGCCGGGCCAGACGAGGCGGAAGGTGGTGTGCTTGAAGTTGAGCACCACCTGCTCGGCGCGCACCTGCGCGTCCGGATGCTCGCCGTAGGTGACCGTTTTCACCTCGGGCGGGACCAGCGCCGCCAGCCGCGCGCCGTAGGGGTCGTCGAGGTTGACAACCGCCACCTTCGGCGGCCGGCCGGTGCCGCCGGTGAAGAGCTGCTGCTTCACCTCGAAATAGGCCTCGAGCGTCCGATGGTAGTCGAGGTGGTCGCGGGTCAGGTTGGTGAAGACCGCGGCGCCGAACTGGAGCCCGAGCACGCGCTGCTGGTCGATGCCGTGCGAGCTGACCTCCATCACCGCCTGCCGGCAGCCGGCGTCGCGCATCTGCGCCATCATGCCGTAGATGTCGAGCGACTCGGGGGTGGTGCGGAACGAGGGCACGGTGCGCGCGCCGAGGTCGTAGTTGATCGTGCCCAGCAGGCCGATGCGCTGGTCGGCGTTGAGCAGGTGCTGGAGGAGGTGGGTGACGGTGGTCTTGCCGTTCGTGCCGGTGACCCCGATGACCGCCAGGTCGCGGTCGGGGAACTTGTAATAGCGCTGGGCGACGCGGGCGAGCATGGCGCGGGCGTCGGCGACCTGGACGAAGGTGACCCGGGACTGGGCGTGGGCGGGCAGCTTGGCGGTGACCACGGCGACCGCGCCGCGGCTGACGGCCTCGTCGATGAAGCTGGCCCCGTCGGCGCGGCGGCCCGGGAGGGCGAAGAAGAGGTTGCCCGGGACCACGCGGCGGCTGTCGATCGCGAGGCCGGAGATGGGGCGGTCGAGCGCGCCCTTCGCGGCGAGGATCTCGCCGTCGTGGAAATAGTCGGATAGTTTCGGGGCCATTTTGAAAACCCGGTTAAGGGCGAGGGTTTCGCGGCGGGTGCGGACCGCCGGGCGGGGCGAGAACGCATGGATCAGCGAGGCGTTGGAGGTGAGGTAACCGATCATCGGCGGCCTCCTTCCAGGGCCACCACGGTGCGGGCGGCGGATTCATAGACGGGCTTGATGTCGAGATAGGGGATGAGCTGCTCGGCGAGGTGCTTGAACGCCGGCGCGGCGACCTTGGCGCCGTAGGCCACGCCCCCCGGGCAGTGGCTGTCGGCATCGTCCACGATGACGGAGATCACCACCTGCGGCCGGCTCGCCGGGAGAAACCCGATGAACGACGCGACGTGGTGGCGCTCGGAGTAGACCAGCTTGGTGCTGCCGTTGGCCAGGGTGACCGGCAGGAGCTTCTGGGTCGTCCCGGTCTTGCCGGCAACCTCGTAGCCCGGGATGGCCGCCTCGGCCGCGGTGCCGTCCTTGGACGCGACCCCCTGCAGCAGGCGGGCCATGGTGCGGGCGGTCTCGGCGGTGATGGTGCGGGGCCGGCTGACCGCGCCGTAGCGGTAGACGACCTCGCCGGAGGCGTCGCGGATCTGGCGGATGAGCTGGGGCCGGAGCAGGTAGCCGCCGCTGGCGATGACGCCCATGCCCATGTGCATCTGGAGCGGCGTGGCGGCGATCGAATGGCCCATGGGCATGCGGGTGATGGTGAGCCCGTCCCACTTGTCGGGCGGCGCCATCGAGCCGAAGATCTCGCCACCCACCGGGAACCCGGTGAGCTGGCCGAACCCGAAGGCGCGGGCGTAGTCGTAGAAGCGCTGCTTGCCGAGCTTCATCGCCAGCTGGGCGGCGCCCTTGTTGGAGGACCGCGCGATGATCTCCGCCACGCTCAACGCGTGGTCGAAGTGGTGGTCCTCGCGCGGCAGGTTGCGGGGCCGGCCCTCGAACTCGATGCTCTCCAGCGAGCAGTCGAAGCGCGAGCCGGGCGCGACCAGCCCCTCGTTCAGCGCGCCGGAGGCCGCGACGATCTTGAAGACCGAGCCCGGCTCGTACATGTCCGCCACCGCGATGTTGCGCATGGCGCCCTGCGCCTCCTTCGGCACCTGGTTGTACTCGTTCAGGTTGAAGCTGGGGTAGTTCGCCATCGCCAGGATGAAGCCGGTCTGCGGGTCGCTCACGATCACCGTCGCCTTCTCGGGCGAGTATTTCTTCGCGATCGCGGCCAGCTCCTCCTCCGCCAGGTGCTGGACGTTGCTGTCGATCGACAGCGTCACCGAGTAGCCGTCGGAGGCGGGGACGTCGCGGGTGCGGAACTGGGCGAGCTCGCGGCGCAGGCCGTCGCGCTCCCCCTCGCGCCAGCCGTCGCGGCCGTGCAGGTAGAAATCGGCGTAGCGCTCGATGCCGGCGGCCGCGATGCCCTCCTGGTTGACGAAGCCGACGAGGTGGGCCGCAAGGGCATTGTGGGGGTAGGCGCGGCGGTAGACGCGCTGGCCGTACACCCCGCGCACGTCGAGCGCCTGGATCCGGTCGTAGACCGACTCCTCGATGGTGTCGCTCAGCTTGGCCCAGCGGATGAGGCGCTCGCCCTTTTCATCGGCGGTGTCGTCCAGCACCGTGTCGTCGGCCGGGGACTCGCCCGGGGCCGCCGGGGACGGCGGGGGGACGACGGTGACGGCGGCGGCACGGTCGACGGTGAAATTGATCACCAAGCCCCCCGGGGGCGCCGCCGGCGCGACCGCCGAAGCGGCGAGCGCCGGGGCGGCCGGACGGGACTTGGTGAGGAGGGTTTTGGTCAGCGCGGGCAGCGGCACGCCGATGAGCGCGGCGAGCTGCGGCCACTTTTTCTCGTCCTCCGGGCGGAGCGACTGCGGGTCCACCCCGAGGACGATGAGGGAGCGGCTGGTGGCGAGGATGCCGCCGCGGGCGTCGAGGATGTCGCCCCGGCGGGCGCTCTCGACGATGATCTGCCGGCGGGCCTGGTCGATGTAGCGGACCAGTTCCTCGCGGTCGATGACGTGCAGGTAGACGAGGCGCGCGGCCAGCGCCGCGTAACAGGCCAGGATCCCCGCCGCGAGCAGGACGATGCGGTAGGTGGAGGCAAAACCCTTCGACATGGTCGTCAGGGGTTCAGGCCGGCGAGCCGGAGGGAGACGGTGGCGGGCACGATCCCGTCGCTGTAGAGGCCGCGGTTGCGCTTGGCGGCCAGGCGCAGGACCGGGTCACCCGCGAGGCGCACGATCTGCTCCTGGCCGAGCTGCACCAGCCCGAGGTGCCACTCGGCATTGCGGCGCTGGAGAATGCTGGGGTCCTGCTCGGTCTCGATCACCGTGGTGGTCTCGTCGATCCGGCGCTCGACCTCGGCGATGCGGGCGGCGAGGACCTTGGTGGCGTTGGCGGTGAGGGAAATCTGATGGCGCAGCCAGACGGTGCTGAGGCCGATCGACCCACTGAAGCAGATCATCACCAGGGTGTAGACCAGCAGTTGGTTGATGAAGGCGTGGCGGGAGGTCGCGTGCATGGGGGGAGGAAGAAAGGGCGGGTCAGAGCTTGCGGAGGGCGCGGAGCTTGGCGGAGCGGCTGCGCGGATTCGCGGCCAGTTCGGCCTCGCCCGGGGTCACGGGCTTGCGGGTGAGGGGCTCGGCCTGCTTCACCCGGAAATCCTGCGGGGTGGCGTCCGCGGCGCTCTCGGGCTGGCCGCAGAGGCGGCGGAAGCACTGCTTGACCGGCCGGTCCTCGAGCGAATGGAAGCTGATGACGCACCACACGCCGCCGGCGCGCAGCTTGGCGAACGCGGCGGGCAGCGCCCGCTCGAGGGCCCCGAGCTCGTCGTTGACCGCGATCCGGATGCCCTGGAAGGCCCGGGTCGCCGGGTGGATCCGCATGGTGTGCCGGTCGCGGGCGGGGATCGACTCGCTGATGACCGCCGCGAGGGCGGCGGTGCGGGCCAGCGCCCCGGTGCCGCGGGCCGCCTGCAGCGCACGCACCACGCGGCGCCAGTGCGGCTCCTCGCCGAGGTCCCGGACGGCGCGGACGACCATCTCCTCCGTGGCGGTCTCCAGCCAGCGGGAGGCGGGCACGCCGGAGCGCGGGTCCATGCGCATGTCGGCCGGGGCGTCCTGCCGGAAGGAAAAGCCGCGCTCCACGTCGTCGAGCTGGAAGGAGGAGACCCCGAGGTCGAAGAGGACGCCGTCGAAGTCGCCCGCCGCCAGTTCGCCCAGCCGGCCGAAATCGTGGCTCAGCAGCTCCACCCGGCCGCCGAACTCCTCGGCCAGGGCGGCCGCGCGGGGCTGGGCCGCCGGATCGCGGTCAAACGCGGTGACCCGGATCCCGGGGGCGGCGGCGAGCAGCGCGCGGGTGTGGCCGCCGCCGCCGAAGGTGGCGTCGAGGTAGCGGCCCTGGGGCGCCGGGGCGAGGAACTCCAGCACCTCGCGCAGCAGGACGGGCTGGTGGCCGGGGCTCGTGGTCACAGCGGGGGCGTCAGCGGGCACCGGGCGCATCGGAGGAAGGCCGCCGCGGATGGGGTTTCCGGCCCTCCACGAGCCGGAGCACCAGGCAGTCGCGCACGCGGGGCAGGGCCACCGCGGCGGAAAAAGCGAGACCCGACTCGGCGTCGATCCACGCCGGAAAGGCCGGGCGCAGGGCGGCGGCGACCTGGCGCAGCGAGGCCCGCACGGCGGCGACCTTGGCCTGGGCGGCAGGTTTCATGGTCAAATCCCGATGCGGCGCATGAGGTCGCCGAAGTTCTCGCCCGAGGTGCGGTCCTCCACCTTGCCCCACCGGGCCGGCGCGTAGATGTTAAACTTGGTCAGCGAGCCGACCAGCACCGCGTCCCGCTTGATGCCGGCGTGGGCGAGCAGCGCCTCGTCGAGCCCGATGCGGCCCGCCTTGTCGAAGGAGAACGACTGCGTCTGCGCAAAGAACCGCGCGACAAAATCCTGGCCGGCCCCGTCGCTCAGCGCCATCTGCGCGATCTTCGCGTGCAGCTTTTCCACCTCGGCGGGCGGCAGCACCGCCACGTAGCCGTCCGGATGCGGCGTGGCCAAAAACGTGTCCTCCGCCTCATGCGCATACCGCCACGCCGAGGGAATCGTGAGCCGATTCTTGTCGTCGAGGGTGTGCCGAAAAAGGCCGGTGTAAAAAGCTTTGCTGGAAGATGCCATTGGGCTGCGGTGCGCCATGCGCCCCACAACGCCCCATTTCAACCCATTTTACCCCACTACCGTCAAGCCAAGACGCGTAAAAAAACGAAGAATTTATTCACATATTGTTCGCATCCAACTGTAAAAAGTCCGAAGCCGTCGCCACACGCTAGAAGCCAACGCCACAGCTTCCTCGATCGCCGGCGACTCTTTAGACCGCCCGGCTCCCATGTTCGCGAACAACCGACTGCCGTAGGCTTACGACAAGTTGACCCGAAAGTTTACAAACTGTCCGGCGAAAGCCACCATCCTGTAATTTTCTGGCCCAAATTACCAAAAACGCTCCCCAACCCACCGCCAAATACAAGGTCAGCGCAAGTTGATTCGAATGCGGGGCAGAAGCCGGTGCCGCGAGAGTTTGGTTTCACGCCAACCACTCTTAGCGTGACTTAAACGTTCATTCTCGTCTGCTGCTCGGGCCGATATTTTACCTGCCCGAATCTGTAAGAAATCGGAACTCAGGCCGACGGACCATCACTCATGCCGACGGCAACAAACAGGCGGGTTCTGATTTCTACTCTCGCAAGACGGGTTATTACGCCAGCAGCAGTAACTCACGCCGACGACCTTACTGAGCGGCACCTCCCTAAATTTACAGAGTCAGGCGTCCAAAGCGCGCCGTTGTAAATTTTGAGCGTAGAACGACGCATTAGACGCAACGACTCATGCCGACAACCACCATCGCTGCAGCACCGTGCCGCGTCATGCAGAAACTCATGCCGACAGCGCGCTAGCGTGGGGTCCCGGTTGTTATCGCGGAAGCAGAGCGAGTTCGCTTGGAGGTGTGAATTCGCGCCAGGTCCCGAGGCACTTATAGAATGTGCAGCTCGGACATCGCGGACACGAAACAGCAATTACAGGGTCGGCGCCGTAGTTTGCCGTGCCACGCGGTCGATGGTTTCCTCAGTTAACCAAACGTCATCGTCATGGGCATCGGTGGTTTTGCCGCGCCGTGCAGTCGCGTGCCAAAAGCACACCAATGCCTTGCGGTCGTCGGCTCCCATGCGCGACCAATCTGCCTGCTGAAACCAGGCCGTGAGTTTCGCAAGGTCGGCGAATCGCTCTACGCTCTCCAACTCAATGCGCCATTGAATGCTCGGCGCGAAGTCGCCCATGCCTTGCCGCGTCGACCGCGACATGAATCGGGCGACGAACTGGAGCGCCGACGGCACATCGATCACCGTCCTGGTCACCCAATTTCGCACTTCTGGATTTCCGCCCCATTCTTGCCAGTAGTAAAGCAACTGGACGAGCCGCGGTTGCCCGATGAGGACGCGACCGGCCTTCACGGCGTCTTGCATCCGTAACAGCCAAAGGTCGCGCAATTCGGCCCAATCTTTTTCCTCAATGAGAAACCTCTTTTCGCGTGCTTTGCGGTCGGGAGTTTGTTCCTCGGTCGATATCTTACTTGCCGGCAACACCAGCCCCTGTGTCGCCGTTAACATTTCCTGCAAGATTTCGAATCGGCGTCGTGGATCTTCGATCCGCCGCAGCACCCAATAAATAAACCGGCTCCACCGCATCACATAGTCGTGCGAGAACAAACCTCCGCCCTTGCGAGGCATCTCGTCACAGAGGTCGCACAGCGCAGTGAAAAACGGAATAGCATGGGCGGTGTTGAATGCCTCCTTATACGCCTCCAACGCGTCGGACATCGCATCGAGCAGTCCGTCCCTTACCAATGCGCGCATCGCGGAGACAGCCGCCTCTCGGTTACTCGCTGCCTGCCATAGGCCGTTCAACTGCGCGCGGCTCAAGGTCGCCGAGGAAGGGCCGAGCAGAAAGTAAGCGTCAAAGTAGTCGGGCGCACAGATCCGCCGCTGCTGATACCACCCATTCGCGAAATCGTGGCCGTAGTAGCTGCCACCAAATGCGAATTCAATCGGCGGGAAAAGTTCGCGAAGCAGTGCCCGGACCTGATCAGGTCGAGAGACTTTGCCTGTAGCGAACGCGGCGTCGATTTCAGCCACGACCTCGGGCTTCATGTCTTTCTGACTGCCAGCGACTCGCGACTCGCCGGTCAAATGCCTCCTCAAGGCCGGCAGTCGCTCATACAGACCCGGCTCGAAAACTCATAGTGTTTCCAGTGCGATGAGATCGAGCACATCCACTTCGGCTCCTTTAGAGCCAGCGAGGCGGGCCAGCATGAAGCCGAAACTATTGAGGAATCGATGGCAGTCGCGTGGGGTAATCCGCCTGTCGAGTCCCCTTCAATAGGGCCGTCCCTCATCCGGCCCGATTACTCAGAAGCGCTGAAACGACATACCACCGGTAAGCTGATTCAGCCACGTGAAGCGAATGAGCGACTGAACTGCGCAAGCTCGTCGATAGTTTGCTGGACTGACTTCCGCAACGCCGGCGGCTCGATGACATAATGCGCAGATCACCGAGGGAGGGAGTGCCTTGCTCGTCGGCCGGAAGACGAAGAAGAAATACGCCCTCAACGGTCGTATCGATGTCGTCGTCGAGAAAGTCGATCGCTTCAAGCGGTTCATTGATTTTCGGCCGGTGTGATCTTCCACGCGCCGGCGGAGTGAAAATCCGCCAGCTTTTCCCATTTTCCGGGAAACTTCTTCATCCGTGGATCGGCCAACTCGGACCGATCGAGCACTGCATACACCGGCTGACCGGCCCGGTGCATCATCGCCAGATACTTTGGCCCCTCCGTCTCACCGAGGACATCCCAGCGCACGACCGGATGGCCGGTCTGAAAATAAAGGGTGCCGCTGAACAGCGCGCTCACCACCAAGGCGTCCGGCGGGAGATTCCCCCGCGCCCACTCCTTCGCTTCGACATACATGCGGTCGTGTTTCCGCGCATCTGGCGTCTTATACAAAGCGTTCGACGCAAACCCGACGACGACCACCGCGACGGCGATCGCCACAGAAACATTCGGTTGTCGCATGAAGTTGAGTCGCGCAATTGCCCGCTCCATCCCCATGCCACCGAGCAGCAACATCGCTGGGAAGGCGGGCGCGATGAACCGCACGAACGACCAATCCTGCCGCGACCAAATATAGAAACCGTGGAAGATGACGAACGCGGCCACCCACAGCATCAGCGCCACGACTTCGCGGCGCTGTTCCTTGCGCCGCAACAGGAAGGCTGACCCCACCACTCCAAACGCACCCAGCGGCAGCAGGCGTCCCGCCCAAAAAGCAAAGTGTCCTAGCGTGGTCCAAAAAAAGTCCGCGGAGAGAAGTATCGCGATATCGCCGTAGCCCGACCGCAACGGCCCCCCGTAGAGGGCGTTTTGATAAAAACCGAGCGCGACCGCGAACGGCATTCCCGCCAGCGCCGTCAGCCCCATTTTTTTCCAGTCGCCCAAAAGCACCACCAGCGCCGGCAGCAGAAGCGCGTTGGAAGGCCGGACCAAAACCACGACGGAAAAAGCCACCCCG
>CAIKTR010000017.1 GCA_903830425.1 uncultured Opitutia bacterium
GCAGCCCGCCAGGTCGAACTCCTTGACCAAGCCCGCCTCCAGATAGCGCCGGTACTGCTCGGTCAGCTTCTCCTCCCGGTTGCAAAACAGCTTGATCCGGAACGGGCGCGTCCCGGTCTGGGTCGCGTAGTAGATGCGGAAACGGCGGCCGCTGACGGCCGGGGGCGGCGTGCGCTCGGTCAGGTAGCCGAGCAGGGTGTTGAGCTTCGCGGTGGGCAGCTTCATGTCCTGCTGGCGGTTGAGCTTCACCGCGGCATTGAGCATGCGGTCGACCTCGTAGCCGCTGACCGCCGAGACAAAGATCACCGGCGAGCCGGGCGTGAAGTACAGCCGCTCAAACAGCGCGTGCTCGTATTTTTCCCGGTAGTCGCGCTCGCTCTTGTAGGGCTGGAACCCGCCCTGGCGCTTGAACGCCTCGGTCACGAGGTCCCACTTGTTCACCACCACGACGATCGGCTTGTGCTCCTTGACCGCCTCGCCGGCGATGGCCTTGTCCTGCTGCGTGACCCCCTCCATCGCGTCGAGCACGAGGAAGACGACATCGGTGTTCTTGATGGCATCGAGCGAGCGCAGGCGGGAGAAGTACTCGATCGGCGAGGCCAGCTTGGTGGCGGCCTTGATGCCGGCGGTGTCGATCAGGCGGAAGGGGTAGAGCTTGCCGTTGCGGCCGCGGAACTCGAACGGGAGTTCGACGGCGTCGCGGGTGGTGCCGGGCACCTCGCTGACGATCAGCCGGTCGCTCTGCAGCAGCCGGTTGCTCAGGGAGGACTTGCCGACATTCGGCCGGCCAATGAAACACACGCCCAGCGCCGCGGCGGCGTCGCGGCCGCGGTCGAGGTCCTCGGGGGCGCCGAGCACGGCGAGGATGGCATCCCGCAGGTCGGCCTCGCCGCGCCCGTGCTCGGCCGAGACGCGCAGCGGCTCGCCCAGCCCGAGCCGGTAGGCCTCGGCCAGCTGGATCTTGTCGTCGTCAAAGTCCGCCTTGTTGATCACCAGCCGCACCGGCCGCTTGCTCCGGCGGAGCATGACGGCGATCTTCTCGTCCAGCGCGGTCAGGCCCTCGAGCCCGTCGATCACGAAGAGCGTGAGCGCGGCGGTGGCGATGGCGAAGTTGACCTGTTCCTCGGACGCCGCGGTCAGCGCGGCGGGCGTGTCCTTGCCCCGGTAGCCGATGCCGCCGGTGTCGAGCAGGGTGAAGTTTCCCTCGGCCACTTCCGCCGAGATCACGTCGCGCGTCACCCCCGGCTGGTCGTGCACGATGGAGATGCGCTTCTTCGCGAGACGGTTGAAGAGGCGGCTTTTGCCGACATTGGGTCGGCCGACGATGGCAACGGTGCGGTTCATGAAGTCAGCTAACGCTTGAGGCCGGCGCAGTACTGCTCGATGCGGTCGCAGGCGACGCCGATCTGCTCGTAGCTGGTGGCGAAACAGGCGCGCACATGGCCGCGCCCGCCCTCGCCGAAGCCGGTGCCCGGCACCAGGGCGACCTTGTGCTGCGCGAGCAGGCCGACGGCGAACTCCTGCTCGGAGAGGCCGGTGGCGGTGATGTTAGGAAAGGCGTAGAACGAGCCGCGCGGCAGGTGGCACGTGAGCCCGATTTCGTTGAAGCGGCGGACGATCAGGTCGCGGCGCCGGTGGTACTGCTCGCGCATCTGGAGCACGGCGGCCCAGCCGTGGCGCAGCGCCTCGAGCGCGGCGTCCTGGGCGATGATCGAGGCGCAGAGCATGGTGTACTGGTGCACCTTCATCATCGCGTCGATCAGCGGCGCCGGCCCGCAGGCATACCCGATCCGCCAGCCCGTCATGGCAAAGGCCTTGGAGAACCCGTGCAGGAAGATCGTCCGCTCCGCCATGCCGGGCAGGCTGGCAATGCTGGTGTGCGTCCCCTCGAAGGTCAGCTCCGAGTAGATCTCGTCGGTGAGGACCAGCAGGTCCTTCTCGCGACAGAAGGCGGCGATCTTCTCCAGCTGCTCGCGGCTGCACGTGCCCCCGGTCGGGTTGCAGGGCAGGTTCAGCATCAGCAGCTTCGCCCCGGGCTGCCACGCGGCGCGCAGCGCCTCGGCGGTCAGCGCGAAGTCGTCCCGCGCATAGGTCGGCACCGCGATCGCCTGGCCGTGCGCCAGCGCAATGCTCGGGTAGTAGCTGACATAGCAGGGCTGGTGGTACATCACCTTGTCGCCCGGGCTGATGAACGCCCGGCAGGCCAGGTCGAGCGCCTCGCTGACCCCCACCGTCACAATGATCTGGTCCGCCGGCCGGTAGCTGACGTTGAAGTGCTGCTCCACATAGCGCGCGATCTCCTCGCGCAGCTCGAGCAGCCCCAAATTCGAGGTGTAGGACGTCCGGCCCCGCTGCAGGGCGGCGATCGAGGCGTCGCGGATGTGCTGGGGCGTGACGAAATCCGGCTCGCCCACCCCCAGGGAGATGACGCCCTGGCCCTTGAGCGCGGCCACCAGCTCGAAGAAATCGCGGATGCCGCTCTTCGGAAGGGCCGCGACGTGCGGGGCGACCCATGGATGGTGCTGGGAGGGGGTGCTCATGTGCTTACTTTCGCCCAGCGTCGCAGAAGACAAAGCGCCTAGGCCACAATAATCTCGCCGGACGACCGCCGCCGGGCGCGCCGGCCCCGGCGAACGGGCGCGTCGTTTTGGTTGCCGCGCCGCGGCCCGCCGTCCTTAGTGCCTGCTCCCATGTTCGAATCCCTTACCGAAAAACTCGGCAGCGCGCTCCGCAACCTGCGGGGCGTCGGCCAACTCACGGAAGCCAACATGGCGGAGACCCTCCAGGAGGTCCGCACCGCCCTGCTCTCCGCCGATGTCCACTTCAAGGTGGCCCGCGAGTTCGTCGAGCGCGTCCAGGCCCAGTGCGTCGGCCAGGAGGTCCTCAAGTCCGTCACCCCCGGCCAGCAGGTCGTCAAGATCATCCACGACGAGCTCGTGCGCCTGCTCGGCGAGGGCGCCACGGATCTCGCCCCGGCCCGCCCGCTCAAGGTGCTGATGGTCGGCCTCCACGGTTCCGGCAAGACCACCTCCAGCGCCAAGCTCGGCAAGCTGCTCAAGAAGCGCGGCTACCGCCCCCTCCTCGTGGCCTGCGACGTCCACCGTCCCGCCGCCATCGACCAGCTCGAGATCCTCGCCCAGCAGGAGGAGCTCGGGTTCTTTGCCGACCGCGCCACCCAGGACGTGACCGCCATCGGCGTCGCCGCGCTGGCCGCCGCCGCCACGAACGACTGCGTGATTTTCGACACCGCCGGGCGGCTCCAGATTGACGCCGACCTGATCGCGGAGGTGAAGCGGCTCCACGCCCGCGTGCAGCCCGACGAGGTGCTGCTCGTCGCCGACGGCGCCCTCGGCCAGGAGGCGGTCAATGTGGCCCAGGCCTTCCACCAGGCGCTGGGGCTCACCGGACTGGTCCTGACCAAGATGGACGGCGACGCGCGCGGCGGCGCGGCGCTCTCGATCAAGTCCATCACCGGCGTCCCGATCAAGTTCGTCGGCACCGGGGAAAAGACCGGCGACTTCGACCCCTTCTACCCCGACCGCCTCGCCTCCCGCATCCTCGGCATGGGCGACGTCGTTTCCCTCGTGGAAAAGGCGCAGGAGAACATCGACCAGCACGAGGCCGCGCGCATGGCCGAGAAGCTGCGCCAGTCGGACTTCAACCTGGAGGACTTCCTCTCGCAGATGCAGCAGGTGAAGAAGATGGGCTCGATGCAGAGCCTCGTCGGCATGATGCCCGGCATGAGCGGCGTCGAGGTCGGCCCCGGGGCCGAGCAGCAGATGGCGCGCACCGAGGCGATCATCCGCTCGATGACCCGGCAGGAGCGCCGCAAGCCGGACATTCTCAACGGCAACCGCCGCCAGCGCATCGCCAAGGGCGCCGGCGTGAAGATCGTCGAGGTCAACCAGCTGCTGAAGCAATTCCAGCAGATGCAGAAAATGATGAAGATGATGCAGGGCGGCGGCGCGAAAAAGATGATGCGCCAGATGGAGGCCATGCGCGGCAAGGGCGGCTTTCCCGGCAGGTAGCCGCGGGCCGACTCCCCCATGCACGCTGATCGCCACGGAGGGTGTCGTCTGGTCGGCTGACGGACGACGTCTGCCCCGCACGCCCCCTGCCCCGCCGCCCCCCGTCATGAGTCGCGAGACCTGCTACCGCTGTTTCTGGCCGAAGTCCCTGTGCTGGTGCCCGTCGATTCAGCCCATGCCCACGCGCACACGGTTCGTGTTTCTCATGCACCCGAAGGAGTTCAAGCGGGAGAAGGCGGCCACCGGGCGGCTCACCCACCTCTGCCTCCCGAACAGCGTGCTGCACATGGGGCTGGGCTTCGATGCTGACGAGGCCGTGCAGGCCCTGATCCGCGACCCGCGCCACTATCCCGTGCTGCTCTACCCCGGCGCGGACGCCCGCAACCTCTCCACCGGCGGCCTGACCGCCGCCGACCTGGGCGATCGCCAGCTGGTCGTCCTGGTGCTCGACGCGACCTGGGCCGGCGCGCGCAAGATGCTCCGGCTCAGCCCCAGCCTGCAGCGACTCCCGCGGGTCGTGTTCAATGCCTCGTCGCTCAGCCGCTACGTGATCAAGCAGCAGCCGCAGGCGGGCTGCCTCTCGACGCTCGAGGCGACCCATGAGGTGCTGGTCGCCCTGGCCCAGGCCGGCCTCGACCAGTACCCGCTGCCGGACCAGCTGCTCGGGCTGTTCCAGCGCATGCAGGATTTTCAGATTCGCTGCGCGACCGACCCCACCCGGAGCGGCTACCGGCGCAAGCCGTACAGCGAGCCCGGCCAGCGCACCCCGCTTCGCGGCAAGAGCGGCGCCCGCCGCAATCGGTTCATCCCCACGACGCCGTAAGCCGACGGGTTCCGTGCGGCCACGTCCGACCGCGGCGGCCTCGCCCGGTCAGTTCACCTGCACGACAATCGTCTGCCCGCCGTACGCCACTTGGTCGCCGGCCTGCAGTTTCTTGCGCTTCTGGGTCTCAACCACGCCATTCAAACGGACTTCGCCGGCGTGAATCAGCGCCTTGGCCTCACCGCCGGTGGCGGCCAGGCCGCCGAACTTGAGAAACTGGCACAACTCAATCGGCACGCCGCGCACGGGCACGACTCGCGGACGGGCGGCAGGCTGGGTGGACATGATGCGACGCTCCGGTTCAGGGCAGCTTGGACTGCACGAGTTTGCTGGCCGCACCGAAATCAATCAGCCCCGCCTCCGGCCGCTGCTTCAGGGCGGCGATCACCTTCCCCATTTCCTTCTTCGAGAGCGCTCCGGTCTCCTTAATCACCTCCGTCACCAGCGCCTCCAGCTTGGCCGGGTCGAGCCCCTTGGGCAGATATTTCTCCAGGATGCGGATCTCCGCCTCGTTCGCCGTGACCAGGTCGGCGCGACCGCCGCGGGCAAATTCCGCCTTGGCGTCGGTCAGGTTCTTGACCGCCTTTTTGAGCGTGACCAGCACCAGCGCGTCGTCGAGGGGCTTGCCGGTGTCCATCTCGGCCCGCTTGATCGCGGCATCGGCCGTGCGCAGCGCGAGCGTCGTGCTGGCATCGCGGGCTTTCATCGCGACCACAATGTCCGCGCGGAGGGTCTCATAGAGCGTAGGCATGGCACCAGCCTGCGGACCCGGTCCCAGGTGTCGAGCCGACATCGCCGGCGCGGTGGTGCCGACCTTGCCTCGCCCGGAAAATCCCTTGATAGTGGCGGGCCACGCGGCTTGATGGCACGGCTCCGGCCCAGCGCCAACCTGCCCTGCGGGCTCCAGCCGCTTTTCTCTCTCCTTTCGCCATGCGACAATACTACGACACCTTTTCCACTCCCGTTGGCGACTTTTCCGTGGCGGTGGATGCCAACGGCTCGGTCATCGCCGCCGCCTTCGGCGGCCTGGTCGAATTGCGCGAGCGGTTCGCCGCCGATGACGTCCTCCACGATCCGGCCCGGCTCGCCGCGGCCCGGGGCGAGATCACGGACTATTTTTCCGGCAAGCGCACCGCCTTCACCCTCCCGCTGGCGCCGAGCGGCACCCCCTTCCAGCAGAGCGTCTGGACCGCCCTGCGGCGCATTCCCTTCGGCACGACCCGCAGCTATGGCGAGCTGGCCGCCGACCTCGGCAATCCAGGCGCGGCCCGCGCCATCGGCCGGGCCAACGCCACCAACCCGATCTGCCTGCTCATCCCCTGCCACCGCGTGATCGGCGGCGACGGTTCGCTCACCGGCTACGCCTTCGGCGAGGCCCTCAAGTCCCAGTTGCTCGCCCACGAGGGCGTGGCGACCGTGGGCTAGCCTGGTCCGGCCGTTCCGCCGCGCGCCGCCATCGCGCGCACCAGCGCCTGGAGTTTGCCGAGGTCCTTCACCCCGGGCGCGGACTCCACGCCGCTGTTCACATCCACCACGCGCGCGCCGGACAGCTGCAAAGCGTCCCGGATGTTCTCGGGTCCCAGTCCGCCCGACAGGACCCAGGTCTTTTCCGGATGGGCGCGCTGGTGACGGGCAAACTTTCCCCAGTCGCCGGTCCGGCCCGTGCCGCCAAACTTGTCCGGGTCAAAGGTATCAAGGAGGAAGGTCTCCGCCAGCGGCCGCAGCCCCGCCGGCAGGTCGGCCGCGGGCAGCAGCTTCGGCGCCAGCCACAGCCGGTCGACGCCCACCGTCTCAGCCCAGCTGGCGACGGTTGCGAGCAGGGTGTCGGCTCGGAAATGCACCTGAAACCGGTCGAAGCCGGCCGCCTGCACCGCGGCCAGTTCGGCGGCCGTGGGCGTCACGCACACCGCCACCTTGGCCGGACCGCTCACCCCCTGGCTGACCGTGGCAAAGGACTCCAGCGGCAGGTAGCGCGGCGAGGCCGGGTACAGGATGAACCCCAGAAAGTCGGCCCCGAGGCTGGCGGCGGCCTCCGCCTCCGCCCGCGTCCGGATCCCGCAAACCTTTAGGCGGACGCCGTCGATCATCGGCCGAACGAGTTGACGCTGGCGATCACGTGGTCCTGCTGGGCGTCCGTGAGCTCGGGGAAGATGGGGAGGCTGACGCAGGTCGCCGCCGCCTGCTCCGCCACCGGGAACGAGCCGGGGCCGTAGCCGAGGGACGCATAACATTTCTGCAGGTGCAGCGGCACGGGATAGATCAGGTCGGTGCCGACCTCCTGCCGGGTGAGGTGCTCGCGCAGGGCGTCGCGCCGCGGATGCCGGATGGTGAACTGGTGAAACACCGACCGGCCGTAGGCGGGCTGGTCCGGCAGCCGGAGCCCCGGCAGGGTGAGCCCCTGCAGGTAGCGGGCCGCGATGGCCTGGCGCCGCTGCGTCCAGCCGGCCAGGTGCGGCAGCTTGACGTTGAGCAGGGCGGCCTGGAACCCGTCCATCCGGAAATTGCCCCCGATGATGTCGTGGTAGTAGCGCCGGTCCGAGCCGTGCACCCGGATGTGCCGGGCGCGCGTCTGCAGGTCCTCGCGGCGCGAGACGAACGCCCCGCCCTCGCCGCAGCCGCCGAGATTCTTGGTGGGATAGAAGCTGAAGGTGCCGACATCGCCGATCCCGCCGACCGGCGCGCCGGCATAGCGGGCCCCCACGGCCTGCGCACAGTCCTCGATCACGAAAAGCTGATGCTGGCGCGCCACCGCCATGATCTCGTCCATCCGCGCCGGCTGACCGAAGAGGTGCACGATGATGATGCCCTTGGTGCGCGGGGTGATCGCCGCGGCGAGCTTGGCTGGGTCGAGGTTGAAAGTGCCCTCCTCGATGTCGGCAAACACCGGCCGGGCCCCGACGTAGTTGATGCCCCACGCCGAGGAGATGAAGGTGAACGGCGCCGTGATGACCTCGTCGCCCGGGCCAAAGCCGGCCAGCATGCAGGCGACGTGCAGCGGGGCGGTGCCGCTGTTCATGCCCAGCACGCGGGGGTAGCCGAGGGTCGCGCCGAAATTTCTCTCAAAGTCCTCCACGTCCTTGCCGAGGCAGAACCGCGTGGCGTCGTAGGTCGCGGCCAGCGCGGCCAGCGCCGGGGCGCGGAGGGCCTGGTGTTGCAGGGACAGATCCAGAAAAGGAACTTTCATGGGTGATGCCTGAGGAAGGCAGGCCCGTGCGGCCATGGCAATCCGGCAGAGTGAGCCGCGCCGATCGCCGGCGCCGGGCCTCGGCGGCTGCACTGCCCCGGAACGAAGCGTGGGCTCAGCCCCGGCGGGCGCCGAGCGCCTTGACCGTGGCCGCGACGAGGGCGTCCAGGCCCGGCTGCTTCGCCGTGAAATCAATCGGGATGCCGGCCTGCTTCATCGTCGCGCTCGTCTGGGGGCCGATGCTGCCCGCCAGCGGCCGGCGGGCGTCCGGCGCCAGCTGCAGCACCGCCGCCTGGTCGGCAAACGACTGCACGGCGGAGGAGCTCGCAAACAGGATCGCATCGCTGCCCCGGGCGCGAAAATCGGCGGCGGCGGGGTCGGCGGTCAGGTCGTTCGGCTCCGTCCGGTACACCTGCAGGCAGTCCACGATCGCGCGGCCCGCCTCCAGCTTGGTCACCAGCACCTCCCGGTTTTGATTGCCGGTCACCACCAGCACCTTCGCACTGTCCAGGCTGCCGGTGGCCAGCAGCGCGTCCGCCAGCGCCTCCGCCGTCGCGACTGCCGGCTGGCACTCGACCTTGAGGTGCAGCGCCGTGACCGCGGCCGCGGTGGCCTCGCCCACACAGGCGATCCGGATCAGGCCGAGCGAACGGATGTCGTCAAACACCCGCCGGAACTCCTCGAAATAATACCGGACGCCGTTGGCGCTGGTGAACGCAATCCAGTCGTAGCCGCCCAGCTCGGGAAAGACCTCGGCCAGGTCCTCGTTGCGCACGGACTTCGTCACCCGGATCAGCGGCAGCTCGAGCACCTCGGCGCCGAGGGCGCTGAGCTGGGCGTGCAACTCGGAATTTTGGTGGCTGGCCCGGGTCAGGGCGATGCGCCGGCCGGCCAGGGGCAGCGTGCTCATTTCAGGCCGAGTTGCTGGAGCAGCCGGTTCGCGGCGGGCACCGGATCATCCAGATCCGCGGCCGTGAGCGGCAGGCAGCGCACCCCGGTCCGCTCGTGGAAGAAATAGAGCTGGTCGCCGGCGACATGGGCGCCGAAGGCCGTGTGGCAGCCGCCGCCGAGCGCCGTCTGCAGCGCGCGCTCCAGCCCCAGGCCGCGGGCGGTGGGCGCGTCAAACACCGGCGCAAACCGGGCGGCGTCCGCGGCGCGGCACTGAATGGCGATGGCGCCCTGCCCCACGGCCGGCACCATCTGGGTGAACGCCAGCGGGCGAAACTCCAACCCGGGCCAGCTGGGGATGCCAAGCCGCTTCAGGCCGGCCGCCGCCAGCACCGTCGCGTCGGCCAGGTGCAGCTCGGCGATTTTTTTCAGCCGGGTGTCCACATTGCCGCGGATCTCGGTGAACTCGACGCCGGGAAAGATCTGGGCGATCTGGAGCCGGCGGCGCGGGCTGCCCGTGGCGATCTTGGCGGGCGCGGTCAGCCCGGCCCGGATCACGAGCACGTCGCGGGTGTCCACGCGCGGCAGGTAGCCCGCCAGGGCGAGCCCGGCGGGCATCTCCCCCGGCAGGTCCTTGGTGCTATGGACGGCGACATCCGCCTCGCCACGGACCAGCGCCTGCTCGAGTTCGCTGGTGAACAGTCCCTTGCCGCCCTTCTGCTCGAGGGACCATTCCACCTGACGGTCGCCGGTGGTGACCATCTTGAGCAGTGCAACCTCGACGCCGAGGGTCGTCCGCAGATGGGCGGCGACCATTTCACTCTGGGCCAGGGCCAGGGGGCTTTTGCGGGTGGCGAGGATGATTTTTGTCATCGGAAAAGAAAAGGGGCGCAGCGGTTGGACTGCGCCCCGGGAATTTGGCGATTGCGCGCGGCTTAGGAATACGACGCCTGCACGCCCTTGAGGTTCTTCTTGGTCATCCAGGGCATCATGCTGCGCAGATAGGTGCCGGTCTTCTCGATCTGGTGCTTCTCGCCCTTCTTGAGCAGCGCGTTGTACTGCTTGAGGCCGCCCTTGTACTCGCGCACCCACTGGCGGGTGAACTGGCCGGACTGGATCTCCTTCAGGATCCGCTTCATTTCGGCCTTGGTCTGCTTGTTCACGACGCGCGGGCCGCGGGTGATGTCGCCGTACTTGGCCGTCTCGGAGATCGAGAAGCGCATGCCGGCGATGCCGCTCTCGTACATGAGGTCGCAGATGAGCTTCAGCTCGTGCAGGCACTCGAAATACGCCATCTCGGGCTGGTAGCCCGCCTCGACCAGGGTCTCGAAGCCGGCCTGCACGAGGGCGCTGGCGCCGCCGCAGAGCACGGCCTGTTCCCCGAAGAGGTCGGTCTCGGTCTCCTCCTTGAAGGAGGTCTGGAGCACGCCGGCCCGGGTGGAGCCGATGCCCTTGGCCCAGGCGAGCGCCGTCTTCTTGGCCTGCTTCGACCTGTCCTGCGCGACGGCGATGAGCGCCGGCATGCCCTTCCCCTCGGCATAGAGGCGGCGGACCATGTGGCCGGGGCCCTTGGGCGCGACCATGATGACGTCGATGTCCTTGTGCAGCTTGATCAGCTTGAAGTGCACGGCCAGGCCGTGGCTGAAGAGCAGGGTCTTGCCCTTGGCGAGATTGGGCAGGATGTCCTGGGTGTAGACGTCGGCCTGCTTCATGTCGGGCAGGCCGACCAGGATGACATCGGCGCGGCGGACGGCCTCGGCGGTGTCATACACGGCGAAGCCATGCTGCTCGGCGACCACCCGGGACTTGGAGCCGGGGTACAGGCCGATGATGACCTCGCAGCCACTCTCCTTGAGGTTAAGCGCATGGGCATGGCCCTGCGAACCGTAGCCGAGAACGGCGAGGGTCTTGTTTTTGAACACGCCGAGATCGGCGTCTTTGTCGGTGTAGACTTTGGCGGGCATGGGTTAAAAGGAGCGGGAGGCTTAGGGGTGAACTGAGCGGAGAGAAAAAAGTTCGAGGCGGGCGATCGCAGGCTCAGCGCCGGAGCGCCAGGCGGCCGGTGCGAGCCAGTTCCAGAATGCCGAACGGCTCGAGCAGTCCCAGCAGGGCCGTGACCTTTTCGTCGTCGCCGGTGGCCTCGATGATGATCGCATCGAGCGACAGGTGCACGATCTTGGCCCGGAATATGTCCTTGATCTGGAGCAGTTCCGGCCGGGTGCGGGCATCGGCGCGGACCTTGACCAGGACCAGCTCGCGGGCGACGGCCTGCCCCTCCTTGAAGTCCAGGACATCGACAACGTTGATCAGCTTCCGGAGCTGCTTGATGACCATGTCGAGCGAGTCGTCGTCGCCCTTGAGCACCACCGTGATGCGCGACATGGCCGGGTCGTGCATCGGCGCGACGTTCAGGCTGTCGATGTTGAAGCCGCGGCCGGAAAACATCCCGGCCACGCGGGCCAGCACGCCAAACTGGTTTTCAACGAGGACGGAAATCGTGTGTCGCATGGGTGGAGGTTACGGGATGAAGGTAGGCGCGGACGGAACCAAACCACCGCCCGTTGTTTATACAGGGGAGAAGGTTCCCATTCGGAGCAAAAACACTTTTGCGCCGGTTTTAATATGTCAACGCCTGCGATTACCCTCGCTGCAACTATTTCCGGCCGTGCCCTACCGCAGGACGCTCGCACGAGCGCACAGCTTGATTGCGGGCTTTGGCCTCCCGGACTGGGCCCGGTCCGAATCTCGCCTACCCGTCAAGCGCGCAGCAATGCGGACAGGGTGGCCCGGCTCAGGGTGGTGGTAAGGAGCGTGCCGTCCTGCAGCACGATCTGTTTACGCCCGGTCGGGGAAAGAATAATCCTCCTGATGAGCTTGATTCTAACCACATTCGAACGACTGATCTTATGAAACGCCTGGCCGGCGGATTCGTGCTGAAAAGCGCTGAGAGTCTTTCTTAACATGTGCCGTTTGCCCGCCGCAAAAATCGTTAGGTAGTTGCCCGTCGATTCCACCCGATCGATGTCGTTAACCCCCAGTGAAAATATCGCACCATTTTCTTTCACCAAAACCCGAGTCTGCGCAATAGGTTCAACCGGAGTCGCGTGTTTTGACGAGGCGTCGGGTCGCGCGTCGACGCCCTCGCCCGTCTCTGCGGTCAACACCGCCCGGGACTGCCTCTGCAGCGCCGCGGCGACCACCCTAAGCAATTCCTTGGGCAGGAATGGCTTGATCAGATAGTCGTTCGCGCCGCCCTGCAGGGCGGCACGCAGATCACCGACCGATCCTTTTCCGGTAATGAAAATAAAACTGATCTGACGCCAGTTTGGGTTGGCACGCACCGTCAGCAAAAACTCGATCCCATCCATGTTCGGCATGCAAATATCGCTGGCGATCATATCCGGTTCCTGCGCCCGGAGTCGGGCCAGCGCCTGCACGCCGTTGTCGGCGACCGTCACCTGATAGCCGGCGGTCACGAGCAATCGCTTGGTCACGGCCGCCGTAGCGCGGTCGTCCTCCACAAGCAAAATGCGCTGCCGACGAGGTGTGATCATCTGACTCAGAGCTCACAGGTTCACCGGTTCGGCAAATTAATTCCCCGGGACAAGGCAAGTAATGCGCATTCGGTCAGTTTGGTTTCATCCCCAGTTTATCGGCATTCGTCACCTATTTCTCTAGGCACATCCTCGATTAGGCGTGTTCGTCACTCCGCATTTCTTGCTGGCCCCATACAGTTTGTCTTATCTAACAACGGGGGAATTCTGAGGAGATAACTCTTCATGGCTCCTTACCTGAACTCCACGCACGGGATAGTCACGGTAAGCATTATTGAGCGCAACGAGACCCTGCGCCGCAACCTCTCGGTGATCTTGTCCCGCTGCCCGAGCGTGGTGGTGTTGGATCTCTGTGACGGGCTGGAGCATGGCAAGCGCTGCCTACAGGAGCGCCGGCCAGCCGTAATCGTGGTGGGTGACAAGCCGGTCGATGGCGACGACTGGGACATGCTGACCGCGGCGCGCAGCTTGGCGCCCAAGGCGTTTATCATCGCGCTGTCCGATCTGTCCGACCCCGACCATTTGAAGTCCGCCTTTCGGCAGGGAGCGGTGGGCTACGTGTTGCGCAGCACGGCGGCGATCGATATCCATCAGGCTCTGGTCGCGGTCACCAATGGCGGGGCCTGGATGTCGCCCAGCCTTTCGCTCGTGCTCGTGCGCTCCATCGCGGAACCGCGCAAGCCGACCGGTCATCTGTCCAGCCTCTCCAAACGTGAACACGAGGTGCTCAAACTGCTGAGTTCCGGGGCCCGCTACACCGAAGTGGCGACGCAACTGGAGCTGAGCCGCGACACCGTGCACTCGCACGTGAAACAAATCTACCGCAAGCTGGTGGTTCGGTCGAAGACCGAGGCTTCCCTGATCTTCAACAGCAACTACTTCCCCGAGGGCCTCGCGCGCTCCGCGTAGTCGGCGGATCGCCCCGCCCGACGGGCGAGGGGGCGGCGTTGGGACGGCCCCGTTGGGTGTTCCTAACTTTGTATCACCCAAACTGGTGAGAGATTTGGGATGACGTTTGCGCGCCGCGTAAATCAAGGGTCATGACATGGGCAAAATCCACCCATGGCTATCGATGGCAGCATTCGCGCAGAGGTTCAGGCGTACACCGCCAAGCAAGGCGTCGACGCGCCGATCGCGGAGGCCGTGCGCCAGGAAGGGCGCTTTCAGGGCCAGACGGTGCAGGAAGTCGACGTAAACTCGGCGGCCCAGGATGCCGCCGAGGAAATGACCTTCGCCGCCGCCGAGACGGTTGAGAAAAAGCTATCCGAACGCAAAGCCGGCTCCAAGGAAGCGCTGCACCTGAGCGCCGCCGAACTGCCCCAGGAGGTCAACGCGACGGCGGAGTCGCAGCAAAACCGTCAGCTGCACGAGTTCATGGACGGTCTGAAGGGGCTCCCTCCCTCGGCGACTGAGGCGGACATCCGCCAGTTGGTCGGGGAGCATTTCAAGGACGCTTCCGACCAATATGAAGCCCTCGAGCACGCGGCGGTTCAGTTGCAGAAGGAGGGCGGGCAGGAGGAACTGCTGGCCAAGCTAACGGCCGCCAAGGGCAAGCTGATGGAGCAGGCCGGCCCAGCGATCCGCGCCGGGCTCAACATCGCGGCCGACGTCCTCCGGTACGCCGGCCAGGGCTCGGAGGGCACCGAGGCCCTGCGCAACCTATACCGTTTTTCCATCCTCGGCGGGCAGTCGGTCAACTCGATCTACACGTCCATCATGGACCGCTACGGCCCCGCGCAATTCACCCAGACGCTGGAGTTTCTGCTGCGCGCCGCCGGCAGCGATCTCGACGGCAAGATCATGGGCTCATCGCTGGAGAAGCCGCAGCTGAAAAGCGCGATCGACGACATCTACCACGTGCAGGCGCTGGGCAACACCTTCAAGTCCCTCGGCGACCTGCTGCAGAAGACGCAACAGCTGTTTGCCGGCTAACCGACGATGCCGCCCCCCGCCCCCTTTACCGCCCACGACTTGATGAAGGCGATTCTGCACTTGCTGAGCCAGCGCTTGGCCGAGCCGGAGCGGTTCACGCAGCTCGTCGCGGACGCGGGCATACGTCCGCTGGAGGGCCGGATCTATTTCCTCACGCAGCTGCGGGAACGTCTCCGCCTGCTCCCCCTGAAACTTTTCCTCTCGCCGGACGCGCGCGAAAAACTGCTCGAGGCGCTGCAGACCGCGCTCGACCGGGAAATTTCCCAGGAGGAGGCCCTATGAACCAGGTCCAGCAAACCCTGGCCGAGTTCGGCCGGTCCATCGGAGTGGACGATCTGCAACTGCGCCCGAACGGGCGCGTGGTGCTGACGATCCAAACGATCGGCACCCTCGCCATTGAGTGGGCGGGCCCCCGCGGTCAGTCGGTGCTGGTCAGCCTCGCGCGCACGCTGGCCAGCGGCGGGGACGCCAGCCTGGCGGCCGTGCTGACCGCGACCCATTACCGCGAAGCGCTCGCTTGGCCCGTGCATGTGGCGATGCTGCGCGACCAGCGCGTCTTCGCCGTGCTCCTGGGCCCGGAGCAGCTCGACCAGGCGGCCCTCAACGAGATTATCCGCGAACTCGACCAACTCCACAACGCGCTGGGAGGTGCGGCATGAAGCCGCTGCTCCCAGAGGCGTTTCGGCAGTACCTCGGCCTGAGCAGCATCGCGCTGATCGACGAGGCCCAGAACGGCGCGCAGCTCCCCGAGGACCACCGGCTCCAGCCCATTGATGCCGGGATCGAGGCGCGGCTGCAGGCGCTCCTCCAGGCGGACACCTTCGACACGATGATCCTGGAGGCCGTGCGCCCCAAGGCCTTCGACCGCAATGTACTCGCGCCCTCGCGCTTCCATCAGCTCTGCGCCGGCGTGACCGCGCAGTTCGCCCGCCGCCTGCCCCTGGCCGCGGGTCCGGCCGCCGCGGAAGAACTGCACGCCGCCATTGCGGTGCTGCGACTGCGCAGCAGTGAACAGGAACTCGGCGAGGCGCTGCGCTACGCGCTGCTCAAAGGATGATCGCCGCGCTTCCCAGCCCTCTTGCCTTCACGGCCCACGAGCGCGACACGCTGCTGGTCCTCGGCTACCTGCACCTGGAGCAGCGCCGCGCGGGCGAGGCCGCGGTGCTGCTGCGCCCCCTCCACCGCGCCTACCCCGACGACGGCGAGGTCGAGCGCTGCTTGGCCTTCGCCGAATTGTCCGCCGGGCACGTCGAACGCGCCGCCGTCCTCGCCGCCCACGCCTATCCCCTCGCCGCCGCCCCCGAGCGCAAGGCCATGGGCCTGATCTACGCCAAGGCCCTCTGGCTGCTCGGCGACGAGGAAGGGGCGCGCGCCGTCCTCGCCAAGATTCTGGCTCCGGACGAACTCCCCCTATGAAAGCCAGAATAATCCAACTGCAGAACAGCCTGCTCGGCGTCACCCGCTACGCCGATGTGCTCCTGGCCATCGCGGTCGTGCTGATCCTCTCGATGATGATCCTGCCGATCCCGCCCTTCCTGCTGGATCTGCTCCTGGCCACCAACCTCTCCCTGTCGATCCTGATGCTCGTGATCGCGATGTATGTGCCGAACATCCTCGCCTTCTCCACGTTCCCCTCGCTGCTCCTCGTCACCACCCTGTTCCGCCTCGGCCTGAACATCACCACCACCCGCCTCATCCTCCTCGAGGCGCACGCGGGCGAAATCATCTTCACCTTCGGCAACTTCGTCGTCGGCGGCAACTTCGCGGTGGGCGTCGTGATTTTCCTCATCATCACGCTCGTCCAGTTCATCGTGATCACCAAGGGCGCGGAGCGCGTCGCCGAGGTCGCCGCCCGCTTTACCCTCGACGCCATGCCCGGCAAGCAGATGAGCGTCGACGCCGACCTGCGCGCCGGCACGATCGACCAGGCGGAGGCCAAGCACCGGCGGTCCGACCTGGAAAAGGAAAGCCAGCTGCACGGCGCGATGGACGGCGCGATGAAGTTCGTCAAGGGCGACGCGATCGCCAGCATCATCATCACCGCCATCAATGTGCTGGCCGGCGTCACCATCGGGGTGATGCAGCGCGGCATGGAAGTCTCCAAGGCGCTGTCCACCTACTCGATCCTGACGATTGGCGACGGTCTCGTCTCGCAGATCCCCTCCCTGCTGATCTCGATCACGGCGGGCATGATCGTGACGCGGGGCGGCGGGGGCGTGGAATCCACCCTCGGCGGCGACGTCGGCAAGCAGCTCCTCTCGCAACCGAAGGCGCTCTTCATCGGCGGGGGCTTCATGGTCGCCTTCGGCCTGGTGCCGGGCTTCCCCCCGTTCCCGTTTCTGGTGCTGGGGTTCACCGCGCTCGCCGGCGGCTTCGCCATCGTGCGGCGCGACAAGGCCGCCGCCCCGCGCGACACCCGTGACCTGCCCGCCATGGCCCCCGCCGTCCAAAAGGTCCCGCTCAAGCGCAAGGACTCCAGCGACGAGTTCTCCGTCACCGTGCCGCTGCTGATCGATGTCGCGGCGGCCAGCCAGGGGCATATCGACGCCGACGCGATGAACGACGAGCTCATCCGCGTGCGCCAGGCGCTGTACCATGACCTGGGGGTGCCTTTCCCCGGCATTCACCTGCGCTTCAACGAGGGGCTCGCCGCCGACCACTACCGCATTCTGCTGCATGAGGTGCCCGTCGCCGAAGGGGCCTTCCGCTCCGGCCACGTCATCGCCCGCGAAAAACCCGAGACGCTCAAGATGCTCAAGGTCCCGTTTATCGAGGACAAGCCCTTCCTCCAGGGCCTCAAGCCGTACTGGGTCGCCGATGAGCATGTGGAGACCCTGACCAAGGCCCGGGTGCCGGTGCTCCGCCCCACCCAGGTGCTGACCCACCACCTCAGCGTCATCCTCAAGCGCTACGCCGGCGACTTCGTCGGCCTGCAGGAGACGAAATACCTGCTCGAGAAAATGGAGGCCCAGTTCCCGGAAGTCGTGCGCGAGGTGCAGCGCGTGCTCCCGGTGCAAAAAATCGCCGAGGTGCTCCAGCGCCTGGTGCAGGAAGACGTCTCGATCCGCAACCTGCGCACGATTCTGCAGGCCCTGATCGAGTGGGGCCAGAAGGAGAAGGAAGCGGTGCTCCTGACCGAGTATGTGCGCTCCAACCTGCGCCGCTACATCAGCTACAAGTTCAGCCGCGGCCAGAACATCATCGCGGCCTACCTGCTGGAACCGGACGTGGAGGAGAAGATCCGCAAGGCCATCCGCCAAACCTCCTCCGGCGCCTACCTCGCCCTCGACCCGACCAGCGTGAAAAAACTCCTCCAGTCGGTGCGCAAGCAGGTCGGCGAGCTCGCCGACAACAACCACCGCCCGGTGCTGCTCACCTCGATGGATGTGCGCCGCTACACCCGCAAGCTGGTCGAGCAGGAGATGTACGACCTGCCGGTGCTCTCGCACCAGGAACTGACCGAGGAAATTACCATCCAGCCGCTCGGCCGGATCACGATGTGACCGCCGTTATGAACGACCTCGCCACCGCCCTGCACACCCTGTGCGACGCCCTCGCCGTGCCCCTGCCCCCGCCCACCGCCGCGGCGCAGTATGAACTGCGCCTGGACCAGGCCGTGCTGCGCCTGGCCCGCCACGGCGAGACCCACGCCGTGCTGGAGGCCGAGGTGCTCGCGCTCGGTGCCGCCGCCGGGTTGGCGGGGACCGCGCAACAGGACCTGTTGCGCCACCTGTTGGCGTGCAACCTGGCCCGCCTCAAAGGGCAGGCCCGGCCCGAGATCCTCAGCTACGACGAGCGGGAGAACCGGCTGGTGCTCTGGCGCCGTTGGCCCTGCGACGCCCGGTTGGCGGCAGCCGTGCTGGACGGCGCCGAGGGCCTGCTCAATGAGCTCGATTTCTGGCGCGACCAAGTCGCCACCCTCCTCCCCAAAGGCGCCCATCTGTGAAAACCCGACTCCTCCTCCCCCTCCTGCTCGGTGTCTTGGTTCCGTCCGCCGCCGCGGCTGACCTGGCCTGGAGCAACCCCACCTACTCCACGCAGGTCGACCAACTGCCCGTGCGCGACCTGCTGCGCGCCTTCGCCGTCCAGCAGGGCTTGCCGGTCGATATCTCGGACCGGGCCGCGACCCTGATCTCCGGCGATTTCCAGAACGTGCCAGCCGGCCAGTTTCTCGACACCGTCTGCGCCGCGAGCGAACTGCTGTGGTTTTGGGATGGCACTCGGCTGCACGTCGACACCGTGAGCGAAACTGA
>CAIKTR010000018.1 GCA_903830425.1 uncultured Opitutia bacterium
GCACCCGGCGCGCCCGCCGGCCTGCCCGCCGCACCCGCGGCATTCGCCACCCGCGACCCAGTATTATTTGACAGACCCATGGTTCGCGAACGTAGTTGGCGGAAGATTTTCGGTATTTTTTAGCCGCGCCGGAGCCAGCTCTTTCCTTGCTGTCCCCCGTCCGTCGGCGTCCTGCCTCCGCCGCCGGCTTTTCTCCCCACCTTCGCCTCACCACCCATGTTTGACCGCATGCCCCTCCGCTGGCGCCTCACCCTGCTGATCACCTCGATCTGCGCCGTGACCCTGCTGACCGCCTTCGGCGGCTACCTCGTGGTCGAATGGTACAAGATCAAGCAGTCGGTGCAGGACCGAATGGAGAGCAACCAGCGGATGCTCGTGCAGAACACCACCGGCATCCTCTCCCGCGACCCCAAGGCCACCGACTTCTCCCTCAGCGCACTCCAGTCCGACCCCACCATCGTCGCGGCCGCGGTCTACTCCGCCGACAACAAGCTCCTCGCCAAGTTCGTGAAGCCCGGCGCCGTGGAGT
Organism: uncultured Opitutia bacterium; assembly: GCA_903830425.1. Classification (GTDB taxonomy): domain Bacteria; phylum Verrucomicrobiota; class Verrucomicrobiia; order Opitutales; family Opitutaceae; genus Opi-474. The sequence goes on from CAIKTR010000018.1 coordinate 530, forward strand.
ACATCCCGTTCGCCAAGGGCACGACCCTCAATTTCTCCGCCAACCAGGTGACGATTTTCCGCCCGCTCATGTTCGAGGGACGCAAGGTCGGCACCCTCTACCTCAAGGCCCAGTTCGGCGGCCTGGAGAGCGACCGCCTGCTCGAGCCCCTCCGCGGCATGGCCATCCTCTTCCTGCTCGCCATGCTCTTCGCCCTCGGCGCCTCGCGCTTCGCGCAGAGCGCCATCTCCGAGCCCATCGCCCGGCTGGCCAACGCCGCCCGCAAGGTGGCCGTCGACGGCGACTACAACATCCGGGTCAACCGCAAGACCGGCGGCGAGACCGGCATGCTGGTCGACGCCTTCAATTCGATGCTCACGACCATCCAGCAGCGGGATGCCGACCTGCTGATCGCGAAGGACAACGCCGAAGGCGCCCGCGAGCGTCTCGCGGAAATCAACGCGATGCTGGAGGAGGTCAACCGCACCCTCGAGCAGAAGGTGCGCGACCGCACCCTCGAGCTGGAGAAGATGATGCTCACCGCCAAGGAGGCCAACCTCGCCAAGAGCAGCTTCCTCGCCAAGATGAGCCACGAGCTGCGCACCCCGATGAACGCCATCATCGGCTACTCCGAGATCCTGCTCGAGGACGCCACCGACGCGGCCGACCAGGGCGCCATCGACGACCTCGGCAAGATCCTCAGCGCGGCCCGCCACCTCCTCGGCCTCATCAATGACGTGCTCGACCTGTCCAAGATCGAGGCGGGCAAGATGGACCTCTTCCTCGAGTCCTTCGATGTCGGCACCCTCGTGCGGGAGGCCGCCAGCACCGTCGCGCCCCTCATCGAGAAGAAGAAAAACCACCTCGTCGTCGAATGCTCCGAGCAGCTGGGCGTGATGCACGCCGACGCGACCAAGCTGCGCCAGGTCCTGCTCAACCTCCTCAGCAACGCCTCCAAGTTCACCACCGCCGGCCAGATCACCCTCCGGGCCCACCGCGAGTCCGGCCCGGCGGGGGACACCATCGTCATCGTGGTGCTCGACACCGGCATCGGCATGACGGACGAGCAGATGGGGCGGCTCTTCCAGAGCTTCGCCCAGGCCGACTCCTCCACCACCGCCCGCTACGGCGGCACCGGGCTCGGCCTCGCCATTTCCCGCCAGTTCGCCCGCCTCATGGGCGGTGATGTCACCGTCACCAGCACCCCCGGCCAGGGCTCCGCCTTCACCACCCGCATCCCGGCCCGGGTCGTGGCCGCCAAGCCGGCCGCCCCCAGCGCCGCCCCCGCGGCCAGCGAGCCCTCCCGCTCCGCCCCCGCCGCTCCGGTCTCCGTCACCCCGCCCGCGGCCCCGGTCCTCGCGCCCGCCCGCATCCTCGTGGTCGCCGATGACCCGTCCGTCCGCGCCGCCCTCGCGGAACTGCTCCCCGCCGACACCTACACCGTCGCCGGCCTCACCAGCGAGCCCGCCGCCCTGGCCCACGCCCGGGAGTTCCGGCCCGACATCATCATCCTCGACACCCTCTCCCCCGAGCTGCAGGGCTGGAACCTGATGGCGCAGTTCAAGGCCGACGCCCAGCTCGCCACCGTGCCCGTCATCCTCCTCACCCGCGTGGACGACGCCCAGACCGCCGGCACCGCCCTCGGCGCCTCCGACTACATCATCAAGCCGGTCGACGGCGAAAAGCTCCTGCCCATTCTCGCGAAGCTCAGCACGCCGCGCCAGGATACCACCATCCTCGTCGTCGAGGACGACCCCGCCACCCGCGAGATGATCGTCCGCCTGGTCGAGCGCGAGGGCTGGATCGCCGTCCCCGCCGAGCACGGCCGCCGCGCCCTCGAGCTGCTCCGCACCTTCACCCCCTCGCTGGTCCTCCTCGACCTGCTCATGCCGGAGGTCGACGGGTTCTCCGTCCTCCGCCAGATGCGCGCCCACGCCACCTGGCGCACCATCCCCGTCGTCGTCGTCACCTCCCTCGACCTCACCGGCGAGGTCCGCCGCCTGCTGCAGCAGCAGGCCGAGCGCGTCCTGCAGAAGGGCCGGTACACCACCGCCGAGCTCCTCCAGGAGGTCCGCAGCACCATCAGCGAATTTCTCCGCCGCCCGGGCCGCCCGCCCGCGCCGCCCGCCCCCTAACCTCATCCCCCCCGCCATGCCCAAAATCCTGCTCGTCGAAGACAACGAAATGAACCGCGACATGCTGGCCCGCCGGCTGCAGAAGCGCGGCTATGAGATGCTGCTCGCCGTCGACGGCCTGGCCGCGGTCGAGCAGGCCCAGCAGGGCCAGCCCGACCTGGTCCTGATGGACATGAGCCTGCCCGGCCTGGACGGCTGGGAGGCCAGCCGCCGGCTCAAGGCCGACCCCGCCACCGCACGGATTCCGATCGTCGCGCTCACCGCCCACGCCATGGCCGAGGACCGCGAGAAGGCCCTCGCCGCCGGCTGCGACGAATTCGAGACCAAGCCCGTCGACCTCGCCAGCCTGCTCGCCAAGATGGAGGCGCTGCTGGCCAAGCCCCCGGCGTGAGCACCCCCGCACCAGGCTCCCCCGCCCCCTCCGACCGGCCGGCCTCGGCCGCCCCGGTGGAGCGCGCCAGCCCCAGCGAGGCGATCAAGACGCTGCGCCACGACCTGCGCACGCCGCTCAACCAGATGATCGGCTACAGCGAGATGCTGATCGAGACCGTCACCGAGTCCGGCCCCCCGGAGCTGCTCGACGACCTCCACCACCTCTGCGGCTCCGCCGGCGAACTCCTGATCACGCTCAACGACGGCCTCGCCCAGTGGAAGGTCGAGGCCGGCCAGATCGACCTGCCCGGCCTGCGCCGCCGCATGCTCGGCCCGCTCAACGCCTTCGTCGGCTACCGCGACCTCTGCGAGGACGCCGCCCGCCAGCGGGCGCGCGACGACCTCGTCGCCGACCTCCGCAAGATCCACCAGGCCACCGCCCACCTCCGCCAGCTGCTCGACACCGACACGCTGACGCCCCACTCCACGGCGCCCACCTCCACCTCCCCCGTCGCGGCCGGCGCCGCCAGCCGCTCGGCCGCCCCCGCCGGCACGCCGCCCCCGGCCGCCTGGGGCCGCATCCTGGTGGTGGACGACGAGCTGCTCAACCGGGAGATGCTCCTGCGCCGGCTGGCCCGCATGGGCTACACGGCGGCCGGCACCCGCAACGGCCAGGAGGCGCTCGCCCTCATGGCCCGCGAGGGCTTCGACCTCGTGCTCCTCGACATCATGATGCCGGTGATGGACGGCTTTGAGACCCTCGACCGGCTCAAGGCCGACCCGCAGCTGCGGCACATTCCCGTCGTCATGCTCACCGCCCTCGACGAGGTCGCCAGCACCGTGCGCTGCATCGAGGCCGGCGCCGAGGACTACGTGCCCAAGCCCTTCAATCCCGTGATCCTGCGCGCCCGCATCGCCGCCTCGCTGGAAAAGAAGCGGCTGCGCGACCAGGAGCAGGCCTACCTCGCGGAAATCCAGAGCGAGCGCGCCAAGTCCGAGCGGCTCCTCCTCAACGTCCTGCCCCGGGCCATCGGCGAGCGCCTGAAGGCGGGCGAGCAGACAATCGTCGACGCCGCGGCCGAGGCCACGGTGATGTTTGCGGACATCGTGGGCTTCACCCACATCGCCGCCGGCTTCACCCCCGCCCGCACCGTCAGCCTGCTCAACGAGGTCTTTTCCGAGTTCGACCGCCTGAGCGAGCAGGCCGGGCTGGAGAAGATCAAGACGATCGGCGACGCCTACATGGTGGTGGGCGGCGTGCCGCTGCCCCTCGCCGACCACGCCGTGCGCTGCGCCCGGATGGCCTTCGAGATGCTCGCCGCCATGCACCGGTTCAACCTCCGGCACCAGTCCCAGTGGCAGCTCCGCATCGGCCTCCACACCGGACCGGTGGTCGCCGGCATCATCGGCTCCACCAAGTTTGCCTACGACCTGTGGGGCGACACCGTCAACATCGCCAGTCGCCTGGAGTCGCACGGCGAGCCCGACATCCCCCAGGTTTCCGCGGTCACCGCCGACCTGCTCCGCCCCCACTTCGAGGTCGAGGCCCGCGGCCAGATCGACCTCAAGAACCGCGGCAGCCTGCCGGTGTTCCGCCTGCTGCGGCCGCGGTGACGCGCCGGCCCGCCCCCCTCACGGGGCCGTCCACTTGAAGATGACCGTGCTGAACGGCGCCAGCGTGACGTCGACCGACTGGGCGTGGCCGTCGCACGGCACGGGCTCCGTCTCCCGCCCGCCCTCGTTGCCCAGCCCGTTGCCCGCGTAGAACTGGCTGTTGCTGTTGAGCACCTCGCGCCACAGCCCCGCCCGCGGCAGGCCGACCCGGTGGGTGCGGGTCGCCCCGGAGAAATGCCCGACCACGGCGAAGAACGTCTGCTCCGCGGCGTCGGTGCGCAGGTAGGCGAGCACCCCCGCGTCCGCGTCCTGGCACGAGATCCAGCGGAAGCCCTGCGGGTTGAAGTCGTTCGCGCCCAGCACCGGCTCGCTGACGTACAGCCGGTTCAGGTCCCGCACCAGCAGCCGCACGCCCTCGTGGTCGGGATACTGGCAGAGGTGCCAGTCGAGGCTGGCGTCGTGGTTCCACTCGCGCGACTGCGCAAACTCCCCGCCCATGAACAGCAGCTTCTTGCCCGGGTAGAGCCAGAGGTGCGCGTAGAGCGCCCGCAGGTTCGCCGCCTTCTCCGCGATGTGCCACGCGCCCATCTTGTAGAGCAGCGAGCCCTTCCCGTGCACCACCTCGTCGTGCGAGAACACGCTCACGAAGTGCTCGGCGTACTGGTACAGCATGCCGAAGGTGAGGTCGTGCTGGTGCCACTTGCGGTACACCGCCTCCTTGCCGAAATAGCGCAGCGTGTCGTGCATCCAGCCCAGGTTCCACTTGTAGTCGAAGCCCAGCCCCCCGGCCGCCACCGGCTGGGTCACGCCCGGAAACGAGGTGCTCTCCTCCGCGATCATCAGCGCCCCGGGGTGGTACTGGTGCACCAGGTCGTTCACCTGCCGCAGGAAGTCCATGGCCTCGAGGTTCTCCCGCCCGCCGAACCGGTTCGGGATCCACTGCCCCTCCTGCCGCGAATAGTCGAGGTAGAGCATCGACGCCACCGCGTCCACCCGCAGCCCGTCGATGTGGTAGCGCTCCAGCCAGGCCAGCGCGTTCGCCAGCAGGAAGCAGCGCACCTCGTTGCGCCCGTAGTTGAAGATCAGCGTGCCCCAGTCCATGTGCGCCCCCAGCCGCGGGTCGGCGTGCTCGTAGAGGTGCGTCCCGTCAAACTCCGCCAGCGCAAAGCTGTCGCGGGGAAAATGCGCCGGCACCCAGTCGAGGATCACGCCGATGTCCCGCTGGTGCAGGTAGTCGACCAGCCAGGCAAAGTCCTCCGGCCGCCCGAACCGGTGCGTCGGCGCGAAGAAGCCGGTCACCTGGTAGCCCCACGAGCCGTCAAAGGGATGCTCCGCCAGCGGCATGAACTCCACGTGCGTGAAGCCCAGCTCGGTCACATACTCCGCCAGCTGGGGGCCCAGCTCGCGGTAGCTGAGCGGCCGGTTGGCATCCTCCGGCTTGCGCCGCCACGAGCCCAGGTGCACCTCGTAGATGGACACCGGGCGGTCCAGCCGCCCCGCCGCCGCCCGGCGCCGCTCCATCCAGCCGTCGTCCCCCCAGACAAAGCCGCGCGTGTCGCACACCACCGAGGCGTTGTTCGGCGGCGCCTCGAAATACGTGCCGTACGGGTCGCTCTTCAGCCGCACGTGGCCGGCCTGGTCCCGGATGGAAAACTTGTAGACCTCCCCCTCGCCCAGCCCCGGGACGAACAGTTCCCAGACGCCCGAGGGCCCGAGGGAGCGCATCGGATGATAGCGCAGGTCCCAGTGGTTGAAGTTGCCCACCAGCGAGAGCTGGCTCGCCGCCGGCGCCCAGACCGCGAACGACACCCCCGGGACCCCGTCCAGCGTCCGCTGGTGCGCGCCGAGCTTGTCGTAGATCCGGTGCTCGTTGCCCTCGTTGAACAGGTACAGGTCCTGCTCCCCCAGCGTCGGCAGGAAGGCGTAGGGGTCGAAAAACTGGCGCACTTCGCCGCCGGGGTGCGTGACCCGCAGCTGGTAGCGGAAGACCCCCGGCCGCTTCGGGAGGAACACCTCGAAGCACCCTTCCGGCGCCAGCCGCGTCATCGCCCACGCCTGGCCGCCCTCCACCTCGACCACCGCGCACGCCTCGGCCTCGCGGACCAGCGCGCGCACCACCAGACCGGCGCTGCGTCCCCGCCGGTGCGGGTGCATGCCCAGCACGGAGTGCGGCGAGGCGTGGCGGCCCTGCAGCAGGGCCTGGAGGTCGGTTTTGGACAGGAGCACGTCGGACGGGTGGCCGAAGGTGTCCCACCCCGGCGCCGCGGTCTAGCCCCAATATGCCGCGGGCCCCGGCCGGCGCCACGCCGAGGCTTGCTTGCCCGCGCCGCGCCGCCTTTGCTGCGCCCGTGACCCGCCGTCTGCTCCTCACCTCGCTCGCCGTCCTCCTGGCCGGCCCCTACGCCGCGCCGGCGGCGGAGCCGGCCGCCCCCGTGTTCACCAGCGAGGAGCCCTCGTATTATGACGGCCGCACCCGGGAGGCCGTCGGCGTCGGCAACGCCCAGCTGGCCTACGGCGACCTGCTCCTGACCGCCGACGAGATCCGCTACCGGACGGACACCCGGATCGTCGTCGCCCGCGGCCACGCCACCTTCACCCAGGGCGCCCGCCGCCTGCTCGCCGACGTCATCACCTACCACCTCCGCGAGGGCACCTACACGGTCGAAAACCTGCGGATGGGCGAGTACCCGCTCTACCTCACCGGCACCCGCGCCCAGGGCGACCGCACCACCCTCACGGTGGAGGACGCCCGCGCCACGGTGCACGAGCCCGGCCCGTTCGTGCCCACCCTGCACGCGGCGCGCATTTTCTACACCCCGGGGCAGCGCCTCCGCGCCGACAGCGCCAACCTCGGCCTCGGCGACGTCCGGCCGGTCGGCTTCGGCCGGTTCCAGCAGAACCTCAAGGAGCCCCTCATCTCCTACGTCTCGCTGCTCGGCGGCTACCGCTCCTCGCTCGGCGTGATGCTGGAGGCCGGCCTGCATCTCCCGGTCGCCCCCGGCACCCGGCTCGGCGGCGACCTCGGCCTCTACACCAACCGCGGCGTGATGGCCGGCCCCTCCGGGAGCTACCGGGGCGCGACCCCCGGGGCCGAGTTCCACGGCAACTTCTCCTCCGGCTTCATCCACGACCACGGCGACCGCCTGACCGACGTGCTCGGCCGCCCCGTGCCCGCCAACCGCGGCTTCGTCGCCTGGGACCACCAGCAGCAGCTCGCGCCCGGCCTCACCCTCACCGGCCAGCTGAACTACTGGCAGGACTCGGAGATCCTCCGCGACTTCCGCCCCGACGCCTTCTTCCCCGTCCAGCAGCCGGACTCGTTCCTCGAGTCCGTCTACACCGGCGGCAATTACTTCGTCTCCCTCTTCGCCCGCTTCCAGCCGAACTCCTACCAGGCCGTCCAGGAGCGCCTGCCGGAGCTGCGCTTCGACCTCCTGCCGCTCACCGTCGGCCCCGGGCTCACCGAGCGGTTCACCGCCAGCCTGGCCGTGCTGCGCGAGGACCCGGTCGGGGGCGCCGGGACGGCGCGGACCAGCGAGCGCCTCGACGCCTATTACGCCCTCAGCCGCACCTGGGCCCCCGTGGAGTGGCTGAGCGTCACCCCGCTCGCGGGCGGCCGGCTCACCCATTACAACCGCGCCACCGGCGGGCGCAGCACCTACACCCGCGTGCTCGGGGAGCTCGGCTGCGACGCCGAGCTCCGCGCCAGCGCGGTCTCGGCCTACCGGAACGAGACCTGGAAAATCGACGGGCTGCGCCACCTGCTGACCCCGCGGCTCTCCTACCGCTACATCCCCGAGGCGGAGCGCGGCGCGGCCTACCTGCCGCCGATCGACCGGGACGCCTTCAGCACCTACCTGCCCCCGCTCGGGCTCGGCGCGGTGCGCAACCTCGACGCGCTGCACGCCACCCACACGCTCCGGCTGGGCCTCGACAACACGCTGCAGACCCGCGACGCCACCTACGGCTCGCGCGACCTCCTGGTGCTGAACCTCGCGTCCGATTTCCGCCTCCAGCGGCCGGCCGGGATGCGCGACCTTTCCGAGGTCCACGCCGAATTCGCCCTCCTGCCGGCCCGCTGGATGCAGTTCGACGCCTACACCAGCGTGGCCCCCCGGAGCTTCCGGCTGCGCGAGTTCAACTCCGGCCTGACCCTCCTCGACGGCGACCAGTGGTCCGCGCGGTTCTCGAGCAACTTCCTCCGCCAGGAGCTGAACGACTACCGCATCGAGGCCCGGCGCCGGATCAACGAGGCCTACGAGGCCGTCGTCCGGCTGCAGTACGACCGCCGCCAGCACCGCTTCAACGAGCAGGCCTACGCCATCCGCCAGAAAATCTCCAACCTGTGGCTCGCCGAGTACGCCGTGACGCTCTACGACGGCCCGCGGCGCGAAAGCCGGGCCGGGTTCCACGTGCAGGTGACCGCGATCGGGTTCTAGGCCCGCGCCCCATGAGTGTCGCCAGCAGCCAGCAGCAGGTTTTCCTGCGCCTGATCCAGGCCCTGCGCCCGCACTGGCACCAGGACCGCGCGCTGCCCGCGCTGATCCAGCGCCGGCTCAGCCGCGAGCGCAGCTTCGGCTCCCGCGACCGGCGGCTGTACCGCGAGCTGATCTACACCACCCTGCGCTACCTCCCGTGGATCGAGCCCTGGCTGGACCGCGACCCCGCCCGCGCCGTCAAGCGGGCCGCCTGGCTGGCGGCCGAGACCCGCGACACCCGGGCCTATCGCGTCGAGACCTGCGGGGACTGGCCCGGGCTGCCCTCCCTGGCCGCCCGCGCCGCGTTTCTGGAGGCCGACGCCGCCGACCTGCTGCCGGGCTGGTTTCGCGCGCAGTGCCCGGCGGCCGGCACCCCCCGCGAGCTCGAGGCCCTGCTCGCCCGCGCCCCGCTCTGGCTGCGGCTGCAAACCGCAGACGAGGCCGGCGTGGCCCGGGAATTCGCCGACCGGGGCTGGCGCACCCAGCCGGCCCCCGCGCTGCCCTCGGCCTGGCGGGTGCTGGACGACGCCGACGTCACCCAAACCGCCGCCTACGCCGACGGCCGCATCGAGGTGCAGGACCTCGGCTCCCAGCTGGTGCTGGCCAGCACGGCCATCCACGCCGGCGACCGCTGGCTCGACGCCTGCGCCGGCGCCGGCGGCAAGACCCTCCAGCTCAGCGAGCGGGTGGGCCCCGCCGGCCTGGTCGAGGCGCACGACATCCGCCCGGCCGCCCTCGACGAGCTGCTCGTGCGCGCCGAGCGCGCCGGCCGCGACAACATCCGCATCACGACCCAGCCCGCGGCCGGCCGCTACGCCGGCGTGCTGGTCGACGCCCCCTGCAGCGGATCCGGCACCTGGCGGCGCTCGCCCCACCTGAAATGGACCACGACCCCGGCGACCGTGGCCGAGCACGCCCGGCAGCAGCTCGCCCTGCTCGCCCGCTTCGCCCCCTGCGTCCAGCCCGGCGGCCACCTCGTCTACGCCACCTGCTCGCTGTGCCCGGACGAAAACGAGGGGGTCCTGGCCAAGTTCCTCGCCGACCACCCCGGCTTCGCGCCCCGGCCCCCCGTCCAGGCGTTCGGGTTCGAGCCGGGCCCCGCCGGCCTGACCCTCCTGCCCGCCCGGCACGACACCGACGGCTTCTTTGTCGCCACCCTGCGCCGGCGCTGATTTTCCCTTGCCGCGCCCCGCCCCTCCGCAAACATCCGCCCGTGGTTCCCGACTCCGACTATCGCATCAAGCTCCAGGTCTTTGAGGGCCCGCTCGACCTCCTGCTGTTCCTCATCCGCAAGAACGAGCTCGATATCTACGACATTCCGATCGAGTCGGTCACCCGCCAGTACATCGCCGCCCTGCGCGCCATGCAGCAGCTGGACCTCGACGTCGCGGGCGAATTTTTCGTGATGGCCGCGACCCTGATGGAGATCAAAAGCCGGCTGCTCCTCCCCAAGGGCCAGCACGCGGTCGACCCCAACGCCACCGACGAGGAGCTGGACCCGCGCTGGGACCTGGTCCACCAGCTGCTCCAGTACAAGAAGTTCAAGGAGGCCGCGGCCCAGCTCGGCCAGCTCGCCACGCTCCGCCAGGACCTGATGGAGCGGTACGTCTCCACCCTGAGCGACGACCGGCTCGACCGCCCGCTCCAGCAGGTCGACCGCATCGAGCTCTGGAACGCCTTCAACATCGTGCTCCGCCGGCTGGCTGAGAAGCTCGTCGTCGGCGAGATCCACGACGAGCAGGTGACCGTCTCCGACCAGATGGACTACCTCCTGGAGCGCCTCCGCACCACCCCCTCGTTCCTCTTCTCCCAGCTGTTTCCGGGGCCGGTCTCGTTCCGCAAGCTGGTCGCCACCTTCCTCGCCGTCCTCGAGCTCACCCGGCTGCGGCGCCTGCGGCTGCGCCAGGACGAGGCCTTCGCCGACATCGCCTGCGAGGCGGTGGCCGCCGAAATCTCACTTGAAACCGCCGCCAACCCCAGCACGGTGACGGCGTGAGCAAGAAGAAGAAAACTCCCGCCCGCGCGGCGGGCCTGCTGGGGCTGGGGCTGGACAACACCGACGGCCACAAGCGCATCACCACGGGGGAGCAGTTCGCCATCCTCGGCGGCTCGGAGGAGACCCATGGCCGGATGACCGAGACCGTGCTCAAGACCTTCGAGGAGCTGAAGACCCGCGGCAAGCAGCTCGCCCAGGTCGAGCCCACCGAGCTGGCCGAGATCGTGCACCGCGCCACCCCCCGCTGATCCCCCTTTCCGTCCGCGCCCAGTTGCTTCCTGACCAAAACTGATTCTCCCTTCAACCAACCGATCCTCTCATGTCCGAAAAAATCACCAACCTGACCGCTGCTAACTTCAAGGCCACCATCGTCGCCGCCACCACGCCCGTGCTGGTCGACTTCTGGGCGCCCTGGTGCGGGCCCTGCAAGGCCATCGCCCCGGTGCTCGAGGAGCTGGCGACGGAACTCGACGGCAAGCTCCAGATCGTGAAGGTCAACATCGACGAGAACGACGCCGTCGCCGTCGAGTACAGCATCCGGGCCATCCCCACCATGCTGCTCTTCAAGGGCGGCAAGGTCCTCGAGCAGATCGTCGGCATGGTTTCGAAGGCGGCCCTCAAGGCCAAGATCGAAGCCCACCTCTGAGCCGCCCCTGACGGCACCGCTGGCCACCGGAGCCCCGGGCTCGGGTGGCCGCTTGGTCAGGCGCAGCGCAGCACCAGTCCGGCCGTCAGGCCCAGCGCGTACAGCGCCAGCAGCCTGCCCGTGTCGCCCAGCAGCTGGATCTGCTCGGCCGGCGCGGTCCGGTCGCGCAGCCGCCGGGCGTGGTTCCAGGCCAGCGGCGCCAGCGCCAGCGGCAGCAGCCGCCACCCGCACTGGTCCCGCCAGGCCAGCACCAGCGGCACGGCCACCAGCGCCACCAGCAGCGACCCGTTGAACTGCGCCCGGGCCCAGCCCCGACCCCAGCGCACCACCAGCGTCCGCTTGCCCGCCGCCGCATCGGTTTCCATGTCCCGATAGTTGTTCACGATGAGAATATTGGCCGCCAGCAGCCCGACCGGGACCGCCGCCAGCCAAACGTCCGCCCCCAGCGTCCCCGCCTGCACAAAGTAGGTCGCGCCGACGGCCACCAGGCCGAAGAAGAGGAAGACAAACAGATCGCCCAGCCCGTGGTAGGCCAGGGGCCAGGGCCCGCCGGTGTAGGCCACGCCGCACAGGATGCTCGCCAGGCCGACCAGCAGCAGCCACGGCCCGCCCCAGGCGATCAGGCCCAGCCCGCACGCGAACGCCGCCGCCAAGACGCCCACCATCGCCGCCCGCATCGTCCCGGGCGCGACCCAGCCGGCCGCCACCGCCCGCCGCGGCCCCACCCGGGCCGCCGTGTCCGCGCCCTTGATGAAATCGTAATAGTCGTTCGCGAAGTTCGTGCCGATCTGCACCAGCAGCCCGAACCCGAGGCACAGCCCCGCCGCGCGCCCGTCAAAGCACCCGTCCCGCCACGCCAGCCCGGACCCGACCAGCACCGGCGCCACCGCCGCGGGCAGCGTGCGCGGACGCAGGGCCGAGACCCAGATTTTCCAATCCGGGGGCTTCATGCCGCTGGGGCCAGGAGGTTCGGGAAACGCCGCCGCATGCCGCCACCCAACAGGGCCGGGCAAGTGAGGTCAACGCCCGGGCGGCGCCGGCTCCGCCGCGGGCGCCCGATAGGCCCGGGCCGCCGGCACGGCGAGTTCGCGCTCCAGCGTGCGGATGCGCGCCAGCACCAGCGCCGCGCCGGCGGACTCCACGTTAGCCGGGAGTCGCGGGTGGAGCTGCACCAGCCACGCCAGCGCCCGGGGCTTTTCCCCGAGCCGGCGGAGCAGTTCCCCGTGCAGCCGCGCGGCGTAATACGGGGCCCGGGGCTGCTCCGCCGCCCGCCGGTAGCTCGCCGCCGCCGCCCGCACGTCGCCCAGCCGGTTCAGTTCGAGGTTCGCCTGCTCGATCCACAACGCCGCGCTGTCGCGATGGAACTCCCGCGCCTCCGCCAGGCGGCGCAACGCGCTCCGGGCCTGCCCCTGATAGAGCCGGGCCCGCGCCGCCGCCGGCACCGCGCCCGGTCCGCCCGCCGCCGCCAGGCGCCACTCCGGCACGTCGTAGGCGAGGATCCGCGCCCCGTTGATCCAGAAGCCCAGCACCGCCGGATCCAGGATGCTCGCGCACCGGAGCCAGGCGTCCGTCGCCACGCCGTCTTGCTCCTCCCAGGCGTGCGCCATTCGCAGCCAGGCCAGATCCGCCGCCGCCGTCCGAAACCCGCCCAGCACCCCCAGCAGCAGGCCCTGCCCGGCCGCGGCCCAGTGGGAGTCCAGCCGCAGCGCCGGCTGGCGCGCCCGGACCCGCGACCACAGCGGCGCCTCGAGGCCGTGCAACGCCGTGCCGGCCAGCGCCAGCCCGGCGACCGTCACCAGCCACGTGGGTCCCAGGCTAAATTTCACGGCGGTCAAAGCTCACCACCGCCAGCGCGCAGCACGCCATGACGTGGCCGAGCGCATACAGCGCGGCCCGGCCGACGAAGTCCCACGCCACCCCGCCGGCATCCGCCGCGAGGCCGGCCTCGGCAAAGACCTGAAGGTTGGGCAGCATCCGCCCGAGGAGCCCGGCGACCCCGCGCACCGCCAGCGAGCCGGCCCGCACCGACGCCTCCTCGGCCAAAAACTGGAGGTGGCCGACCGCCCACCCGAGAAAGCCCATCGTCACCGCGAACGTCTGGCTCCGGGCATAGCTGGCGACCAAGAGCGTCAGGGCCCCGAGCAGCGCCAGTTTCAGGCCCAGCAGCACGCCGGTGGCGACGAGCCAGGGCAGTTGGACGCCGGCACCCGCGGGCCACGCTTCCGCTCCGGCCTGGCGCAGGGCCGACTCCCGCGCCCAGAGCACCACCGCCAGCAGCGCGGTCAGCACCGCGCAGTAGATCGCCACGATCGCCAGCACCCCGAGATACTTGCCGAGGATGAACTCCGCCCGCCGCACCGGCCGGGCCAGCAGCACCAGCACCGTGCGGTTTTCCAGCTCGCTGAAAAATAACTGGGCCGTCGCGGTCACCGTCAGCACCGCCCCGCAGCCGCCGATCGCCCCCCAGCCCAGGTCGGCGATGAACTTCAGCTCCGCCGCCCCGACGTTCAGGTCGCGCAGGCCCTGCGCCGCGACCACCAGGCCGAGCGCCAGCACCAGCAGCAGGGCGAACAGCCTCTGCCGCACCGCCTCGCGCAGCGTGTTCTGCGCGATCAGGCCGAGACACTGCAGGGAAAAACTCACGCGCCCTCCTTCCTTCGGACCGTCTCAGTTGCGCCCCGGGAACACCCCGGGGAGACCCGCCGGCGCCCCGCCGGCCGGCCACCCGGGCGCGGCCTCCGCCGTCCAGCCGCGGACCCGCAGCCAGCGCTCCAGCGCCGCGCGGTCCTCCGGCGCCAGCTCCGGGCCGCGCAGCCGCAGTTGCTCCGCCTCCCCGGCCAGGGTCGCCACGGAGTCCTCCCGCACCAGCCGCCCCTGCTCCAGCACCCCCACCCGGTCGCACACCGCGGCGATCTGGTCCGACAGGTGCGACGTGAGCAGCACCGCCGTGCCCTCGGCCCTCAGCCGGCGGATCAATGCCGTCTGCGCCGCGCACCCGGCCGCATCCACGCCGGCCGCCGGCTCGTCCAGAATGAGGAAACGCGGACGATCCACGAGCGCCTGCGCCAGCCCGAGGCGCTGCCGCATGCCCTGCGAATAGGTGCCGACCCGGCGGTCCGCCGCCGCCGCCAGGCCCGCCCAGCCGAGCACCTCGTCGACCCGCGCCCGCAGGACGGCGCCGCGGACGCCGGCCAGCCCGCCAAAAAACGCCACCAGCTCCCGGCCCGTCAGGTAGCGGTAGAGGCCGGGCGATTCGGGCAGGTAGCCGACCGCGCGCCGCGCCGCGGCGTCCCGGCTGGAAACCCCCAGGATCGAGCACTCCCCCGCCGTTGGCGTGAGCAGCCCGAGCACGAGCTTGAGCGCCGTGCTCTTGCCGGACCCGTTCGCCCCCAGCAGGCCGTAGACCTCCCCGGCCTCCACGCGCAGCGACAGCTGGTCCACCGCGCGGAGCCGCACCCCGCGCCGGCCGACCGCAAAGTCCTTCGTCAGCCCGCGCAGGACGAGCGCCGGGGTCATTGGAGGGTGAAGCCGCTGAACTGCGCGGGCCGGCTGCCGGCGGTGCGCTCGATCTTCCGCACATAACCGTGCATCCGCTCCTCCACCGCGGCGACGAACGCCGTCACCTCCGCGGCCCGGCCCTCCACCTCCAGCTGCACGCGGCCATCGGTGAGATTCCGGACATAGCCGGCCACCTCGTACTCCTTGGCCACCTGCAGCGTGGCGTAGCGAAAGCCCACGCCCTGCACCCGGCCGCTGAAATAAACCGCCTCGTGATGTACGTCTGCCATCTGCGCCCCACCCTGCCGCCTCCGCCCGCCGGCTTCAACCCGCAAACCCCTTCGCGGGCCACTTGATTTAGATTTGCATTTACCCTCGGTGCCGACTCATTTGCGGCTCAATAAATGAGCGATTTTGATTCTGACAGCAGCCCGGAGAGCGAATGGGAAGAACGCGGCGATCTGGCCTGGAACGAATTTGATTGGGAGCGCTACTTGCGCGAGCAGGATGACAGCATTCATCGCTACCTCGGCTTTTATGAGGCGTTCCGGCTGAGTCCGACGCGGATTGACGCGGTGGCGGAGCAGATGGGCTGGAGCCAGGGCAACTGGAGCGACGACGACGAGGCGGGGGAGCCGGCGGACGAGGAGGCCCCGGCCGAGACGCCGGCCCGGAAGCAGCCCGAGGTCTACACGCTCCACAAGAACCCGATTTTCATCGCGACGAAGGCGATCTACCTGAGCGCGAAGCGGCCGTGGGAGCTGAACGCGGGCGATGCCGCGAAGGTGCCGCCGCCCCTCGCCCTCAGCCTGCTGGCCTCGCTGCATCGCGGCGAGGAGCAGGCGGTCCAGGCCATCCACGCGCTGGACTTCGGCGACTACGCCATGGCGATCAGCCTGTTCAAGCGCGCCCTGAGCGCGCTCAACTCCTCGCTGGCCCTGCTCAACTCCGACACCGCGGCGGCGCATCGCGCCGTGATGAACTACCGCGAGGCCACGCTGCCCAAGCTCTTCGACCTGCGGGAAATCTGGCTGCGCGTCATCTCGGAGTGCCGGGAGGAGCTGGACCGGACGGTGGACGAGGAAAGCTGAGCGGGCCGGCGGATAAATCCGCCTTGCACTTTCACTGAGGCGCGTTTGCCTCGGCGGCTTGGATTGGAGAGGTGGCTGAGTGGTCGATAGCGGCGCTTTGCTAAAGCGTTGTAGGGGTTTAAATCCCTACCGGGGGTTCGAATCCCCCCCTCTCCGCCATTTCCCATGCGGTTGGTCAGCAATCCGTAATCTGCCTAGCGTTTAGCCGAATGAGCTCCTCTTCCCTGCGCCACCTGCTCGCCGACCGCCTGCGGGCCCACCCGGCTCCCCTGCCTTCGGTCGCGATCGGCTTCGACGGCTTTGTGGACGAGATGATCCGGCTGGTGGGCGAGCGCCACAGCCTGGAAAGCTACACGCCGGTCCCGACCATCGCGGCCTTCGGCACGCTGGTCGCCCAGGCCGCCGGCCAGAGCAGCCTGCGCGAGATTGTGGTCACCGACGTGCAGCCGGGCGGGTGCGCCATCAACATGGGCGACGGGCTGGCCGCCCTCGGCGTGCCGGTCGACGCGTTCGCCACCCTCGGCGAGCCGCCGCACCCCGCCTTCACGCCCATCACCGCACGGTTCCGCCGCACGCGCTCGTGGGGACGGGAGCCGGGGCGCACGCTGGCCTACGAGTTCTCCGACGGCAAACTGATGTTCAGCTCCGTCACGCAACTGGCCGAGTTCACCCCCGACAAGGTGGCCGCCCTGCTGGCCGACGGGGCCTATGCCGCCGCCTGCCGCGAGGCGGGGCTGATCGCGCTGACCGACTGGACCCTCTACCCGCACATGACCGCCGTCTGGGAACTGCTGCAGCGCGCGGTCTACGGGCAGCTGCCGCACCGGCCGCGTTTCTTTGTCGACCTGGTGGATCCCTCCAGCCGCTCGGCCGGCGACATCCGCGCCATGCTCCGCACGCTGGGCCAATTCGAGTCGAGCGGGGACCTGAGCCTGGGCCTGAACGGCAACGAGGCGAACATCGTGGCCCGCCTGCTCGATTTGCCCGGCTGCACCGAGGCGGCCCCGCCCTCCACCCTCGCCCTCGCCACCCGCCTCCGGGAGCAACTCGGGATCAGCGAGGTGGTGATTCACCATCTCCGCGGCGCCGCCGTGGCCGGCCCCGACGGCACCGCCTCGCTGGCCGGACCCTATTGCCCGCAGCCGCGCAAGAGCACGGGCGCCGGCGACCGCTTCAATGCCGGCTTCGCCGTCGGCCACCTGCTGCGCCTCGGGCCCGCCGAGCGGCTGCTCTGCGCCTGCGCCTCCTCCGGGTTCTTCGTGCGCGAGGCCCGGAGCCCCACGTTCGCCGAGCTGACGGACTTCCTGCGGCACCCGGACTGGCCGGCCGCCTGACCGCGGCCGGACCCGGCGGCCATCCCGTTTAACGGCGGCTACCCGACCGGCGCCGGGGCGGGTACCGGCTGGGCGCGCATCAGCGGACGCCACCAGAACCAGTACATCCCAGCCATTCCCGTCAGGAAAATGGGCAGGGTGCACCAGAAGGCGGAGTAGGCCTTGATGACGAGCTGCATGGGCAGCAGGAACAGCGTGACCTGCCACACGAGGGCAAAGGGCACGGAAATCATGTCGTTGCGGTTTTCCCGGTCCATGGCGGCGCGCTCCGCCCCCTGCACCTGGTCGTGCAGCGGCTTCCACCAGCCAAAGGGCCGCGTGGTGCGGTAAAAGTTCTGGAGCACCGGCATCGGGGTCGGCGCCGTCAGGAGCGACGCGCCGATGGTGCCGAGGAAGGACAGGCTCGTCGCGATGCCGAACTGCCACTTCTCCGAGAGATCGCGGAAAAAGAAGAAGATCACCAGGGCGGCGACGGCGCCGAGGACGGAGCCGCCCACGCAGCCCCAGGCGTTGCACCGCCACCAGTAGAGGCGGAGCAGTCCCGGCGCCAGCTGGCCCGCCGTCAGGCTCATGATGATAAAGCCCCAGATGCCGTTGATGTTCGCCGTGTAGACCCCGAAATAAAACCCGAGCAGGACGATGCCCAGCGTGGAGACATAGGAGGCGGCGATCAGCTCGCGGTTCGCCGCCTGGGGCCGGAAGAAAGCCTGGTAGATGTCCTTCACAAAGTAGGCGCAGGCGCCGTTCACCAGGCCGTTCTTGCAGGACATCATGGCCGCGAACATCGCCACCACGATCAGGCCCTTCAGGCCGGAGGGCACCATGTTGAGCAGGACCGCGGGCAGGATCTGCTCGGGGTTGATGGTGCCGTGCACGCCAACCAGCGGGAGCTTGTACTGCCACTGCGCGCCGAAGAGCGACTGCAGGGTCTGGATCAGCGCCGCCGGATGCGCCGCCGGGCGGTTGATCAGGTCGCTGGTGAGATCGTGCCAGCCGGCCGCCGTCACCTGGGGATAACACTGGTGGATCGCGTCCGCCGCCGTCTTCACCACCGACAGATCGGAGTAGTTCGCGGAGACGAAATGAAGGCCCAGGACGGCGAAGCCCATCATGAGGGGCCAGCGGAAGCTGATGAGGATCGCCTGCTGGAGGGACTGCAGCCCGCAGTCGCGGTCGCTGCGCGCGCCGAAGTAGCGCGCCTCGGCACCGGTGCCGAGCCCGCCCAGCGAGTTGCGCAGCAGGTAGAATCCGGCCATCAGGATCAGGAGGGAATATTCCTCGTAGCCCGGGGGCATCGGGGTCCGCCAGGCGGGGAGCGAATTCACCCAGTCGGGATTGCCCGTCACCCGCGTGGCCAGCGCGGTCAGCCCGCCCACGTCGGGCACCTGATGCCAGGCCATGAGACCGATGATGACGCAGGTCACCATGATGATCAGTCCCTGGATCAGGTCGGTCAGCACAACGCCGTAAAATCCGGCGCTCACCGTGTAGGCCGTTGTCAGGGTGACGAGGGCGAGCGTCGTGTACATCGGCGGAAACGGAAAGAACATCCCCAAAAAGAGGTTCGCCCCCCGCACCAGGTAGGCGAGCATCATGATGGCGGTGATGATCGTCATCACTGCCCCGAAGACGCGCATGGCGCGGGCCACCGGGTTGTTGCCGAAGCGGTAAATCCCCCACTCGGCGCCGGTCATGCACCCCGAGCGGCGGTGCCACTTGCCGGTGTAGACCAGCATGAACGCGAGGACCAGGACGGCGCCCCCGCGGAACTCGATGAACAGCCCGCGCGGCCCGAGCAGGTAGAGGAACGAGGTGATGATCATCGTGCCGGTCAGGTCGAACCAGTTGGCCATGCCCATGACGCCCAGCAGGTACCAGGGCACCGTGCGGCCCCCGAGGAAGTAGTGGTCCAGGCTCGAACTGGCGCGGCGGCTCATGATCAGGCCCAGGACGAGGCTGAGGCCGAGGTAGCCCAGGATGATGGCGTAATCGAGAGTGGTGAGCGAATGCATGAGGGGAGGCTCAGCCGGGGCGGGATTGGGGCGGCAAGAGGATCGGGGCTAGTGGGCCGGCAGCGCGCTCACGGGGGTTCAGGCTCCCCGGACGCTGCGGAAGAAATCGCGCCCTGCCAAGCCGCCGCTGGGCCTGGCCGCCATCGCGCCCGGCGGTTTTCAGCTGTTCATTCCGCCGCGCCGCCGTCAGACAGGGGGTGTCCCATGCCTGCACCCGGTGCCCTGCCCTCGTCCCGCCCGCCTCTGGCCCGGATGCTGCGCATCCATGAGGAACTCCAGGACGGCCGCCTCACCAACTGCAGCAGCCTCGCCAAGAAGCTCGAGGTCTCCACCAAGACCATCATGCGCGATCTGGCCTTCATGCGCGACCAGATGGACCTGCCGGTGGAATACGACGCCCAGACCTACTCCTGGAAATACAACTACCCGGTCAAAAACTTTCCCACCGTCCAGGTCAGCGAGGGCGAACTGCTCGCCCTGCTGGTGGCCCAGAAGGCCCTCGAGCAGTACAAGGGCACCCCCTACCACGACCAGCTCGCCCACGCCTTCGAGAAGCTCTCCACGGGCCTGAACGACCGCATCAGCTTTTCCGCCACCCGCAGCCTCGGCAGCGTCTCCTTCCACCATCAGGGCCTGAGCAAGGCCGACCTCAAGGTGTTCGCCAGCCTCTCCCGGGCGGTCATGCAAAGCCTCGAGGTCGAGTTCGACTACACCAAGCCCGACACCCGGCCCGAGCGGCGCCGGGTCCAGCCCTACCACCTGGCCAACCGCGCCAACTCCTGGTATCTCGTCGGCTACGACCTCGAGCGCGCGAGCCTGCGGAACTTCGCCGTGGTGCGCATGCAGGGGCTGGCCGTCCAGCAGCAGAAGTTCAGGAAGCCCGCGGATTTCTCGCCGGAAAAGCACTTCGGCAAATCCTTCGGCGCCTACGTCGGCAAGGGCGACTACCAGGTGGTCGTCCGCTTCGACCGCGCGGTCACCGGGCTGATCAAGGAGCGCATCTGGCACGAGACCCTCGAAACCAAGGAGCTGCCCGACGGCCGGCTCGAGTTCACCCTCCGCCTGGATAGCCTCGACGAAATCCAGCGCTGGATCCTCGGCTGGGGGGCCGCGGCCGAGGTGATCAGCCCGACGGAACTGCGGGACAGCGTCCGGGACACGGCCGACGCCGTGCGCCGGCGCTACCCGCCGGCGGCCCGCCGCTAGGCGGCCGCCCGCAGCCGCCCGACCGACCCCGCCCCGGAGCGGTGCGACCGCACCCGGGGCAGCGGCATCCGGGCGCCCACCACCCGATCGACCAGCCCGACGCAGCGCTCGGCGGAGATCCGCCAGTCCGCGCCCTCGGGGTGAAACCAGCTGAACTCGCAGGAGATTTTTCCGCCGCAGGCGCCGACCCCCACGACGGGATACCCTTCCAGAGCCATCTCGCTGAAGAGGCCGAGGGAGCCGGGCGCCAGCACGAGCTCGGACACGGCCACCTGGCACTGCACCATCGAGCCGCCCGCCCGCTCGATCACATGGATGCGCAGCGCGTAGTCCGACTGGTCGAGGACCAGTTCGTCGTATTCCTCGCGAACGCGAAGACCGTTGTCAAAGAGGGCCACGCCCAAGGCGCGGACGGGGGCACGGACGGGGAGGCTGAGTTTCATGGGGGGAAGGGGCGAGGGCTGGGTTGGGTCGAGCCCGGCGGGGTGCCGGACTGCAACGAGCCCATCTTCTCACCCGCCTTCGGACATAGCCTGTCTTAGGGTTGCCGCTCCCCGAAAAAGATCCGATTTTTCCCCCTTTGCCACCATAAGACCAAGGATGTCCGAGGGCAGCCCCCGCTTTTCAGCCCGGGCTCCCTCGGATTGCCGCCTTCGGCTTTCAGTTCCTCGTATTTCGTGCTTCCGCCTTCGAGTTTCCCCCTCTGGGGTCCCTCGAATTTCGGATTTCCGCCTTCGGATTTATTTTCTAGGGGACCTCATACACCTCGATGAGAGCGACGCCGGTGGTATTTCCCACCCCCGTCGCCTTCGCCGAATACACCCCCGGCGGCAGTGTCACCAAAATCGCCGCGTCCTTGCTTGAGACACCGCTCAGGGCAAAGGCCCCGACCGTGGTGCCCACTAAGATAATCTGCGCGTCCCCGGCCCAGTTGTCATTCGTCGCCACCACCACCGTGGCCCCATTGACCGTCTTGGTGAGTTCCAGTTGGGGATCAAAGAGCGAACCTATGACCCCGTAGGTTCCCAGCGTCGGCCCCACGGCGCGGATCAGGACTGTGCGGGAAGCGGTGCCATCGACCACAAACCCCGCGATCAGCACCCCGTCGCCCGTGCCCACCTGCGCGCGGGCCGAGACGTTGATCAGCCGCGGCGTGCTGGCCGCGTAGGCGCTGCTAGAGGCGTCGTAGATCTCCGCCAGGGCAATGCCCGAGGTGCCGCCCACCCCTGTCACCTTCGCCGTGTACACCCCGCTGGCCGGCGTCAGGTAGAGCGCGGCGTCCTTGCTCGCCGCCCCGCTGAGCGGAAAGGCGCCCACCGTGTTGCCCACCGCGGTCACCTGCGCGTCGCCGGCCCAGTTGTCGTTCGTGGCCAGGGGAGTGCTGGCCCCCTGCGGGATCAGTTCGAGAGTCGGGTCCACCAGCGTGCCCGTGACGCCGTAGCTCGCCAGGGTCGGGCCCACCGCGCGGATCAGCAGCGGCTTGGTGCCGCTGGTGCCGGCCCCGCCCACCACGAAGCCCACGATCAGGGTGTTGTCGCCCGTGCCCGCTCCGATGCGCACTGAGAGGTTGGTCAGGCGCGTCGGGACAACTTCGGGCGCGGGGGCGTTGACCGTGAGGGTGAAGGTCACGCTGCTGGTGCCGGCCCCGTTGGTCCCGCTAAGCGTGATGGCATAGGTGCCCGCGCTTGCCGGGGTGCCGGAAATCACCCCGGTCGCGGCATTGAGGCCCAGCCCCGCCGGCAGGCCGCTCGCGCCGTAGTCGCCCACCGCCCCCGTCAAGACCGCGGCATAGGTGAAACTCTGCCCCGCCGTGCAACTCGCCGTGGCCGCGCTGGTCAGCGCCGGCACCGCCGCGGCGCCCCAGCGGATCACGTTCTGCGCAATGTCCGCGAGGTAGAGATTGCCCGCGCGGTCCACCGCCACGCCCTCCGGCACCAGAAAGCGAGCCGCACTCCCGCTCCCGTTAGCCGTGCCGGGCTGGTTGACCAAGCCGGCCAGCGTGGTCACCACGCCGCCGGGAGCGATTTTCCGGATCGTTACGTTAGCCCGCTCGGAGACGTACAGATTGTCCGCGCCGTCCACCGCGATGTAAGCGGCACCGTTAAACCGGGCCGCCGTCCCCGTTCCGTCGGCGGAACCGGAGTTGCCCGCCGAGCCGGCCTCCGTGGTCACCACCCCGGCCGGCGTGATTTTCCGCACCGTTTCGTTCCATGCGTCCACGACGTGCAGGTTGCCCGCGCTGTCCAGGACCAGACCAGTGGGATTGTCAAAACGCGCCGCACTCCCGGTGCCGTCGGTCGTGCCGGACACCCCCGCCGTGCCCGCCAGGGTCGTCACCACCCCGGCCGCCGTGATTTTCCGCACCGTGTGCTGGGCCGCATCCGTCACGTAGAGAACCCCTGCGGCGTCCACGGTCACGCCGGTGGGATAGTCCAGCCGCGCCGCGCTCCCGGGGCCATCCGTGCTGCCAAAGCTGCCGGCCGTGCCCGCGAGAGTGGTCACCACCCCGCCGGCGGTGATCTTCCGAATCGTGCCGTTTTGACTGTCGGCGACGTAGACATTGCCCGCGCCGTCCACCGCGATCCCGGTGGGCGAGTCAAACCGAGCGGCATTCCCGGTGCCGTCGGCCGAGCCGGACACCCCCGCCGTGCCTGCCAGCGTCGTCACCCCCCCGCCCGGCGTGACCTTGCGGATCGTGTGGTTGTAGTTCTCCGCCACGTAGAGGGTGCCGGCCGCGTCCAAGGCCACGCCGGCCGGATGGGCAAACCGGGCGGCGCTCCCCACCCCGTCAACCGCTCCGCGCTGCAGGCCCAGGCCTGCAAAAGTGGTGACTTCGCCTCCGGGACTGATTTTCCGAATGGCGGAATTGAAAAAATCCACGACAAAAACATTGCCGGCCCCATCGAGCCCCAGCCCGAAAGGCGTGCTGAACCGCGCGGCACTCCCGGCACCGTCCGTCCAGCCTTGCATCCCAGCCGCGCCCGCCAACGTCGTCACCACTCCGCCCGTCGTGATCTTCCGCACCGTGGAATTGGGGGTGTCTGTGACGTAGAGCGTGCCGGCAGGGTCCACCGCGATCCCGGTGGGCCAGTCAAACCGGGCGGCGTTCCCGGTGCCGTCGGTGGCGCCGCTCATCCCCGCCCGGCCCGCCAGCGTCGTCACCACCCCGCCCGCCGTGATCTTCCGAATCGTGCAGTTGTAGCTATCCGCGACGTAGACGTTGCCAGCACTGTCCACCGCCACGCCATAGGGATAATGGAACCGCGCGGCGCTCCCGGTCCCGTCGAGGGAGCCGTAGGCCCCCGCCGTGCCCGCCAGCGTCGTCACCGCCCCACCGCTCGTGATCTTCCGTATCGTGTGGTTGCCGCTGTCCGCGACATAGACATTGCCGGTACTGTCCGCCGCCAGGCCAAAGGGTTCGGAGAACCGCGCGGCACTCCCGGTCCCATCGGTGGAGCCCTCGACCCCCGCCAGGCCCGACAGCGTCGTCACCACCCCGCCGGCGGTGATCTTACGAATCGTATGATCGGCGTTATCCGCGACATAAACATTGCCCGAACTATCCACCGCCACGCCTGCAAGGCTTTGAAACCGCGCCGCGCTCCCCGTGCCGTCTGCGGAGCCGGCGACCCCCGCCAGGCCCGCCAGCGTCGTCACCACCCCGCCGGCCGTGATCTTGCGCACCGTGTGGTTCATCGTATCGGCCACATAGACATTGCCCCCGCTGTCCACCGCACCCCCGGACGGAAAGAAAAACCGCGCCGCCGCCCCGGGCCCGTCAGCTGAGCCGGTATTTGACTCAGGCCCCGCCAGGGTGGTGAACGTGTAGGGCGTGGCATAGTTGCTTTGGGCGCAAACAACAGCCGGCGCGAGCAGCGCCAGCGTGACAACGAGGCCAAGGCAGATGGGGTGCTTCACGCATTTATGTTACCGCCAAGCCCGAGGCGCGCCGATGACTATCGGGTACAATAATCCTCACGCTCCTAGGCACTTTCCCCCACTCTGGGTATGCGCGTAGACGTTGTTTCAGACTCAAATTTAAGAACTACGAGCCTGACCCATTTAAGAACGAACTTCCCCTCGGGGGCCCCTCGAATTTCGTGCTTCCACCTTCGGATTTCCGCCCTCAGGCGGCCTCGGCTTTCGTACTTCCGCCTTCGGATTTATTTCCTAAGGCACCTCATAGACCTCGATGAGAGCCACACCGGTGGTGTTGCCGACGCCGGAGGCCTTCGCCGAATAGATCCCCGGCGGCAGCGTCACCAGGATCGCCGCATCCTTGCTCGCGGCACCGCTCAGGGCAAAGGCCCCGACCGTGGTGCTCACCGAGGTGATCTGCGCGTCACCCGCCCAGTTGTCGTTCGTCGCCACCCCCACCGTGGCGCCGTTGATCGCCTGGGTCAGTTCCAGTTGGGGATCGACCAGCACCCCGCCGACCCCGTAGGTGGCGAGCGTTGGCCCCACCGCGCGAATCAGCACCGTCCGGGAGGCCGTGCCCTCGACCACAAACCCCGCGATCAGCACTCCGTCGCCCGTGCCTACTCGTGCCCGGGCCGAAACATTGATCAGCCGCGGCGTGGCGGCCGTGTAGGCAGTACTCGAGGCGTCGTAAATCTCCGCCAGCGCGATGCCCGAGGCGGAGCCACCCACCCCCACCACCTTGGCCGTGTATACCCCCTTGGCCGCGGTCAGATACAGCGCAGCGTCCTTGCTCGCCGCGCTGCTCAACTGAAAGGCTCCCACCATGTTGTCGACCACGTCGATCTGCGCGTCGCCGCCCCAGTTGTCGTTCGTGGCCAGGGGAGTGCTGGCTCCCTGCGGGATCAGTTCGAGAGCCGGGTCGGGCAGCGTGCCGCCCACGCCGTAACTCGCCAGCGTCGGGCCCACCGCCCGGATCAGCAGGGAGTTGGCACCGCTGGTACCGGCCCCGCCGACCACCAAGCCGACAATCAGGGTGTTGTCGCCCGTGCCCGCCCCGATCCGCACCGACATGTTGACCAGCCGGGTGGGCAGAGTGGCTGTAACGATCACCGGATCCGACGGCGCGGAGGGCGGACTGGCCCCCAGGCTGTTGGCCGCCGTGACCGCAAAGCTGTAGATGACCCCATCGATCAGCCCCGTGACGATGATCGGCGACGTGGTCCCCGTGACCACCACCGTGCCGGCGGTCGCCGCCGCCGGACCCTTGCCCCGGGCCGCCAGCGCCCGGAGCGTGCCGCTCGTCGGGGTCAGGCCCGTGGGCGTCGCCGTGACCGTGTACACCGTGATGGCCAGCCCGCCATCATCCTCCGGGGCGGCAAAACTCACCGTGGCTTGCTGGTACCCGACCACCACCGAGGTGATGACCGGGGGAGTCGGCAACTCACCCACCGCCAGGGATACCGCGCCCGTCGCAGAGGTATAGTTGAGCGCGCCCGTCGGCGTGAAGGTCACGCTCAGCGTCTGGATCCCCGCCGCCGGCGTGGTGCCGGCGGTCGGATTATAGACGAAGGTCCCGGCCACGCTGGCCGTCGCGTTCAGCTGCGTGCCCGACAGCGCCGTGCCATACGTGATCGCCGCCGGCGTCGCCCAGGTGATCGCCGGGGTCGCCTTGTTCACCGTCAGCGACACCGAGCCCGTCGCCGTCGTGTAATTGGCCGCGTCGGTCGGTGTGAAGGTCACGCCCAGCGTCGGCGTGCCCGCTGCCGGCGCGCTGCCGGCCGCTGGATTATAGACGAAGGTCCCGGCCGCGCTGGCCGTCGCGTTGAGCTGCGTGCCGGACAACTCCGTCCCATAGGAGATCGCCGCCGGTGTCGCCCAGGTGATCGTCGGCGTCGCCTTGTTCACCGTCAGCGACACTGAACCCGTCGCCAGGGTGTAGTTGGTTGTATCCGTCGGCGTGAAGGTCACGCCCAGTGTCGGCGTGCCCGCCACCGGCGTGCCGCCGGACGCCGGATTATAGACGAAGGTCCCGGCCACGCTGGCCGTCGCGTTGAGCTGCGTGCCGGTCAGCGCCGTCCCATACGTGATCGCCGCCGGCGTCGCCCACGTGATTGTCGGCGTCGCCTGCGCATACGTGAAGAGACCGGCTCCGGTGCCC
>CAIKTR010000019.1 GCA_903830425.1 uncultured Opitutia bacterium
AGCCTTCCTTCCGCGCCCTAGGATTTCGGATTTCGGCTCCCTCGAATTTCGTACTTCCGCCCTCGAACTTCCGCCCCGGCGGGCGGCTTCGGATTTCCGCCCCCGCAGGCGGCCTCGGATTTCGGATTTCCGTCTTTGTACTTCCGCCCCTGTGGGCGGCTTCGGATTTCGTGCTTCCGCCTTCGAATTTTCCCCCTACGGGACCTCATACACCTCCACGATCGCCTCCCCCGTGGTGGCCCCGACCCCGGAGATCTGGGCCGTGTAGATGCCCGGCGGGAGCGTGATGAGCAGCGCGGCATCGCGGCTGCCGATCGTGAGGTCGAAGGCGCCGATCCCGTGGGCCACGGGCTGGATCAGGGCGTTCCAGCTGTCGTTCTCGGCGATCTTGACCCCGGCGTCCGTGTAGATCTCGAGCTTGGGATCGGCGAGCACGCCGGTCACGCCGTACTCGGCCAGCTTCGCCCCGACGCCGCGGATGAGCAGCGTCTTGGCCGCAGTGCCGTCGACCACGAAGCCGGCGATCAGGATGTTGTTGCCCGTGCCCACCGCGCTGCGGGCGGAGACGTTGACCAGCTTGCCCGTGTCGCCGGTGTCGTAGACCTCCACCAGCACGACGCCGCTGCCGGTGCTCTTGATCTGGGCGGTGTGCGCGCCGCTGCAGGTCCGGCGCAGGGCGGCATCCTTGCTGCCGCCGGTCAGCGGGAACGCGCCGACATCCGAGAAGACGGAGGAAAGGCTGGCGCTCCAGTCGTTGTTCTCGTCGATCTTGGTCGGCACGGAGTTATAGAGCTCGATCGTCGGATCGGGCAGGACGCCGGTCAGGCCGTAGGAGGCGAGCGTGGGGCCGACGCCGCGCACGAGCATGTTTTTCGGGCCGTTGCTGACGAAACCGACGATCAGCACCTGGCTGGTCCCGAGGTTGGTGCGCACGGAAAGGTTGGGCAGGCGGCTGGGCTGGTCGCTGGTCACGACCACGACGGCCGCGCTGCTGGTGACGCCCCCCTGCGAGTTGAAGACGTAGACGGTGTAGCTGCCGGCCGCCGAGGCGCCGACGTTGGAGAGCACGAGCGTGTCGGAGGTGGCCCCGCTGATGCCGGCGCCGTTCTTGTACCACTGATAGGTCAGCGCCGGGTTGCCGCTGGCGGCCACGGTGAGGGCGAGGGTGGAGCCGGCGTTGAGGGTGGCGCCGCGCGGCTGCGCGGTGATGGTCGGCGCCGCCAGGGTGGTCACGGTGAGGGTGGCGGTCGTGCTGGTGGCGGTGCCCGCGGAGTTGGTTGCCACGGCGGTGTAGAGGCCCGCATGGCCCGTGTTGACCGCGCCAATGGTGTACGTGGCCGACGTGGCCCCGCTGATCGCAACCCCGCCCTTGTACCACTGGTAGGTCGGCGCGGGGTTGCCGCTGGCGGCCACGGTGAAGGAAGCGGTGTAGCCGGACAGGACGGTCGCACTGGCCGGCTGGGTCGTGAAGGCGGGCGCACTCGCCACGGTGAGGGTCAGGGCGGCCGGCGAACTGGCCGCGATGCCGCCGGTGTTGATGAACACGACCGAGTAGTTGCCGGCGTCGGCGCTGGTGAGGCTGTTGATGGTCAGTATATCACCCGTGCACGCATACTTGCCCGAAGCAGTGCCGGCCGAGAGGTTCATTTCCGCCCCGTCGTGGTACCAGGAAATCACGTAGTTGTTGTTCTGCACGGAAGTCCAGTTCACGCCGCCGACGGTGACGGAGACCGAAAACGTCGCGGTGCCGCCCAGCACGTTGGTGCAACTGGCGGGCTGGGACGTGATGACCGGGGGCGGGCTCGAGGTGCC
The DNA here is from genome assembly GCA_903830425.1 of uncultured Opitutia bacterium. GTDB lineage: Bacteria > Verrucomicrobiota > Verrucomicrobiia > Opitutales > Opitutaceae > Opi-474. The sequence goes on from CAIKTR010000019.1 coordinate 1,813, forward strand.
GGCGTTTTGAGCGGCGAGGTAGAAATCCAGCTCCTTGATGAAAGTGGAGCCCACGACTGAACCGGGGAGGACGGAGGTGTTCAACGCGCTCGCGGTTTCGTAAACGAGGTAGGCGCGGTAGACGCGGCCGCTGGTGAGGGTACCGGCGGGGATCGTGTACGACGTCAGGGGCGTGGCCTGCACGGTCGAGGACACCCCGGAGATCGCCTGGGAGATGATGTCGGTCTTGAGGGCCACGGGATCGCTGTTGTTCGTGCCGTAGACGTTGAAGCTCATGTGGCCCGCGACGCCGGCGCTCGCGTAACCGGAAAAGGGGCTGAAGTTGATCGTGGCGCTCTGGGTCGGATTGATGACGAGCAGTCCGCCGCTGTTCCAGGTGCCGTTGGTGGCGCTGGTCACCTGGGGCGTGACCGCCGGGTAGTTGTCGCTCGTCATGCTGAGCGTGAGCGTGGGGAGGCCGGAGCCGGTGATCAGGTAGGTGCCGTTGGGGAACGCGGCGTCGAGGGCGGTCTTGCTCAGGAACGTCTGGTTGATGCGGTAGCTGTTGTCGTTCGGGTTGAGCGTGAACGGCCGCGTAGTGCTGTCGGGCAGCGTCAGCAAGGCGTTGGCCTGTGCGCTGGCGTTGAAGATATACGACTGGAGCGGCGAGGCGACCGCGCCGGAGGCGGCGATCTGGTAAAAATACTGGGCCTTCGAGGCCATGAAAAAGGACTGACCCGGCAACTTTACCCCCAACAGCGCAGTTGAAACAACCAGCGCGAAAACCAACCGCATGATTTTCATGGAGCTACCGTATCACCCGCCCCGATCCGAAAACATGCATTCCGAGGAGAAAATTCCTAACACGCCTAGGGTTTTTACCTCAACAGCCGGCCATAGAAGTGAGTCGGGCTCGTAGTTCTTAATTCTACGAGCCCGCCCTCCGCCCCCTAGGATTTCGGATTTCCGCCCCGCGGGTTTTCTCCCTCGGATTTCGTGCTTCCGCGTTAGTGCTTCCGCCCCTAGGCGGCCTCGGATTTCGTGCTTCCGCCTTCGGATTTCCTCTTACGGGACCTCGTACACCTCGATGAGCGCGACCCCCGTGCTTCCGGCGGCGCCCGAGGCCTTCGCCGTGTAGATCCCCGGCGGCAGCGTCACGAGGATCGCCGCATCCTTGCTGGCGGCACTGCCCAGGGCAAAGGCCCCGACCGTGCTGGCCACCGACGTGATCTGTGCGTCCCCACCCCAGTTGTCGTTCGTCGCCACGACCACGTTCGAGCCGTTGATCGCCTGGGTGAGTTCCA